>JBHJOQ010000094.1:0-37660 GCA_050329555.1 Acidimicrobiia bacterium | reverse complement strand
CGCCCATTCCCTGATGTGGTGCAGCTCGATGAGCGTATTAGGGCATGCGGGATTCGAGCATTGGCCCGCTGCCTCATCAAGTAAGGCTGACTTAACCGAAGTCGGTACTGCTGGGCGATGCTGCGCCATGTGAGGGATTCTCGTTCCTTGCCGACCGTACGCGGTCCAACGTGCGTCGAGATTTAAACCCGCACTCAATATGCGAACCGCCTCTGACCCTTCCTGACCAGTGGCACGCCGAACCTACGGCGCGGATAAGGTCCCACTTCCGAGCGCTGCGAGAAACCGCCATTCACCCTCGTCGAGTCGTCGCAGGAACCACTCCGTGTGTTTCCCGGATGCGGGAAGCAACTCAATCTCAGTGACAATGATGTAGCCGCGCCAGCCGTGCTTGGTGTCCCATGAAGCAGATTTAGGAGCTCTGATAGATATCGGCCGGTCCCAGATGATCTCATAGTTGCGCCTGCTCCGATGGCCTTCGCTGAGTTCACCTGCTCTCTCAAACGCGTCATTGATAGCCTCGCTCCGCCATACCTCCATCACGCCTTCGTCGAGCCAGAGCCGGATCGTCTGAGCCACAGTCGCACCGGGTTCCGTAACCCAATCAAAGTTCGGTTCGCTGCAGTCAGGCTCGCAGTCGGGGTGATGGAAAATGGGACCTTCGGCGAGGGGCACCAGGCTGACTACCCGCGTCGCGGCGACGAACTCGTCGGAGAAGGGCCCTCCACCGGTGACACCGATCTGCCAACCCCCGTGGTCCGCAATCAGCCAGTGAGACAAATCGAAGAGACGGATGTCGTCCAACGCCGCCTGCGCCTTGGCGTACTGTGAGAACCCTTCGAGCCGGTTGGCCACCACACCGGCCAAGTGATATCCAAGCTGGTCTCTGGTCTTGGCGAGTTTCTGAATATCGCCTTTACCGACCTTCTTCTTCCACAGCTTGGTATCCAGCAAGATCCTGATGATGTCGCCTGGTATCGGGATTTCGACGTGGACATCGATCTGGTGACTGACCCCGTGTTCATCTTTGATACGCCGGTCATGCTCCACGATCGCGGTCGGTACCAAGCCCTCGAAGACACCAGCGGCGAGGATTTCAAAGTCCCGCCAATTGTTTACTTCCACATAAAGGGTGTAGCAGATACGTGTCGGTGAATGCCTGTCATGGAGACGAGCCTCGGAGTTCGGCCCGGGCGCTGCAGGTCAAGCTGGAGTCTCCGAGACTGTTCTCGATGACCCAACAGGGCTTAGATCCCGCGGACTCCTGCGGACTTTTCGCGGACTCTTGGTGATCCGTCGTCCGGAAACTCAACGCCTAGACAGGCAAACCCCCAGGTAGATCGAGGTTTTTAGAAGTGGAGCTGAGGGGATTTGAACCCCTGACCCCTTGACTGCCAGTCATTTGAGGGGCCTCTCCGTACGTCCTTGGAGGTCACTCGCAATGCCCACTCGTTGCGGTGACCTGGGCCTTCATCCTTCATAGCACCTTTGGGTGCCGACGCCTCCTGCGTGGTTTCGGGATCGATAGGCGCCGGACAGGCGCCGAATTGTGTACCACTTCCATCGCAAGACTGACCGGAACAAGTCGCGAACCACCATGAGCAGATTCGTGTAGGCCCCGAGCCGCTATCCCGTCGCCGCCCCCGGTCGGTATGAGTCCGATATTGCGGCCTCCGACGACCAGGACGAAACACCCGAAAACCAGCCGTGAGCTGGGCAGAGGGTCACTCGTCCTTTCCCTTCCGTTTCCGACGTTTCCTGTCCTCTGACGGACAAAATACGGACAAGAACATGGTTCAAGCTCTGAAACCGTTCCTTTCTGTAGCAACGTTGAGTAGCATCGAGTTAAGAATGAGCAATCCGGACCCGATCGAGGAGCTACGCCGCCTCTACCCAACCATCCTGACCACCGCCCACGTCGCCGAGATGATGCACTGCACCATCGGCGACGTCCGCGACAAAGTCCACCGCAGAGAGCTCAACGCAATGCGATGGGGTCAACAGTTCCGATTCTTCCGCGACGAGGTGATCGCAGCCATGCGACCCGTCGACGACGACACCGGCCCCGAGGACGAAGACGTGACCGACGAGACGGAGCGAGACACAGAGTGACAGAGGGGTCCATCGGCTACGACCGGTGGTATCCGGAAGTGCCGGCGGTCCTGGACACCAACCAGCTCGCTGAGCTGTTGCATACCAACGAACAGATCATCCGCACCTGGGTGCGAGAGGGCATCATCCCCGCTCACCGCAAACCCGGGGGCCGCAAGTTCACATTCCTCCGCCATGAGATCTTCGACTGGCTCATCAGTAACCGATATTTCCCTGAGTGACTTCGAATCGGATTGGCGTGGCCCTCGCTGGCCTTGCCGAAAGCGACGGTGCAGCCACGATTCAAACGTGACTATCTAAGCGGATGCCAGGTTGTCGGTTGTCTTGACCGGTGCGGGGAAATTCGCTGGCCGGGGAGTGATCCCGCAACCTGTCGCGTACGTGAAACAGCAATTCATGGCCGCATTTAGGCACGGCGTATCGCTTGTATCGGCTCGATCATCGCGGCTTTCAAAGATGGGATAAGCCCGGCAACGGCACCCACACAAACTCCCAAGAGGATTGCTAACGGAACCAGCCGGGCGTCGAAAACGGGCACCCACGCGAGAGAGAGAGAAAAGGCGAGCACCAGAATCAAGCCGAGAATGCAGCCAACCACTCCTCCTGAAGCCCCCAAGAGAGTGGTCTCCAGTAGCACAAGTCTGGCTATGTCCCGCCGACCAGCTCCGAGCGCTCGGCGGACCCCATACTGCTCGGTCCGCTCCGCGACTGACGTGAGGGTTGCAGATGCAATGGCCACACCACCCACCACCAAGGAAATGACACCCGCCGCAAGGAACGCGACCCGCGTGTCTCCTTCGACGTTGGCTCTCAGGATCTCTGGTTCTGGGGGAGCAATGGCCAAAAATCGGTCGGGGTGCTCGGGGTCGAGAGCGTAGGGTATTACGTCGGCGACAGCTGCGCCAGACCCTGGCGTGACCCGGACCAAAATCGAGGAAGCTCCTCCGGCGCCCCAAATCAAGGAGTCATACGATGATTCAGGAACCAGAACCCATCCGTTGACACGTGGCTCCGCGCCCCCGGCGCGGATGTAGCCTGCAACGGTGACCGCCCGCCCCTCGATCCACAGCGTCAACGGACCGTCGTAAGGGGGCAAGTTGAGTTCGAGGACAACTGACTCGCCCAATAGGACTATGGGAGCGCCGGTCTCGGCCACGACTTTCGGATCCCAATTGTTGCCTCCGACCACCTCAGCCTCGGTAGCGTTCGCGAATTCGTCGTTCACGACTACCGGGGTGAAACTGATCTGTCGGCCGTTGACCGGCCGAAGAGAAGCGGTTCTTTCCCCGAGCACGGTAGCCCGTGCGACTCCTGTAACTCCCTCAATTTCTTGGACGGCTTCCAGGTCGACGTTCAGAATCTCGCTCGATATCGAAGGCGAAGCAGGCTCAACGAACACTCGAGTTGCCAGAAGCTCGTCGAAGCGCACCGAGATCTGGTTGGACGCGGTGCCGGACAGCCCGATGATTGCCACCACAGTGGCCACACCGAGGATGGACCCGAGAGATGTCAAGATCGATCGCAGGGGTCGTTCCCCGATTGACCGGAAGCCCTCTCTCATTATGTCGGAGAGAAGCACCCTATTGCTCGATTCTTCCATTGCTGAGTTGGACGATCCGCTCGGATCGCTCAGCGGTCATTGGATCATGGGTAACCATGATCACTGTCACGTTGGAGTCGTGGATGGCGTCGATGGCGTCCAATACCCGCTCCGCATTGTCTCGGTCGAGGTTCCCCACCGGTTCGTCGCACAGCAGTACTTTGGGTCTACGGGCAATTGCCCTGGCAATCGAAGTTCTCTGCT
Source organism: Acidimicrobiia bacterium (assembly GCA_050329555.1). Classification (GTDB taxonomy): domain Bacteria; phylum Actinomycetota; class Acidimicrobiia; order Spongiisociales; family ZC4RG35; genus MA-ANB-1. The sequence continues at coordinate 33,744 of JBHJOQ010000094.1, read as the reverse complement.
GTTCGCCACCCGATAAGGTCCTCGCCAAAGCGTTGACTCGATCATCGAGGCCGACTGCCGAGATCGCGGTGGTGACACGCGACCTCCGATCTCGGACCGGGATACGCTGGTGTATCAGTCCAATCTCGATATTCTCGGAAACCGTTCGGTCGTCAAAGAGATGGAAGGCTTGAAAAATAAAGCTGATCATCTCGGCCCGGCGTTGAGCCCGACGCCGATCTGGCCAGTCGACTGTGTCCTGGCCGTCGAGGAACAGGGACCCTCCAGTCGGTTTGTCAATGAGTCCTAGCAGGTTGAGGAGTGTCGTCTTGCCACTTCCGCTAGCCCCCATTAACGCGAGATACTCACCTGCGTGAATGTCCAGGTCTATGTCCACAAGGGCCGGCACGCCTCCCTCGTATTCGCGGCTCACGCTTTTACATCTGAACAACGGAGTCATTGGCTACCGACCACAACCAACTCTCCCGGCCGCACACTGCCTGTTACGACGATCCTTCCCCCGACCGTGATGCCGAGCTCGACAGCTACTCGACGCTGACCATCTTGTTCGGCGACCGTGACGTACGAACTGCCATCAGCGTCAGTTCGAACAGCTGACACCGGCACCGATAGGACCTCTACCCCAGTTGTGTCTGTCTCTACCTCCACGGTCACGACGTCCCCCGGTTGGAGTTCACCCCTTGGAAGTGAGAGATGCAGAACTATCTGATCTGGGGCATCGGGAACGGGGGCGATACTCTCGACGATTGATTCAATTCGATATTCCTGAGCGACGATCAACGCGGGCTGATTGAGGCTGATTTGGGCTACCTGTCCTCTAGTCCCAGTGGCAGTCACGAAGACATCGTTGGTGCGAATTTCGAGGAGAGGATTCTCGAAACCTATGACGTCACCTTCGTTGAAGCCGGAGCCGAAGACGAGGATTGACTCAAATGGAAGGGCGAGGATTTCGGAGGCTGGCAGTGTCAGCCGCGGCATCTCTGCTAGGGCGGTATGTTGCCGCATGGCGATCTGGAGATTTCGGGATGCAATGGTGATAGAAGTTGCATCTCCGCCGGCCTCGGCTTCACGTAAGGCTTGGCGTGCTTGGTCGACCGCGTTCTGAGCCTCCAAGATGCTGGTGTCAGCAACCCCCTCAGGTGCGGGCGCGGGTTGGTATCCAATCGCCTCGTAGAGCATCGTCACGGCTTCTTCGGTCGCCGCTCCGAATATGCCATCGGCACCTTCATCTCCACTGAGGTAGCCGAGGTCGATCAGAGTCTGCTGCAAGGACATCACATCGAGCCCAGAGAGCCCGCGATACAGGTCTCGATACAAATTCTCGCCTTGCGAGATAAAGATGAGCGGTCGGTTAGACAGCCCGACAATAGGCTCACCGGTTCTGATCTCTGATCCGACGGCGGGAATGTAGGTGAGAACCGGGCGTGTGGCACCAGCAGGCTCCCATGCCTGGATGGATGTCAGGACGCGAGGTTCCACCATGCCTTCCAGTTGGATGACCTCCCTGAGGACACCCCGTTCGACCGGCGCCGTTATTTTCTCCGGGACTGGTACGGATCTAACCTCGGCGGCTTGCTGCGGCGTCGTGAACTGAGGTAGGAGGACCCAAGCGGCGGCGAGTCCAACGCCGATACCAGCGAGAATAAGGAGAAATCCTCTCAGACGCCTCACGAGCCGAAACTACGTCTCACCTATCGCCGTACTCCGGATATCGCTCGATGAGAGTTTGGACGATATCCGATTCGATCTGGTGCTCAAGTGGGATGATGCTTATTAGTCGGCATTCGAAGTCGTCCGAGGCAACCCGAGTCTCCTGAGCGACTGCCTCCTCGACTGGAAGTCCCTGGCCTTGTGTAACGGCGAGATCGTATGCATCGATGGGCTGGGTCAGTTCATAGCCGAGGTCTCTCATGCATTGCGACCATTCTTCCCTAGCTACCACCATTTGGGGCGACTCGAGGCCCGCTTGATACATGTCTCGCATATCCCTCATCACTGCTTCGTCGTAGAGCGGCGCAGCTGTCGCATCCCGAGCCTCCGCCAAGCAACTGCCCGGTAGCGGTGTGTCATCCTCGAGTGACGTCTCCGCCTCCTCGACACCTCCGTTGAGATCCATCAGGTATTCCCTTTGCTGGTCAGGGGGAAGCGCGCTGTACCGAGCGGCATTCCTATCTGCAGCCTCTACCCCGGATATCCCGTTCTCAGGTTGAGGGTAGGCGAATTCCCCATAGCCGTACGTTTCCCTGAATCGGCGAAGTTCTCCGACCGTTTTCGGCTCACCGAACGAAGTGTCCTGTAGCACGGGCTCGTACGTCCAGCCTCGTTGTTGCATACAAGCCGAGACAGCCTGTTCCAGACTGTTGGCCAGCTCAGCACCGCTCATTCCACGAGCGAAGAACTCGACGGTCGGGTTAATGATGTCGACGTCTGTCAGGGTCGGAACCTGCGCCGATCCGCTTGTGGAGGGTGAAAGCTCCGCAGGGAAGGTTGGTGACGTATCATCTTCAGCGAGTTGTTCCTGGCCAACGCTGCAGGCTGAGACCGAAACAACTAGAGCCACCGAGACAAGGAATCGTCGTGCCTCTCGAGGCGATCTCAAGACCCGGCCTCATTGAAATAGTCGTCGGCCGCAACCATCTCAACGAGAAAGCAACGCTCCGGCTGTGATGTGCGCTCCACCCAGAATGAAGCTACGAAGAATTCTGTGAGAAGGCCAGACGGATCCTCGAGATCATGCCATTCGGACGATTCATAGACGCCGATCACGGCGACGGCCCATCCCGTGGGTACAAACTCAGGTGTGGTGGAATCTTGATCCAAATCTTGCGGTTGGCCGTCAGCTTGGAAAAGGCTTATCCCTCGCAGCCCGACTAGAGCCGGATCGAGGTCAGATCTGGTAGTTGCTACGGCTTCTAACACGCAACCAGGTTCGCCATAAACGAAGTCGGGACCGAGGAATGCTCCGGAAGGCCCTATCTCCTCGAACCATCCTTCGACCGCCCCGTGCAGCCACAATTCATCCTGCTCGCTAACAAGAGGTGGGCCAGGCTCAGAAGCAATCAATGTACAAGTCAACAGATCAATGGCGATACCCTCCGTCCTGCCGTCCTCAAGAAGCAAAAACGAAACAAATCTCGGATTCTGATCGGTGGGAGACATTTCCGGGCTGTAAGCGACGTAGTGGGCTATCTCAATCTCGGCACTCATGTCGAGCGCAGAGGTCACACACTCCGCATTCTCCCGCGTCACCTCAGCGAGCGGCAGCCAGGAAAGCTCGGCCAGGTGAGAAACAGGAGTGCCGACGGTCTCATCGAGCAAGGTATTGAGGCGCTCCCTCTGCACAAGCGATACCCCGTCCGACGCTGCGGATGGGTTCTGCTCGGTCGTTTCTGTGACGACGCTACCGACGACGCCATCAGGATCTCGGCCCGTCAGAAGAAAGGCGAGAGGCACGATCATCAATGCCATGGCCAAGCCGACGACAAGGGCCCATCTCGTTTTTGGCCGCGACTGCAATGGGGTTGCCATAGGTAGCGGTATCGGCCCCGGATCCGGCGTCACATCGATGATCGAACGGAACGTCGACTCGACGGCCTCAACAAATGGATCGGGTCTGCTATTCGGCATGGGAGGCTCCTTCTGGTACGTGCGATTCGAGCCATGGCCGCAACTTCCGCCGAGCGAGATGGAGATAGCGCTTGACTGTGCCAGGGCTAATGTCCATAAGAGTCGCGGTATCGTCCACACTGAGATCCTCCCAGTAGACGAGATAGATAGCGGCCCGTTGCTGAATCGGAAGGGTCATCACCGCTTCGAATACTTCAGGATGGAGCTCGGGCGGGAGAACCACATCCAAGTTGCCGAGGTAGAGCATTCTCTGTCGACTGACCCTTCGAAAGCGCATCCGGCACTCGTTCAATACCGCTCGAAATAGGTAGCGACGCGGATCGTCGATTGACGAGAATCCTTGACGTTCCATGATTCGGAGGAATACCGAAGAAACGACATCTTCAGCTTCGGTCGGGCCGATCAGTCCCGCCGCGTAGTGGATCAGGTCGCGGCTGTGGACAGTCCAAAGTGCACTTTCCATTTCTCCTATACCATGCCCGAGCGGTTGTTCTGGTTGCATCGATTTCTGAAAGGATCTAGATCGGAGGGTGGTCTATGAGTGAGGGGAGACCATGGAGATGGTCTCCCCTCACCTCTAGTGCAAGGTCACTCGCATCGCTCAATAAGAGCTCGTGAGATAGACGTTGCTTTGGTAGATCGCCTTTGCTCGTCCCGTGCAGTTCTTGTCGTTCAGTTGACGTGACCACACCTTGCCCGAACTCAGAGTCACAGCTAGGCCCTCTGTGTTGCCTGATAGGCATGATGTTCGCTGCGCAGATACGTTCTGACCGACCGCCTGCGGTGCACGACCCCAGATCGAGCGGCACCCCGCGTCGTAGCGCAGCTCCAGGGAGCCGAGACCAGGAATCGACGTAGTCCTCACCGTCGAATTGGTTCCATCGCAGCCTGTGGAGTCGGGCACTGTACAGTCGATGCTGTAGTCACCGCCGGACTGACAGACTGCAGCTGCGGCGGGTAGAGCGGTTGCAATTACCAGCACCGCAGCAATAGCAAGCACCATCACAGGTCTCCGACGTGATACAGGAATTTCCATGATTTCTCCTATTGTCGCCACCCCCGAAAAGGGGAGCAGAAGGGATTCCTTTCAGCAGGAAGTCGCGCTGGAAAATCGTGATTGGGCAGACGACCTGCATCAGGAGTTGTAGCTCGCTCCTTCCTGCCTCCGTCACCCGGCCCCATGGAGACGACGAAGTATAACGAGACCGATACGCACAGGTCGCCGAAAACGACTATTGGTAACTCACTCGTCTCCAACTCGTCATCTTCCGGTTGCACGCAAGCCTCCACTTTCAACTGTGAACCTACCGCACACAGTTGCAACCGACGTATGGCGGTAAACCAGTAAACTCGCATCTGTTATGATGCAACTGTGTACGTTCAAAACCGCCGTGTAGTGCGATGAGCTTGAACCGTCAGGTCCTCCGCAAGATCGACGACCGGCTGCGTTCCGACTCCGACCAGGAGAAGGGCGAGTGGATGGCCAAGGTCCCCATATCTGGTGCGACCAAGGCGGTGTGGCAGAGATACTGTCAAGCAGTCGGTGTCCACATGGGCCAAGGTGTGGCCATCTTGATCCACCACGAACTGGCGTCGGTGGTCGACGAGGATCTCGAAACGCTCGACGACCGCCTCAATGCGAAACAAGCCGAGCTCGACAACCTCAGAACTCGCCGAAACCGAGAAGGAGCTGGAACGGCAACGCCGCCACGTGGCGGCCCGGGAATCCGAACTGGCCGAACGGGAACGGGACATCGAGGAACGCGAACACAATGCGGCTGTTGTTGAGCACCGCCTTGCCCAAGAGCTGATGGCGCTCTCCGGGACCCAACCCACCGCCCGGTCCGGGCCGAAACTGGGCCGCAACGACCTCTGCTGGTGTAAGTCGGGGAAGAAGTACAAGAACTGCCACCTCCGTCAGAATGGTTAATTAACAGTTGTATAGCAGCTAACAGCCTGATATGATTGGCAAGGCGATGGCCACGTCGACCCACCCCTCACTCCCCTTCGACGGTGATGAAGCGCGGGACGGACGGCGAAAGCGATCGAGTGCAACCGTGACAATCCCGGAGGCCGCTCGCCTTCTCGGAATCGGTCGCAACCTCGCCTACGAGATCGCGAACCGAGAAGGGGAGCTCGCCGGCGTCCCAGTCATCCGTGTAGGGCGAAGACTTCTTGTGCCACAAGCTCGACTCCTCGCTGTGCTCGGACTGCAACAAGGTCGAAAGTCTGTCGGTGATTAGGTATACATTCACAACAAGGCCCAACCAGCCCAGCCACCTCAGGTACCGAGTTTAGGGCGAGAGATGACCCCAGAAAGACGCCCAAAGGGAACAGGATCCATCCGGGAACGCGAAGGCAAGTACCAAGCCACCTACTCCTTCAACGACGCCACCGGGAAGCGACGCAGACGATCAAAGCTGTTTCGTACCAAAACCGCGGCACGGTCCTGGCTCAACGAGCGAATCGCGGAGACTCAGACCGGCCGGCACGCCGACGCCGGCCACCTTACGGTAGGCCAGTACATCTCGGACTGGGTTGCATCGCTGGACGGCACTGGGCTCGAACCCACCACCTTGTCCTGGTATAGGTCAGCGGCAATCCGTCACATCATTCCGAAACTCGGATCGGTGAAGCTCACCAACCTGAGCCCGGTCATGATCGAAGCGTTCCTGCTCGACCAGAAGGCGAGGGGTCGACTGGACGGCAATGGTGGACTCGGCCCTTCATCTGTCCGTCGACTCCAGGTCACCCTGCACAAGGCCTTGGATGCCGCCCTGCGCAAGGGCATGTTGGCTCGCAACCCGGTTGACCTAGCCGAGACACCGCGGATGCCCGAGATCGACGCCACCGCCCACATATGGACGTCGGATGAACTCGCCCAATTCGTTAGCTCCACATCCGAGAACCGTCTGGCCGGAATCTGGAGGACGGCAGCCATGACCGGCCTCCGACGTTCGGAGATCTGCGGGCTCACCTGGCCAGATGTGGACCTCGATCGTGGCGTCCTGTCGATCCGACAGGCCGCCGTCGTCGTCAATGGGCGACGTCACGTCAAGTTGCCCAAGACATCATCATCACGTCGCACAGTGGAACTCGACGACGGTACGACGCAAGCGCTCCGAGCCTGGAGAAAGGACCAATTACAGGAGAGGCTACGAGCGGGAGAAGCCTGGCACGAGGGCCAGTGGGTAGTGACCGACGAGCTCGGTGCTCCGATCAATCCTGAATGGTTCAGCGATCTCTTCCTCCGTCATGCAGAAGAAGCGGGACTCCCTCGGATGACTCTCCGTCAACTGCGCCACTCACACGCGACCGCACTGCTTCAGGCGGGAGTGCATCCAAAGGTTGTCCAAGAGAGGCTCGGACACTCCTCGATACGAGTGACCATGGATGTGTACTCGGCGGTACTACCCAACATGCAACGGGAAGCTGTCGAACTCCTGGCACAGACGTTTGACAGTGGGTAGACCCGAAATCGCACGGCTCAGAAGATTTCTTGAGATACCGTCTGACCGTGACTCTGATCCTCGTCGCGATGAATTCGGACTATCTGGTACAGCTCTCCGATAGACGATTGTCCGCGGCCGGACAACCTGTAGAGGAGGAGTCCAACAAGTCCCTTCTCGTGCACCTATCCGACGGCCGGCTGGCGGTTGGCTTTACGGGACTAGCCACATATCGCGAATTCGAGACAGCGACGTTCTTGACCGACGTGATGTTGGAGGCGGCCAAACCAGACTTCCAGATAGCTGGCCTTGTAGGACGACTGCCCGCCGCCGCGACTTCCCAGTGGAGTGAGCATCGTTTGACATCACGTGTGCCTGCCGACGATCGACGGGTGACGATCTCCGCATTTGGGTTTGGACCGGGTGTGCATCACAACCTCCGTCCGGTTCCTGGCGGTGTGCTCCTTTCCAACGTGCGTTGGGCAGGCAACGATTGGGAGACCCTCGATGAATTCAAAGTCGTCAAGTCATTCGCAGCCAAACCCGGGATGGACCTCGATTCGGAGACGCTCATCTACGCGATCGGCGCAACCGGGAGCGTTACAGACGAAACCGTTGCGCCGATTCGAGCGATGTTGAGCGAACATCGACCGGCCGCCGCGATTGTCGGCAAGGGTGTCGACCTCATGCGAGCTTGGGCTCGACAATCTCCAGCAGCAAACACGATCGGTGACCAGATCTCGTCCATCGTGTTGCCTGCCACCATCAATGAAGGTTGGACTTTCGACTACCACACCGCCCATCCAACGCCAACGCTTCATCAGCCGATCTTCGTCGAAGCAACAGGTCGAATGAATCCGTTTGCGTACCAACTCGAACTCACTCAACAGGATGGGGCGTACATCGTGCAGAAGGTTGGACGCAATGAACCCTGTCCGTGTGAGAGCGGCCAGAAATATAAGCGATGTCATGGCTCGCGAGCGACCAGTAGCAAGGGTGAATTGATCTAAGCCCGCCAGCGGAGCGCTCGCAAAGAGCCACGCACCCCTCGGTACAGTCCAACATGCAACGGGAGGGAGTCGAACTCTTCGCACACACGTTCGACGGTGTGCAACTGACGTTGGTGGGTTACACCGTCGGGTTCTCGGTTGTTTTTTGTTTGAGTCGCTCGTAGGGGGTTTGTCCGTCGAGGGCTCCGTGGGGCCGGTTGAAGTTGTAGAAGTCCTCCCATTCTTGCAGCCGGTCGTTGAACAGTTCGGTGTCGTCGATGACGACGCCTTCGAGCATCCGGTAGAACTCTTCTTCGTCGATCCGATGTGACCTCTCGACTTTGCCATTGAGTCTGGGTGTGGCCGGTTTGATATAGACGTGTCTGATTCCCCGGTCTAAGACGTGATAGTGGAACTGGGTGCCGAACTCTCCTCCGTTGTCGGTCTGGATCACCTCGACCCGGAACGGCAGCTTCTGGAGGAGATAGTCAAGGAACTGGATTGCGGTCTTCTGGTCGCATTTCGGGTACGCCTTGAGGACCCGCAGCCGGGTGCAGTCGTCGATAGCGGTGAACTGGTAGAACTTCTTTCCAGCTGCCCCGATCGGGGTGATGAACTTGACATCGACCTGAACCCTGTGGCCCGGTTGGGGTTTCTCATAACGCTTCCACCGTTTCTGATAGGTCTTATGGCGTTGCGAACTGGGCAGCCGGTTCAAGTCGAGACGTTTAAGGATCCGCCACACCCCCGATGAGGAGATCTCGATGTCGTGGTAACGCTTCAGATACATCGAAATCTTCTCAGGGCCGAAGTGGTAGTGCTGACGCAGATACATGATCTTGCCCACCACCTCCGCGTTCGTGGCGTTGGGACTGTGATGTGGCCGCGAGGATCTGTCCCTTAACCCTTCGGGTCCCTTCTCCTCGTAACGTTTCAGCCACTTGTAAAAGGTCTGCCGGCTGATCCCGTAATACCGACACGTCTGAGCGACATTTCAAGTCACCTCCTCGACATGGGAAAGCACCGCCAGCCGGTGACTCACAATCCGCTGCTGCTCACGCTCTGTCATCGATTCTCCTTCTCGTCAGGAGAACCCTAAATGTCAACAACCTTCGTCAGTTCTAGACACAAAGTGGAACCCACCAACCGGAGCCACAGTGTCCAGTATCTACCGAGACTTCACACACACGTTCGACGGCCGATAGGCGCCCCATAGGCGCCGAGGATGGTCCACTGACGGGAATGAGGAAACCGGCACGCCCGCTACCAGGGAAAATGAAGTGGAGCTGAGGGGATTTGAACCCCTGACCCCTTGACTGCCAGTCAAGTGCTCTGCCGAGCTGAGCTACAGCCCCATGTGTGGGAACCGGTATTTTACCTACTGGCCTTCTGCAACGCCGAATCCCTGGGGCTCAGCCTCCGCAGGCTCGTTCCATTCCACCTTCGGGGCGTCAGCCCACAAGCGTTCCAGTCCGTAGTACTCACGGGCAGCAGCTTGGAAGAGATGGACGATGATGTCGCCGTAATCGAGGAGGATCCATTCCGCCTCGGCTTTGCCTTCGTTGCGCAAGGGCTTCAAGTCGAGGTCTTCCCTGAGACGCTCTTCTACGCCCTCGGCGAGAGCCTGGACATGGGGACGTGAGGTCCCTGTTGCGATCACGAACACATCCGACAGAACGAAGAGGTCTTCGACATCGAGAAGGAGGATGTCGTTGCCCTTCTTGGAGAAGATGGCATCGGCGGCCCTCCTTCCCAGGTCTTCACTTCGCTCTTCGACGGTTCACTCCTCTCGAATGATTTGCCCCACCATATCGCCTGTCCGGGCTTGCGGGTACAGATTATGGGCGGATATGTATTCGACGACACCTTCCGGGACCAGGAAGCGGAACGGTCGCCCCTCCCTGGCCATTGCCCTGATCATGGTGCTGCTGATGTCGAGAGCGGCCATTTCGAGCCGAAGCGCACCGGGAAGGGCCTCCGTCACCGCCGACGCCGGCGTTCCCGGGCGGGGCACCACAACGATCCGCGAACGGTGGACGACCTCCTGCCACCGATGCCACGACCTGATCCCAGACGCGGCATCGGCTCCGAGGATCACGAACAACTCCTCGGAGTCGGGGAAGGAGAGAAGGGTGTCAATCGTGTAGGTTGGGCCGGGTCGCTTTGTCTCCCGCAGGTCAAGTTCAAATCCGTCGGTGTTTGAGATAGCGAGGCGGACCATCTCGATTCTGTGCTCGGTCGGGGAGATCTCGCGGTCACCCTTCTGCCACGGATCTCCAACAGGCATGAACAGAATTCGGTCGAGTCCTGCGAATAGGGCGGTTTCGGCCGCGTGGAGGTGGGCGATATGGATCGGGTCGAAGGTTCCGCCGAGTATTCCGGTACGCACGAGTGCGAGGATAGGGCTGTGGCGGAGGCAGGAGACGCAGCGCCCGGGAAATGTCGGTTTCCCGGCAGCCCAGCCACAGCACCGGATCGACATAGGTTCCTGCGACCCGGGCAGACATGTGAACCGACGCCGTGCCGTGTGCTAGACCGGCGAGGCCAATCCTCTCCCCCCGGTCTACAACGTCGCCGGTTGCGACCTCGATCTGGCTGAGATAGGAGACCGAGACTTTTAACCCGGATACCGGCTCGATGGTCACGGTTTTCATCCCGGCCACCGATCCCGCAAACGTGACCTTCCCCGCGGCAGGGGCGAAAACTTCATCTCCGTACCCGGTAGCAAAGTCGACACCCCAGTGACCCCCATACTGACCGACAGGAGCGAACTCGGCGACGACCGGCCCGGAAACCGGAGGACTGATGCATACTGCAATCACGAACCAGAGCTCGAACAAGATCTCGAACAAGACCCACCCCCTTCAACACTTCCGAACATACGGGGCAATTGAACCGATTTCCAGAGGGTGAGCTATGTTGAGAGCAGAAAGGATCCTCCATGACGACAACTCGAATCGGGCTTATGGGGTTCGGTCGGATCGGCCGCAACGTCTTCCGGCTCGTTCACGATCGCGGCGATCTCGAGGTAGTCGCGATCAGCGACATTGCTGATCCCGATGGGCTCACCTACCTCCTCAAGTACGACTCGATCTACGGACGTTTTCCCAAAGAAGTCGAGTACTCCGACGGGGCCCTCAAGTACGGGTCGAAGGAAGCTGCCTTCCTCGAAGCGAAGGAGCCGGGCGATGCCAACTGGGCTGAGCTCGGTGTCGATGTCGTCCTCGAGACCACCAGCAAGTACCGGACCCGGGAGTCGTTGCAGGCTCATCTCGATGCGGGGGCGCGGAAGGTGGTGCTCACTTCGAGTCCGGAGACACCGGGCGAAGTGCCGTTGCTACTCCGGGGGATCAACGACGGGATACTGACCCCCGACACCGACATGATCGCACTCGGTTCGAACACCTCGAATGCTGTCGCTCCCATCCTCAAGACCATCAACGAGTCCTTCGGCATCAACCGGGCCTTCATGACCATCGTCAAGGCGATGTCCAACTCCGGACGTCTCGCCGACGTACCGACCGACTCGTTTCGGACGAGCAGGGCAGCCGGGGAGAACATCATCCCGGCCGAGACGAACTCAGCTGAGATTCTCGCCGAAGCCCTCCCCGAACTCGCCGGCAAGATGGCCGCGACGGCTCTCAACGTGCCGGTCACCGACGGCTCGACCGTCGACATGGTCACCCAGGTGGAGCGGGACACCTCGATTGAGGAGGTCAACAGAGTGATCAAGGAAGCTGTAGACAACCACTATTCGGACGTAATCGCCTATGTCGCCGATCCGATCGTGTCTTCGGACGTGCGCGACGAGCCACACTCGGGTGTGTACGACAGCCTGGCCACGATGGTCACCGGGGGCGACCTGGTCAAGACCATCACATGGTTCAACAACGGATGGGGATACTCCAACCGGGTGGTAGAGGTTGCAGCAGCGATCGCAGCCTTCGACCAAGGAGGACAGTAATGACCCGTGTCGCCATCAATGGTTTCGGACGCATCGGAAGGACTGTTTTCCGCATCATCGCCGGTCGGCCCGACTCAGGGATCGAGGTGGTGGCCATCAACGACCTATCCGATGACGAAATCCTCGCCTACTTGCTCGAATACGACTCGGTGATGGGCCGATTCGACCAGGAAGTCTCGGTGTCAGACGGGGTGATGAAGGCGGGCGACCAAAGTGTCAGGATGCTCATGGAGCGGGATCCATCGCAGTTGCCTTGGAAAGAACTGGGCGTCGACGTCGTGGTAGAGGCCACGGGGGTCTTCCGCGACCGGGAGTCGCTCAACAAGCACATCTCGGCTGGGGCCAAGCGGGTGATCCTCACCGTGCCCTCCAAGGACAAGATCGACGAGACCGTGGTCCTCGGGGTCAACGACGATGCATTGGACGCAGGCGACATCCTCGTCTCCAACGCATCCTGCACAACAAACTGTCTCGCACCGCTGGCCAAGGTGCTCGACGACAACTTCGGGATCAAGAAAGGCGTGATGACCACCGTCCACGCCTACACAAACGACCAGCGCCTGGCCGACGTGCCCCATGCAGACCTGCGTCGGAGCCGAGCGGCTACCGAGAACATCATCCCCACCACCACCGGTGCAGCCGCCGCGGTGGGTGAGGTACTCCCCCAGCTCGAGGGCAAACTCGACGGGATGGCGATGAGGGTGCCGGTCCCGGATGGGTCCACGGTCGACCTGGTGGTCGAACTCAACCAGGACGTGACGGCCGAGCAGGTGAACGAGGCGGTGAGAAAGGCCGCCGAAGGGCCCATGAAGGGCATCCTCGAGTACAACACTGATCCGATCGTCTCCACCGACATCATCGGCAACCCGCACTCGTCGATCTTTGACGCCGCCGCCACCCAGGTCTTGGGAGGGAATTTGGTCAAGGTGATGTCCTGGTACGACAACGAGTGGGGTTATTCCAACCGCGTGGTCGACCTGATCGAGCGCCTCGGCGAGGTCATCGAAGCCAACTGAGCGTTCTCGTTTCTCCAGCTATCACATGTGAGACGCTGCGCCTCAGGAACGGATTCGCGACCAGATCTTCTCGGGGGTTAGAGGGATCTGGATGTCGTCGGTCTGGAGCGCGTCGCAGACGGCGTTGAGGACGGCGGGGGTAGAGCCGATTGCTCCGGCCTCTCCGATTCCCTTGGCCCCGAGCGGGTTGGTCGGGGTCGGGGTCACCGTTGCTTCGAGTTCGAAGGCGGGCAGCGACACCGAGGATGGAATCAGATAGTCGATAAACGACGAGGTGACCAGGTTGCCGTCGACGTCATAGCGGGCCTCCTCCCACAGCGCCTGCCCTATCCCCTGGGCCAGACCTCCGTGCCGCTGGCCTTCGGCGAGCATCGGGTTGACTATGTTTCCGGCGTCGTCAACGGCCCACATCCGCTGTAGCGTCGGTGCACCGGTCTCCCTGTCGATTTCGACCTGGGCAAGATGGACCCCGTAGGGAAAGTTGAGCCCTCCCGACTTGAGGTGGACCTCATCGTCCAGACCGGGGGTCAAGCCTTCGGGAAGGTTGCCCGACAAGGCGGCATCCACGATCGCGGTCCAGCCGACCGATACGTCCGTGCCGACCACCGTTGCCCTGGATTCACCCAGTTCGATGTCATCCGCAGATGCCTCGAGGAGGTGGGCGGCTATCTTCTTCGCCTTTTCGGCGACCTTCTCGGCGGCAGCGTAAGAGGCGGAACCACCCTGTGCCAGCGACCTCGAACCCGACGTGCCCCAACCGTATGGTGAGGTGGCGCTGTCGCCCTGTTCGATCTTCACTCTGTCGATGGGGATCCCGAGGCGGTCTGCGACCAACTGGGCGAAGCTGGTCCGGTGTCCCTGGCCCTGGTCAAGGGTCTCCACGTACGCCGAAACCGAACCGTCGGAGTGGACCTGGATCCGTGCAGCCCCCCAGTCCTCGAAACCGCAGACCTCGACATAGGCCCCGAAACCGAGGCCGACCAGGCGGCCCGCAGCGCGAGCCTGTTGCTGCCCGGCGCGCAGAGCGGGATAGTCGACGAACTCGAGCAGCTTGTCCAGGGTCTTTTCGTAGTCACCGGTGTCGTAGGTGTACCCGGCGCGGGTACGGTAGGGAAACTGGTCGGGTTGGATGAAGTTGCGGCGCCTTACTTCGGCCGGGTCGACACCGGTTGCGCTGGCAACGGCATCGATCACACGCTCCACGGTGAGGGTGGCCTCGGGCCGCCCCGCCCCGCGATAGATGTCACGCGGCGCCCGGTTGGTCCAGATTCCCTTCTGAGTCCAGCCATAGACACCGATGTCGTAGCTTCCGGTTCCCATCCGGCTGGTGATGGTGGTGAAGGACAGATAGCGGTGCCGGCATCCGAGATCGACGAGACTGTCCACCCACAGTCCCTCGATCTTGCCCTCCTCGTCGGCGATGACCTCCCACTTGTGGGTCTGGGCGCGTCCGTGGCCAATGGTAAGAAGGTGCTCCCGGCGGGTTTCGATCCACTTCACCGGCCGCCCTGTCATCCGGGCTGCGATCACCGTGAGGTATTCCTCTTCGGCGAGGTCAAACTTGCACCCGAAGCCGCCGCCCACAAACGGAGTTATGACCCTGACTGCGGACTGGGCCATGTCAAAAGAGAGCGCAAACTCCTGCTGCATCAGTTGCGGAGCCTGACTTGAAAGATAGACGGTAAGACCGTCCTCCTTCCATTCAGCGAGGATCGCCCGCGGTTCCATGGGTGCGGGCACAACACGAGGATGCTCGACGACACCGGACAGCCTCACCGGGCCGGTCAGGGCATCGAACTCGGCGCGGTCACCGCGAGAACGGTCGTAAGCGATGTTCGATTCGAAACCATCGTGGATCGGTGGGGCATTCATCGCCTCTTCGACATCACCGACGACATCGAGCATGTCGTAATCGACGAAGACGACGTCGGCGGCGTCCCTGGCCGCCGCGGCGGTATCGGCCACCACCGCCACCACGGGGTCGCCGGGCATCAGGGCTGTGCCTTGAACCAGCGGGAAACGGCGCGGGATGTTGCGACCCGGGTCAGGTTCAGGGGGCATTCTGACATCGGCGACGTCATCGGGAGTGATGATTGCCCGGATCCCGGGCACCTCACGAGCGGCAGCGACGTCGATCGCGGTGATGCGAGCGTGAGGGAACGGGCTTCTCACCACGGCCAGGTGGAGTGTCCCTGACGGAGAGATGTCATCGACGAAACGGGCGGTGCCACGAATCAGAGCAGGGTCTTCGCGCCGCTGTACGGCGGCGCCGAGGAATGAAGGGATGATTGATTCTGTCGTCACCGGCGTGAGCCTAACTGAGACGACTGAGTTGGTTTATTCCAGAAGAGAGAGAACGGTCGCCCGAAAGTCGTTCGGTTGGAACGGCTTGGTCACGAAGGCATCTGCGCCGCCCTCGTTGGCCCGTCTTCGGGATTCCTCTTCGGCGTGAGCGGTGAGAACCACCACGGGGAGCGACGCTGTCGTCAGGTCCCGGCGGATCTCGTCGAGAACCTCCCAGCCGTCCATACCGGGCAACCCGATGTCGAGAACGACCAGATCCGGAGATTCAGAGCCGACTGCAGCCAGACCGGACTTTCCGTCCTCGCGTGTGACGATTTCCAGGTCAGCAGCACGCAAGCAGACTTCGATCAAACGACGTATCACCGCCGAGTCTTCAACTACCAGTATCCGCGATCCCATTGATCTTCACCTATCTTCGACCCCTTTATAGGGCGACTAACCGAACTATCGGCGCAAGCTGTGAAAGGTTTAGATGTTTAGGTTTCCGGTCAGGATGACCTGACGCCGGAAAAGGTCAACTTCTCCACAAATAACTCGAGCTGAGAGAGGGTTCGCACCTCGTGGACGGAATCACAGTGCCGGGCGTAGTCCGCCATGGTCGAATCCCCGGTGTCCCAGTACGACGCCGGTTCGGGATTCAGCCAGATGACGGTGCGAGCACGGCGGGCGATGTCGGCAAGGGCACCATCACGTGTCGGCCGGTAATTGTTCCGGGCATCCCCTGTGACCAGAATCGTCGTCCGCGCCGTGAGCTGGCTGCCGTACCGGGCGAGGAAAGTCTCGAAGGTGTTTCCGTAGTCGGAGTGGCCGTCCATCCAGACCACCTCCGCCTCGGTGGTTATGCGGTGCAGGGCTGACCCGAAGTCGATTCCCGGGCCGAAGAAGTCGGTCACCTCATCAACGGTGTCGACAAATGCGAAAGATCTCAGCCGGGAGAACTGCGAGGACATGGCATGTGTGAACTGGAGGGTGAAGCGCGAGAAGGTCGCCATCGAGCCCGATATGTCGCAAATCAGCCAGACTTCCGGACGGTGCGGGCGGGGATGCTTGAACTGGGGGTCGGCGGGCACTCCCCCGGTCGCCAGAGACCTTCTCACTGTTTTCCTGAAATCGAGACGGCCCGAACGGCGCTTCCTCCGCCTGGCCAGCCGGGCAGCGAGCTTGCGGGTGAGAGGCCCGATTGCGGCTTCCATCTCAGCAAGCTCTGCGGTAGTGGCATGCATCAAGTCGACATCCTCGATCATCGGCTTGCGCAGGGTGCGGGCCACTGCCTGGCGCCCCCTGTCGGCCACCAGCCGGCGCCGGATCTCCTCTTCGAGCTGGCGGCGGAGCGTTTCCAGCCGTTCCGCCACGTCCTCGCGGAGCAAACGCCTGTCGAACCCCGACATCTCCCCCTCGTCGGCAAGCGCCTCCATCAGCATCTCCTCGAGGCGGGCCATGTCGAGGCGGCGCAGGGTCCGATACAGGTAGTAGGTACCACCGACGGGCCGTCCCGGTTCCATGCCGGCCAGACGGTCGACGGCTCGCTGGGCTCCGGCGCGCAGACCTTCCGCATCCGAAGCCCCGAGAGCATCGAGCAGCGAACGGATCAGGTCGTCGAGGTCGAAGTCCTCGTGGCCGCCCTCGGGTGCCGGCGCACCTGCCTCCCCGGTGTCGCCCTGATCGGCGGATGGGAGTGGAGGAGGAAGCCTGGAGAAATACACATCGAATGCGGTGTCGAAGGCCCGCTCGTGCCGGAGGTTCTTGATCAGTGTCGCCCGGAGGGTCTCGCGGAGTGCCACGCGATTGCTCAGGTCAATCGACTCGACTGCCTGCATCGCGTCGATGGACTCGACCATCGACACCGGAATGCCGACTTCTCTCAGCTCGTCGACAAAACCGGTCAGTGTCCCGATCATCTCAACCCTTGGGGGTTGCCAGCTCTTTGGCTGCTATCTCGATGTCGGACTGGTACTTGAGCAGCACGTGGAGGGTATCGACGAGCACTGACTCGTCGACCTCCTCCACCGCCAGCGCGAGCAGGGTCCGGGCCCAGTCGATCGTTTCAGATACCGAGGGGGCTTTCTTGAGGTCGAGGTTCCTGACCGAACGGGCCACCCGGGCGATCTGGTCGGCGAGATGGGACGAGAGGCCGGGTACGCGCGCTTCGAGGATCTCTTTCTCGCGGGCCGGGTCGGGGTAGTTGATGTGAAGGAAGAGGCACCGCCGCTTCAATGCTTCACTCAGCTCTCGTGTGTTGTTCGAAGTAAGCAGGACCATGGGGATCGATGCCGCCTCGATCGTCCCCAGCTCCGGGATCGATACCTGGAAGTCCGACAGGATCTCGAGCAGGAGTGCTTCGGTCTCGACCTCAACGCGGTCGACCTCGTCGATCAGGAGGATGGAAGGGTGGTCGGTGCGGATCGCTTTGAGCAGCGGCCGCTCGAGCAAGAATTCCTCCGAGAAGATGTCCTGTTCGATATCGTCCCAGTTGTGGTCGGCGTCAGCCTGGATACGGAGCAGCTGCTTCTTGTAGTTCCACTCATAGAGCGCCTTGGACTCGTCGAGGCCCTCGTAACACTGGAGACGGATCAGCTCTCTGCCGGTGACAGCAGAGAGCGCTTTGGCCAATTCGGTCTTGCCCACTCCGGCCGGGCCCTCCACCAGAATCGGTTTGCCCAGATGACCGGCGAGGAATACGACCTGAGCAATGCGCTCATCCGGCAGATATCCGACCGAACGCAATGCCACGGCCACTGACTGGGGTGTGTCGAACTCCATGAAACTCCTGTATCGAGCCCGCATTGTACGGGCCGCAACGTCATCAAAGAACTCTGCCGCTTCTCACAAAGGGCCTCAGGTGGGATTAGCCTGCCTGATCGTGCGTTTTCGGCGTTACACATGCGGATAATCATTGTTGGTGCCGGGGCAGTGGGTTCCTACCTGGCCGAGCGCTTGTCCCAAGATGGCCAGGACGTGACGGTCATAGAGGACAACGCCGACATCGCCGCCGACCTCCAGGACTCGATCGACGCCCTCGTAATGCAGGGCAACGGCGCCAGTACGACCACCCTCGAGGAGGCAGGCGCCAGGAAGGCAGATCTCCTCATCGCCGTCACCAGTTCGGACGGCGCCAACGTCCTGGCCTGCCATGCCGCCAAAGAACTCGGGACCGAAATGACAATCGCAAGGATCGAAGACCCCGAGATCCGGGAAGGCTCCGCCCAGCTCGGAGTCGACGTGGTCATCGACCCATCTGCAACCGCCGCCGAGGAGATCGTCGACATCGTCGGCCTGGGCGGCGCATCGGAGTTGATCCAGTTCGCCGGCGGGAAACTAGTGATGGTCGGAGGCACCGTTGGCCCCAACGCCCCGATCACCGGCGTTCCCCTGCGCACCATGAGAGTGAGAAACGCCGAATGGGGTTGGGTGCTCGCCGCTCTAGTACGTCACGGGCGGACCATCGTCGCCCACGGTGACACCGTCGTGGAGATGGGCGACCACGCCCTCATCATGACCACCGACGACAACGTGGAACGGGCCGCGACAATGATCGGACTTACCCGGCGTCATCTCGAACGCGCCATAATCTTTGGAGCAACCAGACTCGCCGAGTTGACAGCTGACGCCATGCGGGTGGCCGGGCTGAGCGTCGTGATGATTGACGAGGATCGGGCCCGATGCCTCTCTCTTGCGGACAAGCATCCGGACTCCCTGGTGATGTGCGCCGACCCTACCGACCCCGCCCTGGCGGCGAGCCTCGACCTCGGGCCAAAAGACGTCGCCCTCGGCCTTACCGGCTGGGACGAAGTCAATTTGCTTGCATGCCTGGTGGCAAAGGCCAGCGGCGCCGGGATGGTCATCTCCCGGTTCCACCGAATCGACTATGTCGGCCTGCTCTCAGGGATTGGCATCGATGCCGCCGCGTCGAGCAGACTGATGGCTGCCAACGCGATACTCCAGTTCGTCAGGTTCGGAGAGGTAGAACGGGTGGTCACTTTCTCGGACACCGACGCCGAGGCCATCGAGATGGAAGTCGCCGAAGGAGCGGAAGCAGTCGACCGGAGTCTGCTCGACCTCAACCTTCCCGTCGGGGTGATTGTCGGGGGGATATCAAGAGGCGGGACGACGTTTGTGCCTGACGGCTCAACCGTTATCCGGCCAGCCGACCACATAATCTTCTTCGCCCTGCCTCGCGATATCCAGGACTCAACTGCTCTCTTTTCCGCGTGACGACTGAACCCCGACGCCGCAACCAGTCTCCTGTGGCCAAACTGATCAAGACGGTTGCCTTTGTCATCGGCTCGGTGCTCCTTTTCGTGGCGGTCGCAATGGCCTCAGCCGCCCTCGTCTCCGTGCTTTACGCAGAGTACGAAACTGCACTCGGGATCACGATCGCAGCAGGGATCACAGGGGGCTTTGGCCTGGTTACGAGGCGGTTCGTCGAAAGACCCAAGTCCATCACCGTCAAGGAAGGATTCGCCACAGTCGGGCTGTCCTGGTTCATTTTCTCCGTCTTTGGCGCGCTCCCCTTCCTGATCACCGGGGCCATCCCCGACATCACCAACGCGATCTTCGAGACAGCATCTGGATTCACCACAACCGGAGCATCGGTCATCCCCGATCCGGCACTCCTCGACAAAGGCATCTCGTTCTGGAGGGCGATGACCCAGTGGCTCGGCGGGATGGGAGTCATCGTGCTCGGTGTCGCCATTCTCCCCCTTCTCGGCACCGGGGGGATGCAGCTCGCTCGCGCTGAGTCGCCCGGGCCCACCACCGACCGGTTAACCCCGCGATTCCAGGAAACGGCGAAGAGGCTGTGGCTGGTCTATCTGGTATTCACTTTGATCCAGGTGGCCCTTCTCGTCGTCGGCGACATGAATGTGTTCCAGGCGTTCATCCACTCCATGACCACGATGTCGACAGGAGGGTTCGGTACCGAGCCGGACTCGATCGCCGGGTTCTCCGCCTATACGCAATGGGTGATCACCGCCTTCATGTTCCTCGCTGGAGTGTCATTTGCCCTGCACTTCAGGGCGTTCGCGCGACCACTCGAGTACGCAAGGAACTCCGAATTCCGCCTCTACACCTTCATCTCTGCGGTCGCGATAGTCATCGTCGCCGGTGGCTTGATCGGAGACCTCGGTTGGGGCGAAGGGTTCAGGCATGCCGCCTTCAATACCGTGTCGATTGCCACCACAACCGGTTTTGCGTCAGCCGACTTCGCCTTGTGGAGACCCGCGCTACAGATTCTCGTGGTGGGTCTGATGTTTCTCGGCGGAATGGCCGGATCGACAGCAGGTGGTATCAAGACTTTCCGTATCGGTGTCCTCTCCAAGGCTGCTTACTCCGACCTGCGCCGTCTGGTTTACCCAAAAGGTGTGTTCGTCACCCGATTCGGCGGGCAACGGGTCAAGGAGCCCATAGTCGAAGCAGTTCAGAGCTACTTCCTCTTCTACATATTCCTTTTCATGACCTCGACCTTCCTGGTCGCCTTCATCGATGCCAATCTCACCGAGAATCTCGATCTGGTGACGACGACAAGCGCTGTGGCTGCATCGATCGGAAACATCGGGCCCGGGCTGGGCGAGGTCGGCCCGCTCGGCAACTATTCAGGCCTCCCCGGCCTTGTGAAGTGGCTTCTGTCCGGTCTGATGATCGTGGGACGACTCGAGATCTTCCCGGTGCTCGTGCTGTTCACCCGCGACCTGTGGAGGCGATGATTCACTCCTCCTCGCCGTAGTCGGCGAGGAAGTCGAAACTGAGCTCGCCGATTCGTACCTCGTCTCCTGGTATCGCGCCGGCGCTGCGCAAGGCCTCGTCGACTCCCAGTCGTGCGAGGCGCCGGGATGCCATGTCGGCGGCCTCGGCAGCCGTGAGATCGGAGAAGGAGACTGCTCTTTCCACGGCGACTCCGCTGACCACCCACACCTCGCCCTCCCGCTCGATCGAGAATCCGGGGCCGAGCGGTCGGTGGAGGACGAATCCCATCTGTTCCGGCGCCTCTCGCTCGGCGAGGTCGACGAGGTCGGCGATGGCATGGAGAGCCTCTCTCGTTCCCTCACCCGTGAGTGCCGAGACCATGAGGCATCCATCGATTGGCACGGCCTCGGGGAGGTCGGCTTTGTTGAGGATCACCAGACTCGGTCGTCGGGAGAGTTCGGTGGAATACTCGGCGATCTCCCGGCGGAGGATCTCGAGCTGCTTTTCCGGGCCCACGTCCTGGGTCCCGGAAGGG
This sequence comes from Acidimicrobiia bacterium, assembly GCA_050329555.1. Taxonomy (GTDB): domain Bacteria; phylum Actinomycetota; class Acidimicrobiia; order Spongiisociales; family ZC4RG35; genus MA-ANB-1. Next base: position 12,178 of record JBHJOQ010000094.1, on the reverse strand, counting down.
TCGAGAAGATAGACCAGGACGCGCGCCCGCTCAGTGTGTCGCAGGAACTCATGGCCCAGGCCCTTACCCTCGGCCGCACCTTCGATGAGGCCCGGGATGTCGGCAAGCACGAATTCCCGGTCATCGAAGCTAACCACCCCGAGGTTGGGCTCGAGTGTGGTGAACGGATAGTTGGCGATCTTTGGTTTGGCGGCGGAAACCCTGGCGATGAAAGTGGATTTCCCGGCGTTGGGGAACCCGACCAGGGCCGCGTCTGCCAGGAGCTTCATTTCGAGGACAAACCACGCAGATCTCCCGTATTCGCCCTGTTCAGCCACTGCAGGCGCCCGGTTGCCCGGATTTACGAAAGCGGCGTTGCCCCTGCCTCCTCGGCCCCCGGAGACCGCCAGGACCTCCTCGCCCTCTGAGACGAGGTCGGCGATCACCGTGCCATCCTCATCGGTGACGGTGGTGCCGGGTGGGACCGGAAGGACCAGGTCTTCGCCGGCCCGACCGTGGCGGAGGTCGCCCTCGCCATGAGTGCCGCTGCCGGCCTGATAGTGAGGGTTGCGGTGATACCGGAGCAGAGTCGCCACGGAAGGGTCAGCGCGAAGGGTGATGTTTCCGCCCGGTCCCCCATTGCCGCCGATGGGCCGACCTTTTGGCTTCCCTTTGGACCGCACAAACGAAACAACCCCCGCACCGCCGTTCCCGGCGCGGAGGTTGACTCGGACTCGGTCGACGAACACGACCGGTTAGTGTCCTGTCAGGTGGATTCGCTTGCTATTTAGGCGAGGGCAAACCCGATGAAATCGGGTTGCATGGAGTTTGAGTTTACTCAAACTCCTAACGGATGAAATCCGCATTTTCGTTCCTGGCAAGGACGCAGGACGCAGGCGCACCGGTCCGCTCGTCAAGGGCGAGGACGCCGCCAGGGGCGAAAAGGGCCGTTGAAATACAAGCACGATCTGCCGGACAGGGCACCAACTTCTACTGCGGTACGACGTCTACATGACGACGATTGGCGCGCACGCCGTACTTCACGACGCCTTCACTCATGGCGAACAGGGTGTCATCCCCTCCTCTGCCGACGTTGGCGCCGGGATGGATTCGCGTGCCTCGCTGGCGAACCAGGATTGCTCCCGCGGAGACCATCTCGCCGTCGAAGACCTTGGGGCCGAGACGTTTCGCTTCTGAATCGCGGCCGTTCTTTGTGGAACCGCCTGCTTTTGTCTTGGACATTTCCTATTCCTCCTCGAACGATCCAGGCTCGGGCGTCTTGGCCGCCGCAGCCGCCTTCTTGGCCGGCGCTGACTTCGCCTCGGTCGTGTCTTTCCTGGTGGTCGTAGCCTTCTTGGCCGCGGCCTTCTCTGGCGCGGCCTTGTCGGTGGCTTTCTTGCTACTGGCAGCATTCTTGGACGGAGCCTCTGCCCCGGGCAGGGTTATGCTGGTGATCTCGATTTGCGTGTATTTCTGGCGGTGACCCTGGCGGCGGCGGTACCCGGTCTTGTTCTTGTACTTGAAAATGTCGATCTTGGGCCCATTGGACTCGCCCAGGATCTTGGCCTGAACCGATGCCTTGGAGAGAACCCCCTGGTCGGAGAAGGCATTGCCTTCGTCGTCGACAACCAGCAACGGCTCGAACGTCAACTCGGTCTCGTCACCTTTGACACGCTCGATGTCGATGACGTCGCCGGATTGCACCTTTGATTGTTTGCCGCCAGCGCGAATGATGGCATACATGTAAAACCTCTTCTGAAAGGGGAGAATCGATTGCCTATGCTACCGGCAATGCCGGGCAAGAACAAAAGGATTAGAGGACAGCGACCAGCTCAGTCATAGTCCTCGGCAGTGACACCGACATGGGCGCCGGCGTGGTCGTTGATGATCACACCCCGGCCTCCACACTGTTCACATTTGGTTGAGAACTGCTCGAGAAGCCCTGCAGAGACGTTCTTGCGCGTCATCTCCACGAGACCGAGACTCGATACCTCGAACACCTGGGTCCTGGTCTTGTCCCGGGCCAGAGTCTCTTTGAGACGGCGCAACACTGCCTGTTGATTTGCCACCGACTCCATGTCGATAAAGTCGATGACGATGATCCCGCCGATATCGCGAAGCCTGAGTTGCCTGCCGATTTCCTCGGCGGCCTCCAGGTTGTTCTGCTTGACGGTCTCCTCGAGGGTTGATGACCCGACGAATTTGCCGGTGTTGACGTCGATAACAGTCAGCGCCTCAGTCCTGTCGATCACCAGATGTCCCCCCGAGGGAAGATAGACCCGGCGGTCAAGTGCCTTCTTGAGCTGATCGTCGACGTGGTAACGCTCGAACAGTGGCGGATCCTCGTCATACAGCGAGACTTTGGAAACGAGGTCCGGGGCAGTTGAGCTCAAGTAGGAGATGACCTTGTCATATGCCGCTCTGTTGTCAATGAGCAGTTTGCGGAAGTCAGCAGTGAAGTGCTCCCTGATGACTTTGATGATCAACTCGGGCTCTTCATGGATGAGCCGGGGGGCCCCGCCCTGCTGGGACTCGGTGACAATCGACTCCCACTGTTTGACCAGTCGGGAGATATCAGCGGCGAGCTCTTCGGCTGTTGCATGCAGTGCGGCCGTGCGGACGATGACTCCATAACCTTTCGGACGGACCTTGTTGATCACGTCCCGGAGGCGGGCGCGATCGTCGTCGGGGAGCCGGCGGCTGATACCAACGCTGTCGGAGTCGGGGACCAGAACCAGGTAGCGCCCGGGCAGCGAGGGCATACCGGTGAGGCGTGCGCCTTTTGCACCCATCGCGTCTTTGGTCACCTGGACAAGGACCTCGTCACCGTCCTGCAGGACATTCTCGATCCTTCGCTTGGCCCGTCCGTTGGATACACCATCGACGGAGACGTCGGATGCGTAGAGGACACCGTTCTTAGCGGCGCCGAAGTCGAGGAACGCAGCTTCCATCCCCGGGAGTACGTTGCGGGTTCGGGCGAGGTAGATGTTCCCGGCGACAGAGGAAGCGGCTTCGCGTGCCACATAATGCTCGACGAGGACTGGCCCTTCGAGAATAACTACCTGAGTCTGGTCGCCCTTGACGCGAACAAGCATTTGCTTGCGGGCGCTGTCGGTCGGGACGATTATCTCGTCGTCGGAGGGCCGACGTGACCTGGTCCGGCTTGTGGAAACACCGTTCCGGCTCTGGCTCCGGTTCCGGTCCTTCTTGCGATTGGATTTCTTCTGGTCGTTCGTGTGCTCGGGGCGAGTCCTCTCTACCCGACGAACTTCAACCTTGTGCCCTTTGACCGTTACGGTTTTCCGCTCTTCGACCGTCCCCTGATCTGAGGAACGCCGAACAATCTGAGGGCTCTTGCGGCGAAACAGAGCCATGAATCTCACTCCTCTGAGAAGTTGATGTGGATGCGCAAGTCATATTCCGTTTCCTGGTGGAATTAGCTGCGCTGAAAGACAAAACCAGGCCGGATCCAAACACACCAGCGTATGGGCGGGTGACGTTCAGTTGTGGAATGACCGCTGAGAGCGGTCGGGTGGCGATGGATATCACCGGAAAAGACTCCCTATGGGAAACACCGATCTGGTGATCAAAGGATAACACGCCACTGCCCGCTATCCGGCACCCACCGCTCCCGCGTCTGCGGGCTATTCGGACGGTAGAGCCAATTGCTCCGGCTCGGTCGGGTCATAACAGCGCCGGCAGCTTGCCTCGTAGGCCCCCTCGGCACCGAGGACCACCAGATCGTCGGAGGTGACGATCCTCTGGGTGTACATTCCAGGGCCACCGCACTTGTGACACACAGCGAGCACCTTTGTCACGTACTCGGCTCGATCGCAGAGCGAAGGGATCGGCTCGAACGGCCTTCTCAGATAATCGGTGTCGAGGCCGGCGACGATCACCTGCTTCCCCGCCGACGCCAGCTGTTCCACCACATCGACCAATTCCAGGTCGAAGAACTGGCCCTCGTCGATGCCAATGACCTCGGTCACGTCTTCGACTCTCCGCAACAGGGCGGCCGCGGACTCGACTGGGATCGCACTGACACTCATCTGGGAGTGGCTGACCACATCGGTATCGGCATAGCGATTATCGATCTGGGGTTTAAAGGTCTGGACCGGGATGCGAGCAATTCGCGAGCGGGTGACCCGGCGGATCAACTCCTCGCTCTTGCCCGAGAACATCGGCCCGCAGATGACCTCTACCCAACCCTCATGACTTCGACGAAACATCGCCCGCGAGCGTAGCTGCCCTCCCAGCGAGCGAAGCGAGCGGACCTTCCCCCAGAGGCGAAGCCGAATGGGGGAAGGTGCCCATTCCGAGACCTTGTTCCAACCCGCCGGGGGAATCCAAGGGGGGTCGCCCCCCTTGCAAAATCAAGTCAGCTGGTTTTCTCCGGGTACGGGGGTGCGCATTAGCCAGATCGAGTTGGCGATGCCCAGCGCAAGAGTCATCGATATGTAGAAAGAACCTCCCTGGGAGAGGAAGGGAAGCGGTAGACCGGTGACCGGCATGATCCCAATGGTCATCCCGACATTGACGAACACGTGGAAGACCATCATCGCGGCGATGCCGACCCCAATGAGGGCGCCGAACCGGTCACGGGCATTAGCCGCGATTATGAGGAGGCGCCAGATGATCACGGCGAACGCGACGAGGACGAGCAACCCCCCGACGAATCCAAGTTGCTCACCGACCGCGGTGAAGATGAAGTCGGTCTCCTGCTCGGGCACGTACTCGAAATTGGTCTGGGTTCCGGCGAACAGGCCGGAACCGAAGAGCTGGCCGGAGCCGATCGCAAGTTTCGACTGCGCCAGGTTGTACCCGATCCCCTGGGGATCGATCGTGGGGTTGAACAGGATCCGGATGCGGTTGAGTTGATATTCCTCGAGCAATCCCAGGGTCCAGACCGCAAACGAGGCGATGGCGCCCGCCAATCCCAGGGCCACCATCTGACGCCAGGTGGCCCCGGCAGCGAAGATCATCACATAGACGATGAATCCGAAGACAAGAGTGGTGCCGAGGTCCGGCTCCCGCAGAATCAGGATCGCGGGGACAGCCACAACCAACAGGGCCTGGCCGATTTTTGCCCATGACAACTGCCGCCGCTCGATGTCACCGCGTACCGGGGGCGCGAGGATGCTGGCGAGGGCGACGATTACAACAACCTTGGCGAATTCTGCAGGCTGCAGCTTGAAGAATCCGAGCTCGATCCAACGTTGCGCCCCGTTCACCGGCTCGAAGAGGAAGACGGCAACGAGCAGGACCAGGACGACCAGCGACGCGATCGGCACCCACAGCCGGTACTCGCGGTAGTCGATGTTGGAGGCGACGAAATACACGATGACACCGGCAGTGACGAAGATCATCTGCCGCTCCATCGAGAACGTCCCGGTGCTCTGAGTGGCCGAATAGATCATCAACAGGCCGAAAGCGGAAAGGAGCAGCATCGTGCCCATCAATATCTTGTCCGACCTGTTGTCACGCCGGACGACTGCAACTTCGCGAATTCTGGTGAGAACGGCCATCAGTCTGCGTCCGCCCCTTCAACGATTGGTGTCGGTACGTTACCCATCAGGTATTGGAGTATGTGCCGGACAACCGGTGCCGCTATCCGGCTTCCCGAACCACCTTCGTCGATGAGCACCACAACCACGTATTGAGGGTCATCGATGGGGGCAACGGCAGCGAACCAGGCGTGATTGTCCTTGTTCTGGGACGACTCACCGGTACCGGTCTTGCCGCCGACCAACTCGAGGCCCTCACCGAAATCGGCGAAGGCCGCGCTGGCGGTTCCGGTGGTCACCACCCGGTTCAGGTCGGTGAGCAGCGACTGACGCACCTCCTCTGATATCTCGACTTCGCGGACCACCGAAGTCTCCACAGGCGTCACCTCGCCGTCGGGGGTGACGGTCTCCTTCACGACGCGCGGCTCCATCACGATTCCGCCGTTGAACATCGACGCGTATGACACGGCCACCTGGAGGGGGGTGGCCACGAAGGCGCCCTGCCCGATGGCGAAGTCGAGCAGGTCACCACCCAGCCAGGGGCTGGCGAACTCCAGCCGGCTCCGGTCCAGCCGCGGGGGCTGGTCGGGATTCTCCAACTGGAATTCCTTCCACTCTTCAAAGAGCGCCCTGGTCGGTACGATCCCGGTCGCCTCACCGGAGAGGTCGATCCCGGTTTGCGACCCGTACCCGAGCTCCTGAGCCCACTCCTGGATCACGTTCTCGTTCGAATGCTGGCGGTGGGTGCCCAGGGCAACGTTCCAGAAGAAGATGTTGCACGAGTTCTCGAGCGCCCCGTGGATGTCCAGCCAGCCGAGATTGCCCGGGGCATACCAGTCGTTCTTGAGGTTTTCGGTGCCGGGCTCGTCATCGAGGAACAGGGTGCCGTCACAGTGCACCTGCTGATTGGGGATGTCCACACCCTCGACGTCTTCCGGCAGGGGGAGATTCTCTTCTTCCTTGACCAGATATGTGATCGCTTTGAACGTCGAAGCAGGCGGGTACTGGCCCGCGATGGCGAGGTTGTTGAATGCTTGCGTTGTCTGCAGGTTCGCAAAAGTCTCCGGGTCCAGGCCGGCTACGAACAGCTGGGGGTCGAAGTCAGGGTAAGACGCCAGCGCAAGGACCTCGAACGTCTTGATGTCGAGAACTACCGCGGCGGCTCGTTGGGTCTCGTTGAATACTTCCTGACCGGAATCCCGCAGTTCATCTTTGACATCGTTGGAGAGGCCAACCGCCTCTTCGAGTGCCCTCTCCACGCGCTCTTGTAGTTCGAAGTCCACTGTGAGCACCAATGAGTCTCCGGGCTCTGGGTCACGGCCTGGCCTTTCGGCGATGATCTCGCCCGCCCGAACCCTGTATTCCACTTGACCCGGTGTGCCTTCGAGGAGTTCGTCGTAGATGCGCTCCACTCCCAGTTTGCCGATCCGGATGCTCGGATCGAGGTCGGGGCGGGCGTCGAGGTCGGCTTGCTCGGGAAGGCCGAGGTGGCCGACCACATGGGCGAGGGTCGGCCCGGAAAGGTAGACGCGCTCGGGCACATTCACGATCTCCACTCCAGGCAGGACGTCCAGCTTCTCGCTGACTCGAAGCGAGGTTTCGGGCTTGACCGTGGCCACCTGGAAGCGGGCGTTGATTCCGGCCTCCTCGTACATGGCGTCGAGGTCGGACGGCTCCATTCCGAGAAGCGCGGACAGTGTCTGGACCAGGTCTTCACGCTCGTCGTTTTGGATGAAAGTCCGGTCGACGACCACCGCCGGTACCAGCCTGCTCGTGGCGAGAAGCGTTCCGTTCCGATCGTAGATGTCACCGCGCGGGGCGTAGGAATTGCGGGCGATCCAGGTGAGTTCCTCTGCAGCCTGGGCGAAGGCGGGGCCTTCGGCAACCTGCACGAACCACAACCGCAAACCGACGATCGAGAACATCACCATGAAGGCGATGCCGAGAGTGGTGAGTCGTAGCGCAAACTTCATCAGTATCTCAACGCTGCCGGATCCTGGTCCACGATCCTGACCAGGATCGGGGCAATCAAGAACGCAAGAAGCATATTCGCCAGCGGAATCGTGAAGAGACGGCTGAATACATGTTCACCCAGGATCGTCGACTGTCCGAACAGTGTCCCCAGCAACAGTAGGAGCAACACGCCGATAAAGGTCAGCGCACCTGCCCAGAGCGCGGTGGCCACCCTCCCGATGTCCGCCCGCTCCCGCGTGCGCAGCGCGATGTATGTGGCCGACATAAAGACAATCGCCCGCAGGCCGAGCAGCGAAGAACCGATGAGGTCCACCATCAGGCCTGCCGCAAACGTAATGGCGAGGACCAACTCGGGCTTGATCCGGGTAAGCGCGAGCAGGATCGAGACGAGAAGCACCAGGTCGGGGATGATGATGCGGATCGCCCCGAAGACCGTCGTCTGGATTACCACGGCTGCCAACAGGATGAGAAAGACCAACGCCGGTGTGCGGAGCTTCATGATTCACCCTCAGTCGTGGTGGTGCCCTCCCCGGTTGTGGTCGTCTCCCCGAGGGTTGTCGTCGTCACGTCGGCCTGGATCTCGTCCTGGCTCGATGCTGAACCCGGATCAGTGGGCCACGCCAGGACCACGACGATTCGCAGAGTGTCGATATCCACGAAAGGCAGGACCGTCGTGTTGACCGCGGAGGTGACCAGAGCCGCGTCTTCCAGGACTTCTCCGACCGGGAACCCGGCCGGGAAGAGAATGCTCTGTGCCGATGTCAGCACCCGGGTGCCGGCGAGGACCGGCTCTTTTGCGTCGCGTATCTCCAGGACCATCTCTGGAGAGCCAACCTGGGAGGTGAGACTGCCGATCTGGCTCCCGACCAGAACCGCCAGCGCCTCCCGCGAGCCCGTGATCGGCACGACTGTTGCACTCCCCGAGGTCACACTCGACACCGTTCCGACCACGAACCCATTGGTGTCGATGACTGGTTGGCCCACGGCAATCCCGTGTGAGGTCCCGCGGTCGATTATAAAACCGGCGTCGAGCGGGTCGGGTCGGCCGATGACATTGGCAACGGTTCGGCCAAGATCGCCTTCTAATTCGTCCAAACCGTAGAGCGATTCCAACAGATCGAGCCTCGCCAGCTGGTCCTGGACCGCGATCAGCTGTGCCTGAGACTCTACGAGAGCCGCTTTGAGGGCGCGATTCTCCTCGCGTAGACCGGCGATTTCGCCGAGGCCCTCCGCTGCTTCGACAACGGGAGTGACCACATAGGCAACAGCCCGTTGCAAGGGTGAGATCACCGCCTGGGTTCCGGTCCGAAGGACACCGACAACACCGCCACCCTCAAGGCGTACATGAAAAGTCATCAGGAGAATCCCCAGCACCACCAAGGTGATAAAGGTGGGAAAGGCGCGGTCAGCGCGCGATTGGCGGTCCCTGGTCAGCATGCTGTGGGTTGGATCGAGGGAATCATGACCGGGACGACGACACCAACACACTCTGCAGTGTGTCGAATTCCTCCAGGCATTTCCCCGAACCAATCACCACAGACTGCAAAGGCTTGGCCGCCGTCACGATCGGCATACCGGTCTCGTGAGCAAGACGATGGTCCAGCCCGACAAGCAACGCTCCTCCACCGGTAAGCACGATTCCGCGCTCTACGACATCCGCAGCCAACTCAGGGGGAGTCTTGTCCAGCGTGTATTTCACAGCATCGACGATTGCTTGCGTGGGCTCTTCGATAGCCTCACGGATTTCTGGGCTCGACAGCAAAATCGTCTTGGGAAGTCCGGTGACGAGGTCGCGCCCTCTGACCTCGGCCGAAGGCTCGTCCGCGTAAGGCCACGCCGACCCGACCGCCATTTTCAGTTGTTCAGCCGTCCTCTCACCGACGAGAACGTTGTACTCCTTCTTGATCCAATCGATGATCGCGGTATCCAGCTCGTCGCCTCCGACCCTGATGCTGCGAGACACGACGATGCCACCAAGTGAGATGACTGCGACTTCGGTGGTGCCTCCGCCGATGTCGACAACCATCGAGCCGGCAGGCTCCCCGATGGGGAGGCCCGCGCCGATGGCGGCCGCCATCGGCTCCTCGATCGTATAGGCGCGACGGGCACCTGCGTGGTAAGCGGCTTCCTCGACTGCCCGCCGCTCGACGGGGGTGATCCCGGAAGGAACGCACACGACTATCCGGGGACGCGCCCATTTCCGCTTGTGGACCTTCTGGATGAAATATCGAAGCATCTTCTCGGTGATGTCGAAGTCAGCGATGACACCATCGCGTAGCGGGCGGATCGCGGTGATCGACGCCGGGGTGCGCCCGATCATCCTTTTCGCCTCCATGCCGACAGCGAGTGCCTTACCGGTGACCGAGTTGATCGCCACGACGGATGGCTCGTTGAGCACGATGCCACCACCCCGGACATACACCAACGTATTGGCAGTGCCGAGATCTATGGCCATGTCCTGGCCGGCGAATGAAAGAAGGGTTTCAGCCATAAATGGAAAGGACTCCTTGGCAGACTCTCTGAGTGTAGAGTGGCCGGCAACCTTCTGCCATGTGGCAAATGGCGTCGTTGAGCCGTTCTCGGTCTATTTTCAGTCGAAAAAGATCCCCAATTCACGCTGGGCGCTCTCGACGCTGTCCGAACCGTGTACGAGGTTGTGCGTGACTGCAAGGCCGAAGTCGCCCCGGACAGTCCCCGGCGCCGCCTGTTTCGGATCTGTCGCACCCATCATTGAGCGTGATACCGCCACTGCCGAGTCTCCTGACCACTCCATAGCGACAACCGGGCCCGAAGTGACGAACTCGAGAAGCTCCGGGAAGAACGGCCGGTCGACATGCTCGGCGTAATGGCGTCGGGCCAGGTCTTCGTCGATATCCAGTTTCCGGATCTTCTCCAGGCTCAGGCCTTTGCGTTCGAATCGCGAGATGATCTCACCGACAAGTCCTCGCTGGACGCCATCGGGCTTGACCATGATGAATGTGTGCTCTTTGGACATATTGAGGGCAAGGGTACCGCCTGGAGAACTTAGGGGTTACTTGAGATGGCTTCGCACCTCACCCACGAGGTAGAGGGAACCGGTCACCAGGACATTCCCTTCCGCACCTGCCTCGGCGCGCGCCATGTCGACGGCATAACCTGCGTCTTCCGCCACCAGGACCGGAACATCGACAACAGCCTCGACCCGTTCGGCGAGATCGAGTGGTGGCGTTGCCCTCTCCGAGCGCGCCGCTGTGACTACGAACCCTGATGCAATGGGGGCGAGGTCTTCGATCATCGCATCGATGTTCTTATCCCTCATGACCCCCAGAACGATGTGCCATTTCACGCTCGGGTACTCGGCACCCAGGGAGTCGACGAGAGTGGTTACCCCGTCAGCGTTGTGTGCTCCGTCGATCAGGACGAGCGGGCCGGTTGCGATCGGCTCCATGCGCCCTGGGAGGGTGAGTGCCCGCATCGCTTCCCGGACCGAATCAGGGTCGAGCCGGCTCCCGACCAGGGCTTCCGTTGCCGCAATGGCCACAGCGAGGTTGTGAAGCTGATGGCGACCGTGCACCGGCAGGAAGATGTCCTCGTAGGTCCCTTCCGCCCCCTGGATGGTTGTATGCCAGCCGCGGATGCCGCGCTCGGCTTCGGCAACGTTGAAATCTCGTCCGAAGACACGGTGCTGGATGCCCATCTCCTTGGCCTTGGTGTTGGCCACCGCCAATGCCGCTTCGGGCAAGTCGCCGGTGACAAGGATCGTGCCGGGGCTGACGATGCCCAATTTCTCACCGGCGATAGTGGCGACGTCATGGCCGAGAAACTCGGTGTGTTCGACACCAATCCCGGTCACGACGCAGACGTCCCCGTCGATCACGTTGGTTGCATCGAGGCGGCCGCCGAGCCCGACCTCGATCACCGCTGCATTCACCGCCTTTTCGGCAAAGAACGCAAAGGCGGCGGCGGTGGTGAGCTCGAAGTATGTGTTGGGATCAGAGCCCCCGGCGACCAGGACATCTGCAAAAACAGCAACATCGGTCATGGCCAAGGCGAACTCATCGGGGGTCGCATACTCGCCGTAGGCTGAGAATCTCTCCTCGACACGCTCCAGATGAGGCGATGTGTAACTGCCTGTGTCCAGGCCACGGGCGAGCAGGAGAGCCGTGGTCATCCGTGAAGTCGATGTCTTCCCGTTAGTGCCGGCAATGTGCACAACCGGGTACCCGAGATGGGGCGAGCCCATTGCGTCGAGCAGGGTGCGGATCCGGTCGAGGCCGGGTTTCACCCCGAGTTTGACGTGTCTGTCGAGATAGGCGATGGATTCGTCGTAGTTCATAAAGGAAGCCCCGGGAGGTTAACCCCGGGGCTGTTCCTTTAGTTCCGAGGTGGCTTAGATCTCGAGCTCACGTCTCCTTGAGCCGAAGAGCAAGGTAAGTCCAGCACCAAGCAACATGATCGCCCCGGTCAGCATGAAAGGGGTGTCGATTCCGGTGAACGGGAGGACAACAAGGTCGAGCACTTCGACGATATTGGTCTCCTCGCTGTCAACGTTGTTATCGAGGTTCACCTCTTCTGTGCCCGAGGACACCTCGACAACGTTGACCGGGCTCGGATCGGTGATCTCACCGACCGCCTCGGTCTCGACCACAATCGTGATCAACACCGAATCTCCGACCGCCAGGTCACCCAACTCACAAGTCACCACACCCGCCGCATGAGCACAGGTGCCAACCCCCGGCGAC
>JBHJOQ010000002.1:0-5247 GCA_050329555.1 Acidimicrobiia bacterium | reverse complement strand
CGTCTTGTTGACACCCGGCTTCACCGACGCACATGTTCACACCGTGACCAGCGGACTGGAGCAGTTGAAACTCACCTTCGATGGCTGCGCCAACGCGACCGATGCCTTTGCTGCAATCGCACGCTATGCGGCCGACAACCCTCATGAGCCTTGGATCGTCGGAGGGGGGTGGTCTCAGGCGTGGTTCGAGCGCGGGTGCCCTGACGCACGATCACTGGATGTCGTCCTCGCCGACCGTCCTGCTTTGCTCACCAATGCCGACGGGCACGGCGCCTGGGCGAACACTCGCGCCCTCGATATCGCCGGTGTTACAGCAGCGACGCCCGACCCCGCGGACGGCAGAATCGAGAGACTGCCCGATGGAACACCGCAGGGGACCCTCCACGAGGGAGCGAAACAGCTCGTACAGCGGCACGCGCCCGAAGACACGGTTGAGGACTTCGAACGCGGCCTGATCCGGGGTCAGGAGGAAATGCTCCGTTACGGGATTACCGGCTGGCAGGAGGCCGCTGTCTTCCCCGAAGTCCAGGAGGCGTACCTTCGGGCTGCCTCGTCCGGCACCCTCCTCGGCGATGCCGTTGCGGCCCTCTGGTGGAACCGCGACGAGGGGCTCGAGCAGGTGAACGACCTGCTCGCTCGCAGGCAACGATCGGCGCCCCGGTTCCGGCCGACTTCGGTGAAGTTGATGCTCGACGGGGTGGCGGAGAACTTCACGGCTTCGGTGCTCGACCCGTATCTCGACGACAACGGAGCCACCACTACCAACAAGGGAATTGACTTCATCGATCCCGACGAACTGAGGGAGATCGTGACCGTCCTCGACCGGCACGGCTTTCAGTGCCACTTCCATGCCGTGGGCGACCGGGCGGTGCGGAACGCCCTGGACGCGATCGAGGCAGCACGCGGGGCCAACGGCGCTTCTGCGAACCGCCACCACATCGCCCATATCCAGTTCGTCCACCCCGACGACGTGCCCCGCTTCGCCCGGGTCGGAGCGGCTGCCAATGCCCAGCCCTTCTGGGCGATGAACGACGACTATCAGACCGAGTTGACCCGACCCTTCATCACTCCAGAGCGTGACTCGTGGCAATACCCGTTCGGATCCCTAGCGCGCGCCGGAGCAACGCTCGGGATGGGGAGCGACTGGAATGTCTCTACGGCCAATGTGATGAAAGAGGTCGACGTCGCGATCAACCGCACCGGCCCTGACGGTGGCCCACCACTCGGTCCCGACGAGGCGCTATCGCCGGTGGAGGCATTGACTGCTTTCACGATGGGCTCGGCATACATCAACAACAGTGAGCAGGATCGAGGGTCGCTGGAGGTCGGGAAACTGGCCGATGTCGTGGTGTTCGATCGGGATCCTTTCGGGGGAGGCGATTTCGGCGACACCGAGGTCTCGTTGACGTTCGTCAGGGGCAACGTCGCATACGAGCGGAGCTGATCGCCGGTCGGGGTTTGTGGCGCTGCCGGTCCGGTACCGCAAATCACAGCAAGGAGGTCACCATGGGTGAAGTCGCCCAAAGCATTGACGTCGATTCCGACGTTCGTCTACAACCAGTGGACTCAGTTCGAGGAGTTCCCTCGTTTCATGGAGGGTGTGCAGAGGGTCGAGCAAATCGACGATCGTAACGTCCGCTGGCATGTGGACATCGCCGGAGTGGACCGGGAGTTCGAAGCCGAGATCACCGAGCAGACGCCCGATCAGCAGATCGCCTGGCGATCTCGTTCAGGAGTCGATCAGGGTGGTGTGGTGACTTTCCACGCTCTCAACGATGAGCAGACCAGGGTCACCTTGCAAATGGACTTCGATCCCGACGGGTTCGTCGAACAAGCAGCCGACAAACTGGGCGTGGTCTCGATGCGGGTCAAAGGCGACCTCGAGCGGTTCAATGACTTCATTGAAGGCCGTGGCACAGAAACCGGCGGATGGCGCGGGGAAGTGGACCGCTCCGAGACGGGTTGAGCCGATCACGCCCCAGATGATCTGAATGCTCCACGGCAGACTTCGGCTTTGGAGTGTTCGGATTTTGCTTGAATCACCCCTGGTCTCGGGCGTTATCCGTCCCCGGTAAACCTTAATCCCACCTTCATGGGCCGAATTACCCTGACCCGCAATGAGACCCGTAAAGGTATCGGTGGTCGGCCTCGCTGTCGCGGTATTGGGCTTCGCCGCCGTGGGTTTGGCCACTTCCGGTCCGGGGACGGCGTGGATCGATGCGCCGCTGAGCGGTGTCGTGATTGGCCCCGTATCGGCACCGATCGATGTCACCACCCACGCCACCGACCCGGACGGCATCGTGATAGTCCGCCTCGATGTCAACGGTTCAACTGTGGAGACCGTCGCCACCGACGGCTCCACCCTGGTCGATGTCAGGTTCAAGTGGTCGCCGCCGGCGGCCGGAACCTACGGACTGTCGGTTTGGGGGCAGGATTCCGGAGGGGAGTGGTCCGCTCCCGGTGTGGCTACCGTTACGGTCCTCGACCGAGGTACCGATCCCGACTCCGGTCTGACCACAACCACGACCGCCCCTTCGGGTGCGACCACGACCACTATTTCAACCACAACGACTCCGCCGACAGCAACCACCATTCCATGCGATCCGGCCCTCATAGCCCCCGTCCTCAGTTCGCCAGCCAACGGGGTTGGTGTTCCGGCGGCCACGGGCTCCACGCTGTCGTGGAGCTATCCAGGTTGCGGTCCGGTAACCCATTTCCAGGTGCAGCTTTCGTTCACGAATCTGTTCGGGAGGATTGAACTGGAAGGTTCTGCAGATGTCGGGACGACCTTCGACACCGGACCCCTCGAAGAGTGCCGCGTCTACTACTGGCGGGTCCAGGCAAGGTACAACGATCAGGCTGGACCATGGTCGAGCGTTTGGAGTTTCCCCACAACGACAAGGACGCCCTGTCCATGAGAGCTTCCCGCCTTGCGTTCGTTGGCTTAGTTCTGGTTCTGATCGCTTCGTGC
This sequence comes from Acidimicrobiia bacterium, assembly GCA_050329555.1. Lineage (GTDB taxonomy): Bacteria > Actinomycetota > Acidimicrobiia > Spongiisociales > ZC4RG35 > MA-ANB-1. Next base: position 2,276 of record JBHJOQ010000002.1, on the reverse strand, counting down.
ACTCCCGCCGCTAGCGACGACCCGGAGCAAAGGACTACTACGCCTGCAGTTACGGTGACAGGAGCTGATCCGACCGCACCGCCTCCACCCCCAGCCCCAATTGTCCCGCTGCTCCGCCGCTCCGGAGCCCAATCTGATTTGTATGTCGGGCAGCAGGTGCATCTCACCGGCGAAGTGCTCGCCGCGTCCTCCATCGCCCGTATGGAGCTTTGGGTGAACGACCGCCTGGTGGAGGAGGCATCGTTCGATGAGCCGATATCAGATCCGTCTTATGTCTGGTGGTGGACTCCCGGCGAACCCGGGCTCCACGCGGCGACGATGCGGGCATTCGACAGTGAAGGGCGAGCCGCAGGCTCATTCCCAACGTGGATCCGCGCTCATCCCCTCCCAGACGTCCCGTTAGCGGAGGGTCTGCTCCGCGAAGTCGTTCTGAGCTTCCAGTTCGGCATGGTCGATTTCCTCGTCGACGAGCCTTCCTGCACAGCGACGGTGAATGTCCCGGCATCATCGGCATCCTCGGGTCACACAGTGGCCGCTACCACCCTCGGGATGGGCGGGTTTGTCCCGCTGGCGATAATGGGACCCGGAGGCGGCTCAATAACAGTTCCGCTTGCTGCCACACCACTCCTTCTTGCGGTGGAGTCCTATGACCCAACACTCGCCACACCACTAAACCCGGTGTTCGTACCGGGAGTAGCCGGGTGTGCCAGCGGCCAGTGGGCCGGGGATGTGACCTTCGCCGGCTCAGTCCTCATCGGTGAAGATGAAATCGACCGGGCGTACCTCTACGCCACCACCAACGGCTCGACGTGGAGCCGCTATCCCGAAGGCGACGGAACATTTGTCGAGTCGGGCCCTCAGGGGTTCGACTTCTCCGGTCTTCTTCCCCAGGTGCCTGCAGATGGCTTCATCGAGGTTGAGGTTTGGGGGTGGAGTGGTGACCAGCTCGTCGGACTGGGGCGATCGGTGTTCGAACCCTGGAAGCCGCCACCTCCTGCCGCGGGCCAACCTGAGATCGATTTCGGGCCACTCCAGCCCGCCGGTCCCTTCGGCAACTTGAACATCGTCCGCTCGGTGGCCGACGGACCTGACCTCCATGTGCTGACAGATGTCCTGCTGTTGGACGACGTCGTGTGTGCACCACAGGTGTTCAACTTCGCCTGCCACCCCGATCCGGTACGGCTGCGATGGACGATGTCACCGACATCGGTCCCGGAGGATGGGCTGCTCCAGGTGTCCACAGCCCCGCCCCCTTCCGGTCCGGCAATTTCCTTTCCCGGTATGCTCGCTGCGACCAAGGTCGCCACGGATGGCCTGGCGACCTTAGATGTGCAGCTGGTCACCAAGTCCGTCCTTGGGGATGGGGGCAACCTCGTCTCAGGACAGGTCCCGAAGCTCGACTACTCGCACCTTGAGACCTTGTCCTTCGAGCTTTCGAACCCGACGTCCACACCTGAGGTGGGAGGTTGGGCGCGCTCGAGCAACATCGTGATCGTCGACGTACCGCAAGCGATTCCGTCCCGGTTATGGGTGCGGATCATCCCCTTCTCCGACGGCAAACCCATCGCCGGCACAACAAACGCTGTCGAGTTGGCCGTCGAGAGCGATAGCTCGTACATCCAGCCTTCGCCCGAGTCGCTGATGGCAGGGCTTGGCATCGAGGGCCGTTTCTTCCAGCCATCGATTGGCACCGCCGACTACTTCAGGTGCGTGCGGGTTGTCGAGAACCCGTTCCTGGGGCAGAACCCTGTGCCGGACTATCTCCAGAACCTTGGAGCGTGGGAATCGCACTACAACTCCTTCCGCGACTCAGCGACGCTCTACGGTCCGGGGGGTGCTGAGAAGTCGGGACTCGTCGTGGGCTCGACCGTCTGCGCGTACAAACCCAACCCACCGTCTAAGGGAATCTTCGACTATCTGTCCGACGCAGTTGACTTTGTGGGCAGTGTTTGGGACATGTACGCCGACCTCCTGGCGATGATGAAGAGCGGGATTATCAACGGGATCGTCGACCTGACCGGGTGCGAGCCGAAAGCGTCTTGTGCCGCGGCGCTCACCGTGTTGGCTGACATCGGGCTGGCCGCGATTGGTGTGCCACCCTCGATGCCGAGCTTCAACGAACTGATGGAGGCAGCCAAAGGTGATCTCACGACACTTGCCGCCACAGCTGCGATAAACGCAGTCGGATGTGACCTTCCCGACTGTCAGCAGTGGGCTGAGGACCTGGTCGGCGAGATCATCGACCAGGTCGAGGACTACGTCTCCGACATGGCCAC
>JBHJOQ010000157.1:0-14867 GCA_050329555.1 Acidimicrobiia bacterium | reverse complement strand
CGCTGCTCCTTTGGTGCGAGGCGATATGGACTGGTCCGATCGATATCGGGACAGTGGCGGACCTGTGATGAGACCGGGACTCAAAGGTGAGGCTCGCCAGTTACCGGCGGGCCCCATCCACTCGTGCTGGCCCGGGAAGCTCGAAATCCGTCCAGACTGCGCTCAGGCGGCCCTTCGGTAGGCACCCGGCCGTATCCCCATCACGCGAAGGAACGCGTTGGAGAAGGCCGCCTCAGTTACATACCCGACCTCGCGTCCCGCGGCGGCGATCGATCGGCCCTCGCGAAGCAGTCGAGTCGCGACCTGCATCCGCCACCGGGCGAGATACTTCCCAGGGGTCTCCCCAACCACTTCCCGGAATCGCACGTAGAACGATGAGCGCGACATGCCCGCCGCCCTGGCCAGCTCGTCCACGGTCCATGGGCGGCCCGGGTTGTGATGGATGAGGCCGATCGCCTCCCGGAGCGAGGGGTCATTGAGGGCTCCGAGCCATCCCCCTTCGCCAGGGTCGAGCTGGCTGATGTACGACCTCAAGACGTGCACGATCAGAACATCGGTGAGACGGCCGACCACGGTCTGAGACCCTGCGTCGGGGTTGTCGGCCTCCTCGGTTATGAGCTCGATCAACGTGTGGACGACCATGTGCGAGCGGCCACCGGGGTCGCGAACCACGACCATCCGGGGGAGCAGCGAGAACACGGGATGGGCATCGCCGGACTCGAAGGCGATCGTCCCACATATCAGAGAGGTGGCGGGACCTCCCCCATCGACGATCAGGTGGCCCATCCCCTCACTGTCGACAGTTGTCAGTTCGACTATGGGCCGATGCTCTCGACCCGGTGCGTCCGTTATCAGATGGTTGTCGCCAAAGGGAAACACCACCACATCTCCAGGTCCGAGGTGTACGGGCAGCCCGCCACCGGCCAGCGAGGCGACCGTCTGTCCCGCAACCACAGCGTGGAAGACCCCAGATTGAAGCCGCCCCGACTCGACGCCATATGGGGCGGCCAGTGCGGCCCGGGAAAACACTGACCCCTCCATCCGCACCGACTCCAGGATGTCGGTCAGGGCATCGGGCATAAAACTCTCCGGGACATATCGATATCAGTTCTGGACTTCTGCCTATTCACACGTCCGAACTCGCATACTACGGTCATCAGTTCCACACGTCAAGGGAATGGAGCTTTGAAATGGGCAGTGTTTGGGTGCCGACGATCGCCAACTTCTTCTTTCCGGGTCTGGGATACCTGATCGCGGGCACCAAGCGGGATTTGGCGGTGCTGTGGCTGGTCGGGGTCATCGGGCTCACCTACGTGGAGTTCGGGATCAGGGAGTCGGAGCCCACGCTCTACCTGATCATGTTTGCCAGTGTGTTTGTGATGAATCTGGCATTCGCCATCGACGTGTATCGGTTCGCCCGTCGACCTGCATCGACCGCAGCCTGACTCCCCGTCGCTGGACCCGTAGCGCCGATTGGGTCCTGAGGCCAGCTTCTGAGACTGCGCGATGAGTTGCAGACGATCACCGGAATCCCCCCCGGGTTGAGCACTGAAATCCACCCGTAAACACGTCGCCATATGGCCAGGTACGACGGTCGTCCCAGCACCCGCTACGGAGACCTCGTCGACCTGGTATTGATCACGTTGATTGACCCGAGCCGTCGAAGCCAATCCACTCAGTGCCGCTCTCTTGGCGAGCACCGTCGACGGGGCACCGACCTCCCGGTTCTGTTGTCATTGCCATCCGACGACTGGCGCGAGGGATACCGAAAGATCGCAGAGACGGTTCCCGGTCGGGCGGGCGCTGTCAGCCACCGGGGTCACACCACGAAGGGACAAAGCGCCCTAGCCCGGTGAGGGCACAAACGGCTTTACTGGTGTCATGCACTCAAGGCGTCCGACCACGTTCATGTTGGGGCTGACGATCGCTGGGCTCGCAATCGCGGGTGTTCTCGCTCTATTGGGTTTCGACACAGGCGCGGATGTCGCGCTCATCGCGGTGGCGGTGGTTCCCCTCCTGGCGCTGCTGCGCGAGATGATCGAGAAGGTTCGCCGCCGCCAGCCAGGTGTCGACATCATCGCACTCCTCGCCGTCGTGGCCTCTTTGGCATTGGGTGAGCTGTTGACCGCCGCCATCATTGGATTGATGCTGGCCACCGGCCAGTTCCTCGAGGACTATGCGGCGGGGAGGGCGGAGCGTGAGCTGACAGCGCTCATCCAGCGCGCTCCACGAACGGCCCATCTCATGCGGGAAGACACCGTGGAAACGGTTGACATAGCCGAGATCCGGCGGGGTGATCACCTGCTGGTCAAGTCCGGCGAGGTGATCCCGGTAGACGGAGTAGTGACGAGTGGGGTCGCTGTGGTCGACGAATCGGCTCTCACCGGGGAGCCACTCCCAGCGGAAAGGACCCACGGCGACCTGGTCAGCAGCGGCACCGTCAATGCAGCAGACGCCTTCGAGATCCAGGCGACCGAAGAGGCCGCCCAGAGCACCTACGCCGGAATCATCCGTCTCGTCGAAGCGGCGCGTGAGTCGCGTGCTCCCGGTGTCCGCATGGCCGACAGGTGGGCTGGCTGGTTCGTCCCGCTGGCATTGGGAGTCTCCGGCCTCGCCTGGCTCGTCTCGGGTGATCCGGTACGAGCGCTCGCAGTCCTCGTTGTCGCGACACCATGCCCGCTGCTTCTGGCCGTGCCGATCGCCATGGTGTCCGGGATCTCCCGGGCTGCGCACCGTGGAGTGGTGTTCAGGGGAGGTGGCGCACTTGAGGCACTCGCTCAGACCAAGAACGTTGTCATCGACAAGACAGGCACGGTGACGGTGGGGCGACCCGTGCTCCGTTCGATCACAGTCTTTGATGACTCCCTGTCCGAACGAGAAATCCTCTCAATTGCCGCTTCGGTCGACCAGGTCTCCTCCCACATCCTGGCTCGGTCCATCGTCGAAGCCGCTCATGAGCGCGGTCTCGAATTCTCCATGCCCCACGACGCAAGCGAGCAGCATGGGGCTGGCGTCTCGGCCAAGCTCGGCGGACGTGAGGTGGCCGTCGGAAAGCTCGCCTGGATCCTCGACGGGTCCCCGGAGCCCGCTGCGATCACCGTATTCCGAAGTCGCGTCAGCAAGGTCTCGCCAACCGTCGTGTACATCTCCATCGACGGCGCGATAACAGGTCCTCTCGTCTTCGACGACCAGGTGCGGGCAGACGCTGCCTACACGATCCGAGCGCTACGCCGCCTCGGTGTCGAGAAAGTCGTAATGGCAACAGGCGATCATCCGCTGGTGGCGCGGTCTGTAGGCATAGCCATAGGCGTCGACGACATCCTCGCCGAGGCAACGCCGGAAGAGAAAGTCCTGCTGCTTCAGGACCTACAACGCACGGGGACCACGACGATGGTGGGGGACGGGATAAACGACGCTCCCGCCCTCGCAGCAGCCGATGTTGGGGTTGCCATGGGAGCACGAGGCGCGACTGCATCTTCGGAGGCAGCGGATGTCGTTCTCGTCGTCGACCGCCTCCAGCGTCTGGTCGACGCCATCGGGATAGCCCAGCGCACCCGTCGCATCGCCACGGAGAGCGTAATCATCGGCATGGGGCTCTCCCTAATCGCCATGAGCGCCGCAGCGTTTGGGTTGCTGGCGCCGATCGTCGGCGCTCTGGTGCAGGAGGGCATTGACGTGATCGCCATCCTCAGCTCACTACGGGCCCTCGGTGGGAAGCGCCAGACCGGAACCGGTCCCCGACTCCCAGTCGACCTTTCAGAGCTACTCCGCATCGAACACCAGCGGCTCATCCCTCAACTCGACAGACTGCGGAAAGTCGCCGACGCACTCGACAACCAGAGCCCCGGTGCTGGCCTGCTCTCGCTTCGCGAGGTCGAGCAATTCCTGGCCGAAGAGATCCTTCCCCACGAGGCCAACGACGAGACGGAGATCTACCCACGAATGACCGAGATCCTCCCCGGCGACGACCCAATGGCAACGATGAGTCGGGCTCACCGCGAGATCTTCCACCTGGTCGACCTGTTCCAGCGTCAAGTGGACGACCTGCCCGCAGGCGGTCCTGAACCTTCCGACATCACTGATCTGCGTCGGACGCTCTACGGCCTACACGCCATCCTCCGTCTTCACTTCGACCAAGAGGAAGAGCTTTACGCTTCCCTGGACGGAGATTGAGGGGCCATGAGCGAGGCACTAGCTCTTGAACTCCCCTATCCCAGCCCGTGATCGGGACCTAAGGGACGCCGGACGCCGACACGTCTCAATCGTCTCACTGTTGGACCGGCGGAGGGGATGGGATGGTCAAGAACGCGAAAGGACGCGAAGCAGGGACCGCCCTTGACCAGGGGCCAGCTGCACTTGGCCTGGTGGTGCGTCGCTCAAATACTGATGGAGTCTCTCCGGCCCTCGTCGCCCCTGGCTGCGTCCAAAATGCTCACCGCAACTCCCCGGTTGCGACTGCGCTTTTCTCCTTGCCAAATGACGCCGATGACTCGGAGACACTCACAACCTATTTGACCGACACACCACTAGAGACGGCAATCGACCGCGACGGCCAGCGCCAAACAGATCTCTTGCATGCGAGCGTCACCCAACCTGCCTATACGCTCGGTCAGTGTTCCGACCGAAACGCTTTCGACTGAGTCGAGATTGACAGCCGAGCGGAGAGGGATCGGATCGTCCCCGGGTTCCAGCAGGACCTCACTGGCAAGTCCTCGAATCGTCGTGGTGCAGGGAGCGACCAGTGCCCTTCGGAGTCGTGGGATTGCGGCGTCTCGCGACAGGATCACGACCGGTCGACGCGAAATCTCGGCAAGCTCACACCACCACACCTCGCCCCTGGCGGGCAGATCAGTCACGACGAAGCCGCTGCCTCGCGAAACGAAGCCAAATCGCCCCACTCGTCGGACTCGTCGACTGGATGTTCGTCGTACGCGGCGTACCCGGCGTCGATTTCCGCTGCTCGGTGTCGCTCTACCAACGCGCCGAGAGCTTCGTCCAGGAGGGCCGCATCATTCAGATCCGACCTCAACCGCCTCGCATTCTCGATGAGTGACTCGTCGACTGTCGTGCTAACCCGTATGCGTGCCATGCCACAACTATGCCATGGATTGCTGACCAGTACAAAGACACCGCAACCACCGACGGCCTGGGGAAAAGGCCAAACCTCCTGAGGGCCGTCCTCCTCGAGCAACGCCTGTACGAGGCATTCGCGATTCGGGACTTTCGGTCCCAACCGGGGGATTTCGCCCCTAGTCGTGCGGTCTGATTGTATGGCACGGTCAGCGTGATGAAGACCCAGCATCAGGTTATCGACAAACCGGGACCTTTCTCGCTGCCGCCCAATCTCGCTACCTACGCAGAGGTTTACGAGGGATTTGCCTGGGAGGAGAAGGAGCGAGACCTCGACGGTTTGCCCGGCGGTGGCTGGAACATCGCCCACGAGGCCATCGATCGTCACTTGCGAGATCGAGGAGACCGCGTGGCTATCCGCTGGCTTGGGAGGCGCGGGGATTTCAAGGAGTACACCTATGCCGAGCTGGCCGAGCTGACTTCGAGGTTCGCATCTGGATTGCGTGGTCTCGGAGTCGGAAAGGGGGACCGAGTCTTCATCCTCTCGACGAGGATACCCGAGCTGTATGTGGCCACTCTGGGCACCTTGAAGAACGGCAGCGTGGCATCCCCGCTCTTCTCGGCTTTTGGCCCGGAGCCCATCGAGACCCGGCTCAGCATTGGGGAAGGAAAGGTCCTGGTGACGACCGAACCGCTTTTCAAGCGGAAGGTCGCTGGAATACTCGACCGGCTGCCCAAACTGGAGCACGTCATCGTCGTAGGTGCACCGGTTCCTGGCACGGTGGCGTTCGACGAACTTCTGAAAGACGGTGACCCGACCACCCCTCCTGAGCCAATGGACGGCGAGGACATGGCGCTGCTTCATTTCACCAGTGGCACCACCGGTGCTCCCAAAGGTGCGGTTCACGTCCATCGGGCGGTCCTTCATCATCATGTCTCGGCTGCCTATGCCCTCGACCTTCATCGGGGCGATACCTACTGGTGTACAGCCGACCCGGGCTGGGTGACCGGCATGTCGTACGGGATCATCGCTCCGCTGTCCCATGGAGTCACCTCGATCATCGACGAAGGCGACTTCGACGCCGACCGCTGGTACCAGACGATCCAAGACCAGGGAGTGACCGTCTGGTACACCGCTCCCACCGCGATCCGGATGCTGATGATGGCCGGCGAATCGGTGGCCGAAAATTACGACCTCTCCTCCCTCCGCTTCGTGGCGAGTGTGGGAGAGCCATTGAATCCCGAGGCGGTTGTCTGGGGGAAACGGGCACTGGGTCTGCCCATCCACGACAACTGGTGGCAGACCGAAACCGGGGGAATCATGATCGCCAACTACATCGGCGAGCCGATTCGCCCCGGCTCCATGGGCCGACCTCTCCCTGGCGTTGCGGCAACCATTCTTCGACGGGACAGCCACGGAGAGGTCCGGCTCAACACCGACGGCACGGCCGAGGAGGAGACGACTCCGCTCACCGAAGGCGAGCTGGCTCTCCGACCAGGGTGGCCGTCGATGTTCCGGGCCTACCTGGGAATGGAGGGGAGGTACGCCGAGAGTTTCGTCGGCGGCTGGTATAAGACAGGCGATCTCGCCGAACGAGACGAAGACGGCTACTTCTGGTTCGTGGGCCGGGGAGACGACGTGATCAAGTCTGCTGGCCACCTCATCGGCCCCTTCGAAGTCGAATCGGCGCTCATCGAACACGAAGCCGTTGCCGAGGCAGGTGTCATCGGCAAGCCGGATCCCGTCGCCGGGGAGGTGGTCAAAGCGTTCGTAGCCCTCAACGCCGGCTACGAGTGGTCGAGGGAACTGGAAAAGGAATTGATCGCATGGGGCAGGGTGAAGCTTGGCGCATCGGTGGCTCCACGGGAGATCGAGCTCTGCCAGGACTTGCCCCACACCCGCTCCGGGAAGATCATGCGCCGACTGCTCAAAGCCTGGGAGCTCGGGCTTCCCATCGGCGACACATCGACGCTAGAAAGCGAGGAGGACGATGAGCAGCAGTGAGCACCGACTCCATCTGCTGGAGCAGATGCTGCGGATCAGGCGATTTGAGGAGAGATGCGCCCAGCTGTATCAGGCGGAGAAGATCAGAGGTTTCCTCCATCTCTACATCGGCGAGGAGGCCGTTGCCACCGGCGTCATGGAGGTGCTGGAGCCTGACGATGCCGTAGTGGCCACCTACCGGGAGCATGGTCACGCCCTGGCCAAGGGGATGGATGCGGGCTCGATCATGGCCGAGATGTTCGGAAAGGTGGAGGGGTGCAGCCGGGGTCGGGGAGGCTCGATGCACCTCTTCGAGGCCTCCACCAGGTTCTACGGCGGGAACGCCATCGTCGGCGGTGGACTCCCGTTGGCAGTGGGGCTCGCCCTTGCCGACAAGATGAACCACCGGTCGAGAGTGACAGCGGTGTTCTTCGGCGAGGGTGCCGTCGCCGAAGGTGAGTTCCACGAGTCGATGAACCTCGCTTCCCTGTGGGATCTCCCCGTGCTGTTCTGCTGTGAGAACAACCTTTACGCCATGGGCACGGCTCTGGAGCGCTCCGAATCTCAGACCCAGCTGACATTGAAGGCCGCCAGCTATCAGATGCCTGCATGGGAGGTCGACGGTATGAACGTAGAGGCGGTGGAAGAAGCTGCCCGGAAGGCGGCGGCTGCGGTGCGGGCAGGCGGGGGCCCCCATTTCCTCGAATTTCGCACCTATCGCTTCAGGGCTCATTCGATGTTCGACCCCGAGCTCTATCGCTCCAAGGGCGAGGTCGAGGAGTGGAAGCTTCGCGACCCCATCGAGCTGCTGAAGAGCAGCCTCGTCGGAGAAGGGCTTCTCGACGATGAGACATGGAATGGGATGGAGAGCCGGGTTGGTGACGAGGTCGACCAAGCAGTGGCTTTCGCCGAAGAGGGCACCTGGGAGCGGGTCGAGGACCTAGCCCGATTCGTCTATTCGGAGGTGAACTCCCCATGACCGATGTCCTTGCGCCGGCAACCGCGATCACATATCGCGAGGCAATTCGCCAGTCCATGTGTGAGGCGATGAGAGGTGACGACCGCGTGTTCCTGATGGGCGAGGACGTCGGCGAGTACGGCGGCTGCTACGCGGTGTCAAAGGGAATGCTCGAGGAATTCGGTCCCGAGCGGGTGCGGGACACCCCGCTGTCAGAGTCGGCATTCGTCGGCGCCGGGATCGGAGCCGCCCTGGGTGGGATGCGCCCCATCGTCGAGGTGATGACGGTGAACTTCTCTTTGCTCGCCCTCGACCAGATCGTAAACACCGCCGCCCTCTACCTGCACATGTCGGGTGGGCAGTTCAACGTTCCTGTCGTCATCAGGATGACAACTGGAGCGGGACGTCAACTGGCGGCGCAACATTCCCATTCGCTCGAGGGGTGGTATGCACATGTTCCCGGGCTCAAGGTGCTCGCCCCGGGCACGATCGACGATGCCCGTTGGATGCTGATGCCCGCTCTCGAGGATCCCGACCCGGTGATCATCTTCGAGCACGCAGGTCTCTACAACATGGAGGGCGAGCTGACCGAGGGGCCTGTCGACATCGCAAGCGCCAGAGTCCTGCGCCCCGGTGGCGATGTCAGCCTCATCACCTATGGGGGAAGTGTGCCCAAAGCAATCGACGCCGCCCAGGAGCTCGAGGACCAGGGCATCTCGGCGGAAGTGCTCGACCTCAGGGTGCTCCGGCCACTCGACAAGGAAGCGGTCCTGAAGAGCGTGGCCACCAACCATCGTGTCGTCATCATCGACGAGGGATGGAAGACGGGTGGTTTCTCCGCCGAGATCGCCGCCATCATTGCCGAGGAGGCGATCTGGGAGCTGGACGCGCCGATCGAGCGGGTCTGCTCGGCCGAGGTGCCGATTCCCTATGCGCGACACATGGAGCAGGCCGCCCTTCCCCAGGTGCCGGCCATAGTGGACTCGGCGAAGAGACTGGTCGAGAGGTGACCGACTTCGTGCTTCCCTCGCTGGGAGCCGATATGGACGAGGCGATGCTGGTGACCTGGCTGGTCGAGCCCGGTGACCATGTCGGGCATGGACAGATCATCGCCGAGGTTGAGACCGACAAGGGCATCATCGAGGTCGAGTGCTGGCACGATGGCGTGGTTGATGAGCTGTACCGTCAGCCGGGCGCGGAGAGGTTGGCGGTGGGGACTCCTCTCGCCCGGATCCGCGTCGATGAGCCGGAGGGGTCCCCCACGTCGAAGACACAGATGCCCTCCTCTCCGGCTGAGCAAAGGCCGCCTCGAGTGCCGGCACAGCCTTCCCCTCCGATTCGTCTTCTCGCCCGTACCCTCGGTGTCGACATCGATAAGGTCTCCGGCACGGGCGCAAACGGCTCCCTGACCAGAGCGGACGTGCAGAGAGCATCGCGCGTAGCACCACAGGTCGAGGAACGATCACATGAGAAGCGCCGGGTCAAGGCATCACCCTTGGCCAGAGCTCGAGCGGATGAGCTCGGCGTCAGCCTTCGGGCGGTGACACCCTCACGGGCGGACGGGTTGATCGTCAGTGCCGATGTGGAGGAGGCCGACCTCGAGGATGTCGGAGTCGCGGTCACCGAGCCGGAGAGCAAGGTCGCTGCGATGCGGAAGGCGATCGCCCGATCGATGAGCCGATCCAAGCGGGAAATCCCGCACTACTACCTGGCGACCCGGATCGACATGGATCCGGCTCTCTCCTGGCTCGAAGACCTGAATTCGGGCTTGCCCATCGCCAAACGGATTCTGCCGGCGGTCCTCCTTATCAAGGCGACGGTTCGAGCAGTCCGGGAAGTCCCCGATCTCAACGGTCACTGGGTCGATGAGGGCTTCAGGCCCGCGGATCCTGTCCACTTGGGTGTCGCTATCTCCCTACGTGGAGGGGGATTGGTCGCCCCGGCCATCCATGACGCGGACACCCTGGAGTTGGGCGAACTGATGGAACATCTGCGTGACCTGGTGACACGGGCCCGTTCCTGGCGATTGAGAGGGTCCGAGATGTCCGACCCGACCATCACCGTCACCAACCTTGGCGATCGTGGGGTGCACATGGCTTTCCCGGTGATCATCCCACCTCAGGTCGCCATGGTCGGATTCGGCAAGATCGTCGAGGAGGTGGTTGCCGTTGACGGCATGCCAGCCGTACACCCCGTCGTTCATGCCACCCTGGCGGCCGATCACCGGGTGACCGACGGCCACACCGGGGGTCTCTTCCTCACAGCACTCGACCGACAACTGCAGCAACCGGAGGAGCTATGACCCGCGAACAGGCACGTGAGCTGATTTTCGACGTCTTGGCCGAGATCGCTCCGGAGGTCGATCGCAACGATGTCGACGACAGCCTGGATCTGTCTGAGCAGCTCGATCTCGACTCGATGGACTATCTCACATGGATGATTGGAATCAGCGAGAACATCGGACTGGACATCCCCCAGCGGGAGGTCTCCAGATTCCTCACTGTCGACGGGGCAGTCGGGTACCTCGTCGATCGCCTCGCCAGCCGGTGACCATCACTCCGGCATTAGGGGCGATCGCGCTGGGACTCGGAGCGGCCCTGCTTGCTGCAAGCGTGATGTGCCGTTGTTGGCGGGGGACCATATCGGCAAGAGGCCAAACGGCCCTATCGGAATGGTTATCGACGTCAACAATAGGAGGTAGTTCGACGGTTCAAGTTGGAGGAAAGAGAGGTTTCGGAGAGCGACCGAAACATGCACGAGAGGAAGTCGGGGGAGCTCATGAGGCGGGTTCCCGTCCCCGACGGCGTGACCGTCGAGAACATCGGGGCAGAGTACGCTAAGGGAAAAGTCACCGTGAAGGGGATGCTTCCCAAAGAGACCAACCCCGCGGAGCCACAGGAGATACCGGCGGGCTCAAAGAAGGGCCGAAGGTCTCCGTGGCATAGGACAGCACTGTGGTGCGGCCCTCACCGCTTGGGACGCTCAAGCGGGTGATCGAACCGATTATGGGACCAGAAGGAGCCTGGAGGTAAACAATGCACGCGAAGCCTGGCGATCGACTCAGAGTTTCGGGGCACCGGGTTGGTGAACCGGTGCGACACGCCGAAGTGCTCGAGGTGCGCGGCGACAAAGGCCAGCCGCCCTACTACGTGCGATGGCCGGACGGTCACGAGAGCCTTGTCTATCCCGGACCGGATATCGTCGTAGAGCCGAAACACGATAAGAAGTCTGCAACCAAGCACTAGCCAAGAGGCGGGATGTACTCGTAGGCAGCTGCCTCATGCCGTCCTGTTTCCATGCCCTCTCGTGATTTCGTCGCCATCCCGGTCGCCCCTGGGCCCTGCCAGATGGCATGACGGTGCGGTTAGGGGGACTCCGTCCCTATCCGTGCGTTCTGGCTGCCCTCGCCTCCCAGGAGTGACCTTTGGCAGCGGTTGTAGGTGGGAGGGACAGCTTCTGGAACTAGCGAGCGCGCTATTCTGACCTAGATGTCCGACCTATTGGAGGCGCGTTTGGATCGTATTGTGGTAGGCCTGGACGGTTCTGAGTGCGCTGCGAGAGCGCTGCGCTGGGCAGCCGACGAAGCCGGAGTGCGCGGAAGTGAACTCCACATAGTCACAGCCTTCGCACCGCCTGATGTGGTCGGCGTTCCCGGGGCTCGTTTCCCAGTCGAGCGACCAGAGCAGACCAGAGAGCGCGCACAACGCCTTCAAAGCAAGTGGCTGAGTGAAGCCCTCGGTGATGACTACCCAGATGTCGCGATGCTCACCGAAGTGCGTATGGGGCAGTCCGCGGAGACCCTGCTCGAGGCAGCGAAGAACGGGGACATGCTGGTCGTAGGATCACGCGGCCGCGGAGGTTTCAAGGGACTCATGCTCGGCTCGGTCAGCATGCAGTGCGTTACGCATGCCGAAGGACCTGTGACGGTCATCCCCTAAGCATCGACGAGCGTGTCCTTTACGAGTCCCGGCCGGATTCACGCCTGACCTTGCTCAGACTTCGTCGGTTTGGCTGGCGGCCGGATCGAAGCGGAGAGCGGAAACCAATTCCCACCAGGCTGTGACCCGGGCCGGCAACCGGGCAGAGACGTTCTTGCGACGGTGAGCCAGGGGAACCACGAAGCTCGAACGCGACCGCGGCGAACTCCAGTGGTGCACCGATCCCACGAGTCCACCGGGGGTTCAGACTCGGGAGATGCCCTACGGTGCACCGAGACCGTGGCGCGGTCACAGTGACGGCACCGGTTGGTGCTCGTGGCAGTCGACGCGGAGGTCGTGGTCGGCGAGCGCCGTGTCGAGGAGCAGGCAGCGCGCAGCCGAGTACCCCGGAGGCTGGAAGTGGCGGCAGCTCAGGCAGCTGCGGTTGATGGTGATGATCCCGGCGGCCTGGAGTCGGGCGATCTCGCCGAGTAGGACCCGCAACGTGGTCGCCCGATCACTCTCGGATCCGGCCTCGGCCGCAAAGGCCGGACGTAGTTCGGCCGCAATGTTGGCAGCGACAATTGTTCCGGTCTCGGTGAGGGCCACCAGTGTGCTGCGCAGGTCGGCAGGATCGCGGTGGCGCTGTACCAGCCCTCGCCTTACCAGCGTGGCCACGGCGTCGCTGACGGTCGGCTGAGACACGTCGAGTTCTGCGGCGAGGTCGCCGATGCGCCGGGCCTGGTCGTCGGAAAGGGTTTCGAGCACGATCACCCCGAGTAGCGACAAATCGTGCCGGGTAGCAGTCTGCTGGCGAGCCGCGCGCAACGCGCGGCCGAGGCGCTCGACCGCCGCCAGGACCTTTCGGTTGACGTCGCTCCCGGGGCTCATTGGATCATTGTTGCCCGCGGGCGGCGGGGAGGGGTCACCACCGCGAGGGATCGTAGGGCTGGCTCCACAGCGCAGCGGTCAAGGTGACCGCTTTGAACCAGGCGGTGTGCATGGCGTCGATCCCGGCCTCGTCGGCGCCGCTGTTCGCCAGGAAGGACCGGATGGTGGCGGTGATCGGCCAGATGAACGCGACCATGTAGCGCAACGGTATGTGGGTCTGGTCCGATTCGATCCGGTCGGTGTCTCCCATGGTGTCGGTGTGGCGGCGGGCGATCTCGTGCTGATAGTTCAGCCAGTCCTGGTCCCACGGCCGGCCGCACAAGTCGCGAATCCACTGTCCAAACCGGGTCCGTACCGCACCCAGGTAGTCGCCCGAGGGTTGACCGTCGGGTCCGTTGAATGACACGACGAGGTGCGGATGGGAGCCGACGTAGCCGTACCAGAGGTCGAGGATCTGCTCGACCTGGGGCGCGAGTACCTCACCGGCTCGGGTGAGTGCTACGGCGTCGTCGTCGGTCCACAACAGCGTCGCCAGCAACAGGTCCAGATCCTCGAGGGTGACCGGTGAGGTCGGCAGCGGGGTGTCGTATGTGTATCCGGTATCGATGTCGATGGTCATGAGGTCTCCTTGGATGGGGCGGCGCATCCCTGATCGGGGTCGCAGGCATTGGTGGTTGGTGGCGAGGGTTCGTCGATGAGGCGGGCGAGGGTTGCGCCGACGGTCAGGTCGTCGAGGTTGCCGAAGGCGCTGAGCCGTATCCGGCCGGCCCGGTCGACCAGGATGAGGCTTGGCGTGCCGCGCAGCTGGTAGCGGGCCATCGTGATCGGCGTGCCTCGGGCCCGATCGTGGGCGTCGACGCCGACCGGATAGCCGATCCCGTACTCGTGCAGGAACGCCTCCAGCGACACCGGTGTCATGGCATCGTGGTGCTCGAACACTGTGTGCAATCCGAGGACGGTCACATCCGCGCCGAAGGTGCGCTCGATCCGCTGAACCTGCGGTAGCCCGTGGCTTACGCAACCCGGACATAGCATTTGGAACGCCTCGATTGCGACAACGCTTCCGCGCAGGTCAGCGAGGCTCAGGTCGCTATCGGAGTTGAACCATCTCGACACTTCGAGTGGTGGAGCAGTTGCGTGGACCGGTGGGGCACCGCTGACGGTGGGAGTTGGAAGGTGAACCATAGGATTCCTATAGATAAAGGAATCATATGAGAAAGTCAAGACTTCGGTGCGACAAATGCGACAAGGTCGGTCGTGTTCTCGAGTGATCCAGGAGGTGTTTCAGCTCTCGACCATTGCGTTTGGACGCTGCCGCTGACTCGGGATGCGTGATGACCTCTCCTCCTCGTCCCTCTCGACCCAGGCCGGATGGCCGTCCGGGTCGCGGCACTTCATCTCGACCCAAGACAGGTTTGCGAACACGCTCATGACGGGTTCTGGTTCTCTGAGGTCAGGCGGATAAAGACGTCCCCGAGGGTGACTCTCTTCAGTCGGAGATCACTCGGAGCCTGCCCATGTATCCGACCGATGCCGCAGCCACATGGGCGTGCATCGGCCCATTGCCAAGGACCTCCCACTGATCCTTGTCTCTCGCTACCGACTCCCTGTAGGGAACGCTCGACAGTGGTGGTCTTGCCTGCTCCGTTGGGACCGAGTAGCCCCCGCGCTGCACATAGAAGAACACCCCACGACGAAGAAGCCGAGCAGTGAAGCGGTAATCCCGCCAATTGCACAAGAACGCCTCCGAAACCGGTTTCACTCTCCATTGATCGAACAAATCCGGGAGCGACCACCAGGGTCTTTCGACACGTCCTGGTGATGGACCTTCGCCCCTATCCGTGCGTTCTGGCTGTCGGCACGGTGGGCAGCAGTTGACTCCCGGTATCCTGTCATCGTGAAGGGCCGTGATCGCGGCCGACCGAGTGTCTGGGGGATCCCACGGTGGCAGCTGAGATGATTGGGTCGGCGTTTGACGATGTCGACCCGGCCTACGACTTGCTGATCGCCCCCCGCGGGTGCACCCTCTTGACCCCGGCCCTCGCAG
>JBHJOQ010000101.1:0-2253 GCA_050329555.1 Acidimicrobiia bacterium | reverse complement strand
CCTCGTCACCCCAATACCTGAACTGGCTGGAGACGCCGTTGATCAGCGTCGACCTCGCCCTGGTGAACCACGTTTTGGTCTGTTCTCCCTGGCGTCCCATGTTCTCACTCCTCTCGAGGTCGGTTCCGCGACCGGAGGCTTCAGGATCTCCGGTCGGCTGGGCCAACCCAGCTATGCGTTCACGGAGACTACTCGCACCTCAGGCACTGCAGGTAACCCTTTTGACGGCACATTGACCACTTCCCGGGTCATGTCGACTCCGCCAGCGGTTAGATTCCCTGCCATGCCTACAGACCTCAAGCTTTTCATCGCCGGAGAATGGACCGAGGGTACCGGTGACGACCACTACGAAGTGCGCTCACCGGTGACCGGGGAACACATCTACAACGTCCCCAAAGCGTCCCAGGCGGACATCGACCGGGCAGTTCAAGCAGCCCAGGAAGCGACCGCTGACCTCAGGCACTGGACCGCATTCGAGCGGGCCGATCTCTGTTTGAGGATCTATGACCTCTGGCAGGAGCAGGTCGAAGAGGTAGCGCGAATACTCACGCTCGAACAGGGAAAGCCTTACGCGGCAGAGTCGGTCGATGACATCGCCGAGTCAGGCGACTACTTCCAGATCGCAGCTGAAGACGTCAAGAGACTCTCGGGGGAGTTGATCCCAACGACCGAGCGCCACAGGCGCATGTTCACGGTGCGGAGGCCGGTCGGGGTCTGGGCAGCGATAACGCCGTGGAACTTCCCGGTAATGATCCCGATGGAGAACGTCGGCCCCGGCCTTGCCACCGGGAACTCGATCATCGTCAAGCCCCCGGAGTTCACCAGCTGGGCCCTGCTCGAAATGGCCAAAGTCTTCGAAGAGGCAGGGGTACCGAAAGGTGCGATCTCGGTGATCCCGGGTGGCGGTGACATTGGCGAGATGCTGGTTACCCACGACGGAATCGACGCCATCGGCTTTACCGGCTCTTCGGAGACCGGAAAGCGGATCGTTTCCCAAATGGGGCTGAAGCGTTCCATCATGGAGATGTCGGGGAACGGGCCGACCATCGTCACCGCCGATGCCGATGTCTCGCTCGCCGCCGAGGCCGCGGTCTACGGCGCCTATTACAACGCCGGACAGGTTTGCTGCGCCACCGAGCGGGTGATCGTCGTCGACGAAGTCCATGATGAATTCGTGGAGGCAACGCTCAAAGCTGCCCGGAATGTGCGTCTGGGTGATCCGTTCGACGACAACACCAACATGGGCCCTCTGAACAACGCCCCGACCGCTGAAAAGATGGACCGCCATATCGCCGATGCACGCGAGAAGGGTGCTGAGGTGCTCGTCGGAGGGAGGCGGGCATCCGGGTTCCCGACAGATCTCTACTACGAGTTCACGGTGATCGACAGAGTCCCGGAGTCCGCCGCCGTCTCACGGGAGGAGTCGTTTGGCCCTGTCGTGCCGATACTGGCTGCGAGGGACGACGCCGAGGCCATCGATGTGGCTAATCGGACCCACCTGGGATTGCAGGCGGCCGTGTTCACCAACGATCTCACCAAAGCCTTCTGGTACGCCGACCGGATTCGTTCCGGGACAGTCGTGGTGAACGACTCGACCGACTTCTGGGAGACTTTCCAACCGTTCGGCGGCGCGGCCGGGACCGACACCGGATGGGGCCGTCAACGGATCGACGAGTTCACCGACCTGCAGACCATCGTCTTCAGCTTGCGCGAAGAGCTGTAGAGAGGTCTGCTGACAGTTGGATCACTCCATGGTGAGGGCCATTCCGGCGAATCCGCCGCCGAACGTCCCGAGAAGGATCGCGGGGAGTATCGCCGTCGCCATCGAGTCGAAGATGTCGTTGTTGGTTATCAGGTATATGCCGAGGGTCAACACGACGAACGTCAGCGGCAGCCCTATCAAGATTCCCCGGATGATGGCCTTGCCCATCCGACCATCTCCGTTTGAGTCACTTACTTCCATAGCGCCATGATGGCAGATCACACCCCGTGGACGGGGTCGTCGGCGGGCTTCCTGTCGGGTGGACTCACCTCATCGGCGTCGAGGCGCATGGCGCGGACCTTGAGCAGGAAGGGGAGTTGGAGGACGTAGAGCGCCCCCGCCACGACGTAACCGATTCCGAGTGACCAGACATCGGCGACCCTTCCCAGGGTGGGCTGGAAGACAACTCCCCCGGCTGACCCGGTGAGTGATGCGAACGAGAGAACGGTTGCACGTTGTTTCGATGGGATCACTGTGTTGAGGTAGGCCTG
>JBHJOQ010000122.1:0-6147 GCA_050329555.1 Acidimicrobiia bacterium | reverse complement strand
AAATCTGAGATGGCAGATAAGCTCGCCAACAAGGCGGACATCTCGAAGGCCAAGGCTGCGGAGATCGTGGAGCACATCTTCTCCACGAAAGATGGCGAAGGGATTATTGCCGTCGAGCTCGATGCCGGCCGGAAGGTAAACCTCAGCGGGTTTGGCAATTTCAGCCTGAAGCGGCGCTCGGAGCGCCAGGGTCGCAACCCCGCAACCGGCGAGACGATCACCATTGCCGCCAAGAACTACGCGCACTTTTCGGCCGCCAAGGGCCTGAAGGACCGGGTTGCCGAGTAGCTGAGCCCGACTCTCGACCAATAGGCCCCGCCAACCGGCGGGGCCTATTACTTTGTGGCCATGCTCGATCCTGACAGATGGAATGCCCCGGTGGCCATTGCTCATCGCGGGAGCCGGCACTTGTGGCCGGAAAACACGATGTTTGCCTTCTCCGCGGCGGTCGAGGTCGGTGCCCGTCATCTCGAGACCGACGTCCGGGTGTCCGCAGACGGGATCGTCCACTGCATTCACGACGCCTCCGTGGACCGCACCACCAATGCTTCCGGGCCTCTTTTGAAATACACCAGCCAGGAAATCGCCGCGCTCGACGCCGGTTTCGGGCATGCGACACCTGAGGGGTACCCGTACCGGTCGGTAGGTGCGCGCATCCCGACCTTCGAGGAACTGGTCACGTCCTTCTCTGACATCCAGGTCGTGGTCGACCTCAAGGAAGACGCAGTCGTCGAGCCGATGGCCGACCTGGTCCGCATTCTCGACATCGGCGAGCGGCTGATCGTCGGCAGCTTCTCCGACGCCCGTCTAACCCGTTTCCGCGATCTCACCGCGGGAGTCGTGCCGACCTCGGTCGGTTCGACCACAGCCAGGTCGTGGCTTCTCGCCTCCCGGCTCGGGCAAGGGCTGTCCGGCCCGGGCAGCGCCCTGCAATTGCCGCTGCAGAGGAGGGGAGTCCGCGTTGTCGACCGCAAACTCGTCGACGCGGCCCACGCCCGGGGCCTGCAGGTGCACGTCTGGACCATCAACGACCCCGACAAGATGGAGGAGCTGGTAGCAATCGGCGTAGACGGCATAGTCACCGACCGCATCGACCTCCTCCTGGAAGTCCTCGAGTAATTCTCCCTCCGTTTGAGCGTCTCTCCCACCGCCCGAAGGGTGGGGGGAGTACCGGCGACGGAGGAGCCGTGGAGGGGGCACGTACGTTTCATCCGCACCGGCCTGGCATCTTAGGGGGCTACCGTTTCGACGATGCTGAGGACTATTGCCCACGTTCTGCTCGCGGTCGAACTCGGCGCAGGCTTCGGCGCCGCCTCGGCTGAATTGGTCTCCACCACCTCTAATGCGATTCAGGTGGATCTGCGTGTCGAAGTCACTCAGTCAGCGGAGACCGTCATCGCCCACCTGGTTGCAGAAGGTGAGGCTCCGCTTGCACTGCCTCTCCTCCAACGGGAACCCGGGATCTTTGGCATTCGCACCGAGCTGAAGGCGATCAATTACAGAGTCGTCTTCGAGCTCTTCGGGCCTGACCCCGCAAGGTCGGAGCCGACATCACTGATGGAACTCGGTGTCGGGTTCTCCGGTGGTGGCCCCGACACCACGATCACGACCAATCCCGAGGATCTGCCCGAGGATGTCACCCGGTGGCTCTGGCTGGCAATCGCATTTGGAGCTGCCTCTCTGTCTGCGCTGGCGTTCTGGGTGTTGGGCGGTGACGACCGTCAGGTCTCCTCGACCGACGGCTCTACGGAGTCGGCTGAAGGGGATGTCTGACGGGCCTCGGCGATTCTCGTGCTGTTGAGCCGGGGAAGTGCGTAGAAGAAGAGGAGAAAGGTGGCCCCGGCTGCGACCAGGAACGGGATTCTCAGGGCCAAATCGCGTCCTGCGACCGGTTCCATCACCGAGACCAGGACCCCTCCCAAGACCGCTCCGATCGGCATCATCCCCCAGCCCAGGAAGCGGTACACGGAGTTGACCCGGCCCAGGAGATTGTCCGGGATCAGCGTTTGACGAAGCGACCCGGTGATGATGTTCCACAACATCACGAAAACGGACTGCACTGCGAACATCACCCAGACCACGATGGCCGACGAAGTCGACCCGACGAGGGCGAGTGTCAGTCCGAAAACGACTATCGATGTGAACAGGGAAGCCCCCTGGCCGATCTTCTCCGAGATCTTCGGGGCGAGGAAAGACCCAATCACGGCCCCCGCCGCCGCCGCAGTGAGCAGGATCCCGAACTGGGTGGCATTGAGCTCGAGGATCTCCTGAGCGAAGAGGACTGCAGTGGCGAGAGCGAGGGTGGAAAGGGCGTTGATGATGCCGAGAGCGATCGCCATCGGCCTGAAGAGTGGGTGCGACCACAACCACTTCACTCCCTCCTTCAGTTCTTCCTTGAACGACGGCCTCTCCCTGGCCGGAATCCCGGCTACTTGTTTCGCCCGGAACTGGCCGGAGATGCTGAAGATGAGCGCTGCAGAAACGGCGAAGGTGGCCGCGTCGACAAAAAATGGAAGCGAAAACGCAACGGCGATGAGAAAGCCAGCAGCGGGAGGCCCGGCGAAGGAGTTCATGACAACTTCTGCTCCCCACAACCGCCCGTTGGCACGCTCGAGATTCGACTTGGAAACGATCGATGGCATCAGCGTCTGTGCCGAGTTGTCCCGGAGCACCTCAGCCATCCCGAGGAGGAGCGCTGCCGCGTAGATAACCGCGAGAAGGAAGGCGCTGTTCGCCGGTGTGGTGGCGGCGCCGGCGGCAATCTCGCCGGGTCGGGACAGATCCGACTGAGAAATCAGCACCACCACACCAACACCAAGCGTGATCAGAAAGCGGAGGACGTCCATCGAACTGATCAGCCGCTTGCGGTCGACCCGGTCGGTGATCACCCCGGCCGGTAGGGAAAAGATGAGCCAGGGGAGACGGGTGGCCACGCCGACCAGGGCGATGTGGAGAGGATCCCGGGTTACTGCAGAGGCCAGCCACGGATAGGCGACCGCGCCGACCCCGTCGCCGAAGTTGGTCACCACCGAGGCGATCCAAAGCCTCCAGTAGTTGGCTCCCAACTTCTCTTTCATCCCGACTCCTCCCTGTCGGGCAGGTGGGGGCGGTCGGTCGGGTAGAACGCGACCAACATCCCGTAGGTGGTT
Source organism: Acidimicrobiia bacterium (assembly GCA_050329555.1). Classification (GTDB taxonomy): domain Bacteria; phylum Actinomycetota; class Acidimicrobiia; order Spongiisociales; family ZC4RG35; genus MA-ANB-1. The sequence continues at coordinate 2,998 of JBHJOQ010000122.1, read as the reverse complement.
TCGCCCTCCCGCACGTCGGCGACGAACTCCTGGGTCAGTTCGCCGAGCCGCAGCACCCATTCCCTGGCTCGTTCCTCGGGAATGCGGGCGTAGCGGAGGGTGCTCATCATGGGCATCTCGTCTTCGTGGGTGTGCGCTGCATTGGCGTAGTCGGCAGCGGCCGAGGTGAGGAAGTAATCGGGACTGATCCCGACGTCGATGTCTTTGACCCGTGACGTGAGGAGGAAGGTCCGGGCTACGCGGCCGTAGTACTTGGCCTCGATCGCCCGGACCTTCTTAGTGCGAACTACATGGATGAGCCCGGCCTCTTCCAACACCTGAACGTGGTGGCCGATGGTGCCCTTGGGCTTGCCCAGGGTGTCTGCAATCTCCGAAATCGTTGCTGCCCGCTCGGTGAGAAGGTCGGTGATCTGCATCCGGGTCTCGTCGAAGACCGCCCTGAACATCTCGATAGAATCGACCTCGAGTGTCTCGTCTAGCTCATAGTCGGGGACCATATGGTCGGGCATTCCCGTATGGTCGACTATTCCCGACCATTTGTCAACTCTATTTGCTGGCCGACTTCGACACGGATGGCTCCCTGGTTGGCGTTGTGATCTCGCTCCGGGGATCACCTGTCAGTTGTCGCGCGTCGATTGGGGGATGCTGGTCGAACAGACGCCGGTCGGCCAGAGCTGCCGCTCCACATTGGTCGTCTCCCAGCGACCCAAGGGAGCGTTTGTTTCCCCAGGGGCGAAGCCACTGGGGGAAAGGTCCCTGCGCTCGCCGGCAGGCGTGCGGAGGTAAGGGGGACTGAGACTCCCCCAAGTTGAGATCGGACGCATCCTAAGCTCCGTTGGTGGTACGCCCCACCGTCCCCTCCGACCTATCGGTCGGAGGTACTCCCTCCGCCAGCGGAGGGAGAGAGCGTGATCCGGACCTGGTCCAGGTCTTCGGGGTGGGTGACCTTGATGTTCTGGGGGTCACCCGGGATTATTGCCACTTCGAGGTTGGTGAAATTGCGGACAACGTCGGCAGTGTCGTAGCCGGTGAAACCCGACTGGGTGGCGGCGAGGTAGGCGGCTTTCAGCTCCGGGCCCCAGAAGACCTGCGGGGTTTGGACGGCGACCGCATTCGTCAACGGGGTGAGCCCGTCTCGCTCGATGAGAGCTGCCCGCGGGGCCAGGCCGGGGAGCGCACCCCCATGTTGAGCGGCGGCGACGAAGAGCCGGTCGATCAATACGCGGCTGATCGCCGGCCGGGCACCGTCGTGGATCCCGATCAGACGGCTCGGTGGGATCGCAGCCAGCCCCGCAGTCTCACTTTCGGTGCGGGTGGCGCCGCCGGGGACGATATCGACGCCGAGGCTCAAGGCTTCCAAATCTGCGATCTGGTCGGCACGGGCGACGAGTACGCAGATGTCGACGGCGGACTTGACTGCCAGCACGGTGTGGGAGATGAGCGGTCGCCCGGAGATGTCTGACATCAGTTTGTCGGATCCGAATCTCGTCGACGATCCCGCGCCGACGATGACCATCGAACGATCTTTCATGAGACGCAGGCTACTTTTCCCCTCATGGGACTGAGTGAGACCATCTCGGCATTTCTCGAGAGCGACGACGATCGCTGTGACCTGGATGCCTCCGGCAACCACCATCCTTGGGACCTGGGACCGGACGCGCCCCGGGCCGCGGTGATCGTTGCTCCGGCCACCGATGCGCTCAAGACAACCCGGGCGGGCATTGTCACCGGATCACTCGACCGCAGCGGGGTATGGGAAGTCGCCGGACTCTCGATGCATAGAGCTGTGGTGTCTGACTTCGACGGGGCCGACTCGGTGGCCGAATGGGTCGAACAACTCAGGGCGACGGGGATCGAACTGGTCGCTATCGAGAGGAGCGACGCCCTCTGAGCGCCCAGTAGGTCACCAGGGCGGCGAATCCGCCGGCCAGAGCCGCACCCTGCAGCTTCGACTCGTTGAGCCGGTCGCGTAGTGACACCGGGTTGACGAACGTCCTCATTTCCCAGCCCTGCTCGATGGCGTGCCTCTCCAATTCGGCATCCGGGTTGACCGCCACCGGGTGGCCGACAAGCTCGAGCATCGGGATGTCGGTGGCGGAGTCGCTATATGCGTAAGAGGCGGCGAGGTCGATTCCATCCCGCTCCGCAAGTTCGGCCATGGCCATGGCCTTCCCCGGCCCGTATGCATACAGGGCAATCTCACCGGTGTATTTCCCGTCGGACCCCACCTCGGCGCGGGTGGCGATCACTTCATCGATGGCGAGGTACCTGCAGAGAGGTTGCACGATCTCTTCGGGGCTCGACGAGACGACGATGATCCGTCTTCCCTTTCCGCGGTGGTTGTCGATGATGGCGAGGGCTTCTGCGAAAACGAGGGGCGGGACGATCCCGCTGACGGTCTCTTCGACCATGGCGACGATCTCGTCGCGGTCCCATCCGGCGGTCAACGATGCCATCTCGGCTTTGACCCGCTCCAACTGATCGTGGTCGGCGCCGAACAGCTGGTAGTAGGCCTGGGCGATGCCCGCCTTCGCCAATGTCCTCCGGTTCAGCATCCCCGCCTTGAACAGTGGCCTGGTGAACGCGAGGGTGGATGACTTGGCGATGATCGTCTTGTCGAGGTCGAAGAACGCTGCTTCGGTCACGGTCTTCAAGTTAGCCGGGTTCCGGTGACATCAACCCCCTTGCAGTCGACGGGGGCACCGCATACCTTCGAGCCATGGGGAGTAGGAGACGACAGATCTTGGGCATCCACGCCGAGGACCCGGTCCTTTCGTGGATTGGCCCGATCGGGCTGGCCCTGGCGGCGGGGACCGCCCTGATCGTCGATGTTCGCACACGGTGTCTCCCGGGAACGAAGACCCTTGCCCAGTTGATGATCGACGGTCCGACTCTATTCGACCTCAGCCCTGGCCGCAGTGGCGTCGCCACCATCGCGTCGGGATCCATGAGCGGCGACGAACTGACGGAGGCGATCGAGGTTCTCGCCGGACGGTGG
>JBHJOQ010000077.1:0-67245 GCA_050329555.1 Acidimicrobiia bacterium | reverse complement strand
AGTCGTATTCCACAGGCTTGAGCGACCTCCGACCTGTTCGGAGGCTCGAATCCACCGACGAACTCAACGAGTTCGACTGCGGCGCTCCTGCTCTCAGTGAGTGGTTACGGCAATTCGCCCTATCGGACCAGCGAGCAGGTGCTTCGGTGACATACATACTCAAGCGAGACCAACATCTGGTTGGCTTCTACACCTTGGCTCCTCACGCTATTGAGCAGGCAGAGGCGGCGCCCAGGCTCGGCGCGGGGCTCCCTCGCCATCGACCGATACCAGTGATACTGCTGGCTCGCCTTGGGCTCGACCGATCAGAGCAAGGAAGGGGGATCGGTGGCGATCTCCTCAGGGATGCTCTGGCTCGCTGCGCCGCAGCTGCTGACGAGATTGGAGGGCGGGCGGTCTTGGTCCACGCTAAGGACGAGGCGGCTGCACGGTTCTACCAAAGGTGGGGGTTCCAGCCGTTGCCCGAAAACCCGCACCACCTCTACCTGCTGATGAAGGATCTGCGAGGATCGATCCAGCAGAGCCAATAGCTAGAGCACACGCCGCAGCCTCGACGCTGAGTGCTAAGCCGGACCCTCTCCGGTGGATGGCGAGAGTCCGCAAAGAGTCCGCGGGAGAATGAAAAATGCCGGAAAACGCCAAGAGTCAGCGCGAGACAAAAGTCCTGTTCAGAGGCCAGATTTCTAGGTTCTCCCAGGAAGTCGAAACCCCTTGAGCTTGACTGGCAGTCAAGGGGTCAGGGGTTCAAATCCCCTCAGCTCCACTCTAAAAAAAATGGCGCCCTGCCATCAGCAACAGAGGCCACAACAGTTACCTGCCGATGTGGTGTGGCAGGCGGAATCATCCTTCAGTATCCAGCCGCCGGGTTTCGGGGTGCGTCCTAGAAGACTTCGAGGATGCGTAGCTCCGACTCTCAGCCTGGGCCGCAAGCCTCGGGTGCCCACAGGCCGAACTCCGCCAACTGCGCAGATGCCTGGGCAGCTTCGAACCGGTCGGCCATCGCGATGTCGGGCGGGAATCTTCGTGCTATGGCTGCCCCTCGCCGCACCAACTCCTCGTTCACCGACATCTGACCCACCCAAAGATAGCGAAGGAGCCGGTCGAACCGGTCTCTGTCGGAAACGTCGACCGTCATCGCTAACTGCGACCCGGGCGGGACCAGCGCGTTCAGCACTGCTGTGGCTTCATCGGCAAAGCACTCCCCAGACTCCGGGGTGTTGATCCCGACCAGGCGGACGGTGTCATTTCCACCGGCGGCGAGGGCGACGGTCAAAGTGTCGCCGTCGATAATGGACAGAACCGTCACGAGTTCCGCTCCGACCGGGCCCGGCTGGTCCGGATCTCCAGACGGCCCGGCTGCGGGTGGTGCCAGGATGACGGGGCCACTCAGGACTTCGGATGCTGTCGACGGCGCCGTTGTGGACGCGTCAACGGTGGTGGCAGCAGCATCCACCTCGCTTTCGGCGGACGGAGCAGGAGCAATTGCGCCGCCGATCAGGATCGTGACGAAGGAGACAGCCAGCAGCGCACCCGCACGCTGCCGGTTGACCACACCGAGCCGACCGAGTGGGCGGATGAGATTGACGATCGCGAAGACCAGGCCGATAAGACCGGCCAGGACAATGAGACTTTCCATTCACCCCATCATGCCGTGGTCCATTGATAGGCAGACCTCATGTCGCCCTGCCGATTCCGACCTGAAGTCGATACGGCCGTCAGACTTGCTTGGTAGTTCGATCACAGACCACCTAGACCGCATCGGCACACAAGTCCCGGGCATGCCAGGATGGCGACCATGTTTTGGTTCCCCGAGGGCTGTGGTCCAAACCTGGTTATCTCGTTGCCATTGGCTGCAAAATTGTGACCATGCCGTACATGAGTAAACAGTCGGGTTTTGCGATTGATGAGGCACGTCTCACGGGATGTCTGTCAAGCCTCACGTCGGCCGGCATCGGCGACGAACGGGTCGAGCAATTCGCTGCATTCATCCGAACCGCGACAGATCCTGAGCTGTTCCGGGTCAACCCGCTCCAATACGGCGCCACACGCGGCGTTGGAGAGTCCGAGAGCATCGACCTGTTTCTGCACGCAACCAAGGCCGGGTTGTTTCAGATGGAGTGGAACATTGTCTGCGTTTCCTGTGGGAATGTCTTCAAAAGCTTCCGGCACCTCGACAAGGTGGACGGCCACTTCCACTGCACCCTCTGCGACATGGAGAATCAGTCGCGTCTCGATGACGTAATCCAGGTAGTTTTCACTGTTGACTCGTCAGTTCGTGAGATCATTTTCCATCACCCCGATGACCTAACGGCCGAACAACTGCTGTTTGAGTTTCAGTACAGCCGATCCGCCAGTACGAGAGTCGGGGACCTCGCGACTGGAGACTTCCTGCGAGAGGCCACGCTGGCCCTGCGATATCTCGAACCGGGCGAGGCCATCGAGGTCACCGTCGACCTGGACGACGGAACGCTGTTGATTCGTGACTGGTCAACATCCTTCGCCTTCTTTGTCCGTCCGGACGGGGAGAAATCGGATAGGTCATACCTGTTGCCCATCGGCGATGACGGCCTCGAGCATCCCGGCATCGCCACATCTGCAGTTCCTATCGAAACCCCGGTCGGCACGATTCTTTTTCTAGCGGTTCACTTGATCGGACCTACCCTCCTCGACCTCACCTGCAGAAACGACTCAACACATCGACGGCCGATTTAGATCGTGAGATACCCGCCGAACTTTGCCGCTGATTTCCTCGGGAGCATCGAGTGGTCGAATCCCCTCACCGCCAAACGAATCCTTCATTCGTCCACGTTTCATGCGTTGTTCCGATCGGAAGCCCCGGGCGACGAAGAAGCACTCACGGTCGCCGACCTGACTTTTTTGTTCACCGATCTCAAGAACTCGACCTCGATGTATGACGAGATCGGCGACGTGACCGCCTACAACGTGGTGAGAGGCCACTTCGGCGTGATCGCCGACGCAGTTTCACATCACAATGGCGTCGTCATCAAGACGATTGGCGACGCCGTCATGGCCACGTTCCTAACTCCGGTCGACGCGGTGACAGCAGCTCTTCAGATGGTCAAAGACATCGGAGAGATCGCGACGGGAAGCGCGGACAAGTTGGAGTTGAAGGTGGGTGTGCACCGCGGCCATTCGATCGCCGTCAATCTCAACGAAAGGCTCGACTATTTCGGGCAGAATGTGAACATCGCAGCCCGGACCCAACAGTTGGCGGAGGCGAGCGAAGTTCTCATCACCCAGGATGTGGCCGACGTCGACGGCGTGGCGGCACTGCTCGCCGATGCGCGAGTCGAAAAGATCAGTGGTGTCCTGAGGGGAGTGACCGAAGAGATCCCCGTCTGGAGAGTTACTGCCCAATAGGGTCCTTCCGAGGTCGGCGCCAGTCAGACTGCTTCGAACTTCCTCACCACTCGAGTCACCCAGAGCTCGAGTACGCACCGTCCAATTAGAGCTATCAAGATGACCGGCTCAATTCTCTCGTTGAGCCTCTTTTGGTTCGTGTTTTGTGCAAGAACCACCCAACCAGGGAGGCTCACCGCCACCGCGTCAACAACCTCCCGGATTTACGCATCTAGACCGGGATGGCGATACTGTTTGCATCCAGGATGCAGGTTCTGGCGCCCGTCCGTCGGGTCCCGGGAGGAAACCGGCCGGGTTCTACCGTCGCGTCTGAATAATCGAGAGAGAATTGAGCAATATTGCCTGTTAAGCATGAGTTATGGCCCGGGAGCGCCTATCCCCTCGGGGCCACGTATGACGGTGCGGGGACCAACTTTGCCATCTTCTCCGAGGTCGCCCACAAGGTGATCCTGTCTCTGTTCGAGGCCGATGGCGCCGAGACCCGGGTTCCCCTCAAAGAGGTCGACGGCTATGTCTGGCACGGCTACCTGCCCGATGTCACACCGGGCCAGCGTTACGGGTTCCGGGTGAAAGGCCCGTGGGATCCCGCCCGGGGCCTCATGTGCAACCCGAACAAGTTGCTCCTCGATCCGTATGCGAAGTCAATCGAGGGTAGCGTCGACTGGGACCCCGCATGTTTCGGCTACGACCTCGAAGACCCCGACACCCGCAGCGAAACCGACAGCGCACCGCATGTGCCCAAGAGTGTCGTGCACAACCCCTATTTCGACTGGCGTGCCGACCACCGGCCGACCACACCCCTCCACGAGACGATCATCTATGAGACCCATGTCAGAGGTCTCACCATGAAGCACCCCGAAATTCCTGAGCACCTCCGCGGCACCTATGAAGGCCTCGGCCATCCGGTCATCATCGACTATTTCACCAAACTCGGGGTGACCGCCGTCGAACTGATGCCGGTCCACCAGTTCGTTCAGGACTCGCACCTGGTGAAACAAGGCCTCCGCAACTACTGGGGCTACAACTCGATCGGTTTCTTTGCCCCGCACAACGGATATGCCGCCCGCCAGGGCGAGCAGGTCGAAGAGTTCAAGTCGATGGTGAGAGCGTTACACGAGGCGGGTATCGAGGTGATCCTCGACGTCGTCTACAACCACACCGCCGAAGGCAACCACATGGGCCCGATGCTGTCGTTCAAGGGCATCGACAATGCCGCCTATTACCGGCTGGTTCCAGACGACCCCCGTCACTATTTCGACACCACAGGCACTGGTAACAGCCTCAACGCAGGCAACCCGCACAGTCTCCAACTGATTATGGATTCGCTCCGGTATTGGGTCACCGAGATGCATGTCGACGGGTTCCGGTTCGACCTGGCAGCCACCCTCGCCAGGCAGTTCTACGAAGTCGATCGGCTGTCTGCGTTCCTCAATATCATCCAGCAGGATCCGATCGTCAGCCGGGTAAAGCTGATCGCGGAGCCATGGGACCTTGGGGAAGGGGGCTATCAGGTTGGGAATTTTCCGCCGGTCTGGTCGGAATGGAACGGGCTATATCGAGATACGGTGCGCGACTTCTGGCGAGGGGAGCCGTCGTCTGTTGCAGAGTTGGCCTCCCGGCTTACCGGCAGCTCCGACCTCTATCAGGCTGACACCAGGCGACCCGTGGCCAGCATCAACTTCGTCACCGCCCACGACGGGTTCACTCTCAAGGACCTCGTCTCTTACAACGAGAAACAAAACCAGGCGAATGGCGAGGACAATCGCGACGGCGAAAACCACAACCGTTCCTGGAATTGCGGGGCAGAGGGTCCCAGTGACGACCCGGATGTTTGCCGGTGCCGCCGCAGCCAGCAGCGCAATTTTCTGACCACCCTTCTTCTCTCCCAAGGCGTGCCAATGCTGTTGGGGGGCGACGAAATGGGTCGGACTCAGGTTGGCAACAACAACCCCTACGCCCAGGACAACGATATCTCGTGGTACAACTGGGAAAATGTCGACCGAGATCTCCTCGCTTTCACCCGCCGCCTGATCGCGCTGCGCCAGCAGCATCCAATCTTTCGCCAGCGACGCTGGTTCCAGGGTCGGCCGATTAGAGGAACCGTCGACATCGCCTGGTTCCGCTCCGACGGCGAGGAGATGAGCGAGGAGGATTTCAACACGAGCCACCGGCGCTCGCTGGGCATGTACCTCAACGGCGACGGCATCAGGGGACGCGATCTCCGTGGTCAACACGTAAAGGACGACTCATTCATGGTGATCATGAGCGCCAACGACAAAGAGCTCGACTGGAAGCTACCGATGACTTTGGAGCACGACTGGTCGGTTGTCGTCGACACCAGTGGTGACCGCGAGGCGGGGACCCAGGTGGACGGAGCGCTGGTGTTGCCGACGCGCTCGACAGTCGTTCTTACTTCAGCGAAGCGTGTCGAGGATTCCGCTTAGCGGCACGCTGACGAAGTCCGGGCGGTTGTTCACCTCGTACTCCAACTCGTAGGCGGCCTTCTCTACTATCAGGACATCGAGCAGCTCGCGAAACTGGTCGGGATCGGCCGGGACGATCGAAGACCCGTCCACCACTTCTCGGTATCCGGCGACGAGTTCGGCAGTTAGCCATCGGTGGATCGCCTGCGTCCAGTCGAACAGATGCTGGCGCCTCCCGTCGTCCCAGCCCGACCTGTCGATCTGGCGGGACGCCATCAGCAGCGCATAGTGGAAAGATCGAACCATCCCGGCGACATCGCGCAGAGCCAGCCTTTTCAAGCGCCTCTCCGACAACGGTCGCTGCGGCTCGCCCTCGAAGTCGATAATGACGAAGTCTTTCCCCGTGTAGAGAACCTGTCCGAGGTGGTAGTCGCCATGAATTCGGATCCGGTCGACAACAATCTTCTCGGACATCACCGCTTTGATCTGGTCGAGGATGGCGGCTTCACGACTGATCAGATCATCGACCATTTCGGCATCGTCTTCGTGCAGGTGTGACCGGCGCCGACGAAGCAGTCCGATGCTCGTCTTCACCGTTGATCGGATCGACTGGTACACCGAGCGCATCTGCAGGGTCGAGATCGATTCGGTCCCGAAGACGGGGTCGTCGGGTCTCGATGCGAGGGCAAGATGCATTTCGCCGGTGCGCTCGCCCAGCAGCCGTGCGTCTGCGAGCAACGGCCCCATGAACTGCCGTCCCCTGTCGAGATCGACCTCAGTGACGTCGAGGGCGTGTTTCGGGCTTGGGGGAGGACCCAGGTCATCGGATCGGGCAAACACGGTCTCCAGGGCAAGCAGGGCATTCCCGTATACGTGTTCGAAGGCGTTGGCCTGGCTGGGGACGAACTGCTGGAAGAAGGCAAGCGCCGCCGTCTTTCCATCGACCTCGGCAACCACCAGTGCTCGCGTTTCAGGAGTGTGGGGGAACCGTGCCTCTTCGGTGAGGAAACGACCCACCTCTACCTCAGGATTCGGCCCGGGCTCGATCTTGCGGAATAGCTTCATCATCAGCCGGTCGCCGAAGAACACCGACGAGTTCGTCTGATCGAGACCGGCGAAGCGCACGGGAACCTCATCCATTCCCTGGGCGGCAACCCGGGACCGGGGGATGGAACCCGAGGAGAGGCTGGCCCGTCGCCCTTTTACCTTCCGGTTGCTTGCCGCCAGCCGGAGAAGAGACCGCGAAAAGCTCTCGTCGTGCATGGCGTCGTAGAGGTATGAGTCGGTTTCCTCACCGGGGACATGGATCACGGCAACGATCGCTTCGGGCAAATCCGTTTCGACGCGTGTGGCTTCGACACCGGTCGCCACCGCCAGCGGCAATACGTAGAACTCATCGTCACCGTGCATGTAGTCGACCCTGAGGATTGCGACCCGACCGTCCGAGCCTGGAACCTCGAGTAAATCCACCAGCTCAGATTCCCGGATTGTCCTTGCCTTGGACCGGAACCAACGACGATGTGAGATGTCGTCCACCAGTGCCCGTTGCAGTTGCCCACGCGCCCGCCAGATCCCGTCGAGAGGGCCGCGCAGGTTGATCCTGAGTCTTTCTTCGGGATGGGATTCCGCCTCGGCTGGCTCCATCGAAAACCAGTAGAACTCGTGGGGCCCCACGGTCAGGGTGTAGGGAGATTCGCCGACTTCGGGAAAACGTGCCCGGCCCAGGACCTCGACCGGGACATGACCGGCCAGCTCTTCGAGCTCCAGAGTGACCGGCTGGACATGGCGGGAAAGGTTGGCGACAACCAGGACCGACCGGTCTTCGAGACGCCGGAGAAAGGTGAGGACCTTGGCATTGTCGGAGCTGACAAACTCGAGGCGTCCTCGCGACAGCTCAGGAAGGCTCTTCCGAATGGAGAGAACCCGCTTCATCCACCACCACAGCGAGTTTGGATTGTCCCCCTGGATGGCAACGTTGACCGACTCGTAGTGGTACTCGGGGTCGGTGATGACTGGAAAGTAGAGCCGCTGCGGGTTGGCTTCGGAGAATCCGGCATTTCTGTCACCAGACCATTGCATCGGGGTCCTCACCCCGTTGCGGTCTCCCAGGTAGATGTTGTCCCCCATGCCGATCTCGTCGCCGTAGTAGATCACCGGCGATCCCGGCAGTGAGAGCAACAGCCCGTTCATGAGTTCGATCTCACGCCGGTTGTTGCCCAGCAGCGGGGCGAGGCGACGGCGGATACCTACGTTGATTCGCATCTGGGGGTCGCCCGCATACACCCGGTACATATAGTCGCGCTCTTCGTCGGTGACCATCTCCAGTGTCAGCTCGTCATGGTTGCGGAGGAAGATTGCCCACTGCGAACCGTCGGGTATCTCCGGGGTCTGTTCCAGGATGTCGATGATGGGAAATCGGTTCTCCATCCGCAACGCCATGAACATGCGCGGCATGAGGGGGAAGTGGAAGGACATGTTGCATTCGTCCCCGTCACCGAAGTATGCGACTGAGTCCTCCGGCCACTGATTGGCTTCGGCAAGCAGCATCCTGTCCTCGTACTTTGAATCGACCCGGGCGCGCAGCTTCTTCAAGTAGGCATGGGTCTCGTCGAGGTTCTCGCACATAGTGCCGTCCCGCTCGTACAGGTACGGGATGGCATCGAGTCGCAGCCCGTCGACACCGAGATCGAGCCAGAAGTCGAGGGCCTCGAAGATGGCGTCGTGAACTGCGGGGTTCTCGAAGTTGAGGTCGGGCTGGTGGGAGAAGAACCGGTGCCAGAAGTATGCCCCTGCAACAGGGTCCCAGGTCCAGTTCGAATTCTCGGTGTCCTGGAAGATGATGCGGGCATCGGAATAGAGGTCGGTGGTGTCGGACCAAACGTAGAAATCCCGTTCAGGGCTCCCTTCGGGTGCCCTGCGGGCTCGTTGAAACCAGGGGTGCTGGTCGGAAGTGTGATTGATAACAAGCTCGGTGATCACCTTCAGGTCACGGTCGTGGGCTTCACTGAGGAAACGCTTGAAATCGCGCATCGTCCCGTATGAGGGATTGATCGACAGGTAGTCAGCAATGTCGTAGCCATCGTCGCGTAGCGGGGAGGGGTAGAACGGCAGTAGCCAGATGGCGGTCACACCCAGGTCGCGCAGGTAGTCGAGTTTGCTCGTCAACCCGCGGAAATCCCCGATCCCGTCTCCGTTTGCGTCGCGGAAGGAGCGAACGTGGACCTCATAGATGATGGCGTCGTGATACCACCCTGGTGATTCAGGAGAAATAGTCGAAATCCCTTTCGGTTCGAGTCTGACGGAGGAAGGAGAAGATGTGCGCCGGGATTCCCGACACATCGAGGCGCACGAAGTTTCGTGAGCCGCTCCACTGATAGATCCGATCGGTGAGCAGATCGCGTACCTGATATCGATCGTCGTCCAGACCGAGCGAGCCGGAGTCGAGGTCGACCCATCCGCTTTGCGTGTGGTGCGGGTCGAGGTTGACCACCGTCAGCACCACATCATTTCCGGCCCGCTTCGAGTAGCTGATGATCATCTCATTGTCGACGTCATGGAATTGCAGGTTGTCGTTGCGCTGCAAAGCCGGGTGAGCGTGCCGGGCATTGTTCACTTGCGTGATCAACGGTGCAAGCGAGTCGGCCCGATCCAGATCCCACGTGCGGATCTGATACTTCTCCGACTCGAGGTACTCCTCGGCCCCGGGGCGCAACGGCTTGTGCTCCATGAGCTCGTAGGCGGGTCCGTAGATTCCACAGTTTGAGCTGAGGGTGGCAGCCAGCACGTATCTCGAGATGAACGCGGCTCGCGTCCCGGTCTGCAGGATCTCAGGGAGGATGTCGGGGGTGTTCGGCCAGAAATTGGGGCGGAAATAGTCGCGGGCCTCTGCAAGCTCGCGCATGTAGGTGGTGATCTCATGACGGGTGTTGCGCCAGGTGAAATAGGTATACGACTGGTTGAACCCGGCCTTGGCCAACCGGTGCATTACGGCTGGGCGGGTGAAGGCTTCGGCAAGAAGGATGATGTCAGGGTGCTCGGAGCGGAGCTCGGAGATCAGCCACTCCCAGAACGGGAAGGCCTTGGTGTGGGGGTTGTCGACCCGAAAGATGCGGACGCCCTGTTCGATCCAGAAGTCGAACACCGCCTTGATGCCTTCCCACAGCCCGTCCGGATCGGACGTCTCGAAGTCGATCGGGTAGATGTCCTGGTACTTCTTGGGTGGGTTCTCGGCATATTGGATAGTCCCGTCGGGCCGGTGCCGGAACCATTCCGGATGCTCCTTGACCCAGGGGTGATCGGGCGAGCACTGCAGCGCCACGTCCATTGCAACTTCGATGCTCTTTTCTCCAGCCGCCGAAAGCAGGTCATGAAAGTCCTCCAGAGTGCCCAGTTCGGGATGGAACGAAGTGTGTCCTCCCAACTCGGAGCCGATCGCCCAGGGGACCCCTGGATCTCCGCGCCTGGCTTTGAGGGCATTGTTCGGCCCTTTGCGGAATGTGGCACCAATCGGGTGGATCGGGGGAAGGTAGAGGACGTCGAATCCCATTCCGGAGATATAGTCGAGTTGCTTCACCACATCGGCGAAGCACCCGTGCTCCCCGGGCACGGCTGCCCAGGAACGGGGGAACAGCTCGTACCAGGTCGAGAAGGCAGCGCGTTCTCTATCCACGGACAATTCGAACGTTTCGGAGACCGTTGCCCTGCTCCGATCTGGGTTCGCTCTCATCAGCTCGGCCAGGTCGTCGGAAACGGCGATCGATGTTCTCCCGGAGAGCTCTACCGCAGGCTCGGTGAGCTGGCCGGCAAATTGCGCGAGGGTTCTGGCGGCCTTCCCTTTCGCTCGACCCGCCGCAGCCATGACCAGTGCGGATCCGATGTCGAGGTCGATATCGGTGACGACGCCGACGGCCGCCTTCTTGGCGAGGCCCTCGGTCCAGGTTCGAAAGTTGTCAACCCACCCAGACACCCGGAACTGCCATGCGCCCATTTCGACAGGTGTGAACTCGCCGCTCCAGCTGTCGTTGTCGACGAATCCCATCGGCGCTACCGACCAGCTACGGGATGGCGATTTGCGGTACTGCAATGCGGCAGAGACTAGATCGTGCCCGTCGGCAAAGATCTTCGCCTCCACCTCAACCCGGTCGCCGACAGTCGACTTGGAGGGGAAGCGCCCCTGGTCGACGGTCGGAGTGATCGACTCGATGACGACGCGTCTGGTAGTCGGCTCCGGTCTACTCATCTTCAGACCTCCTCCGCCGCTGCCAGCGCACCGGCATTTGAGCCGGCTCGATGGCGGAAAGCCACCGTTGCCAGTGGTGGCAACGTGAGGTCGATCGAATGGGGCCGGCCGTGGTGCGGTACGGGGAGAGGGCCGGTGCCAACGCCACCGAGGTTGCCCTGGCCGGAGCCGCCGTAGTTTTCGGCATCGGTGTTGAGGATCTCATCCCAGGTGCCTGCGTCGGGAACGCCGATCCGGTATCCGTGGCGGGGCACCGGGGTCATGTTGTGCACGACCAGGACCGGTGAGTTGTCGGACCCGAGCCTGAAGTAGGCGATAACACTGTTCGCCGAGTCGTTCGGAACCGCCCACTCGAATCCACCCGGCTCGCAGTCGAATTCGTGGAGCGCCTTCTCCTCCCGGTAGATGCGGTTGAGGTCGCCGACCAGCCGCGCGATTCCCTTGTGCGAGTCGTGATCGAGGAGGCCCCAATCGAGCTGGCCTTCGTGGGCCCATTCCGTGCGCTGGCCCAACTCCGCACCCATGAACAGGAGTTTCTTTCCGGGTTGGGTGAACAACGACGACAGCAGCAGGCGGAGGTTGGCGAACTTCTGCCAGTCGTCACCGGGCATCTTCTCGAGCAGGGAGCGCTTGCCGTGGACGACCTCGTCGTGGGAGAGGGGGAGCATGAAGTTCTCACTGAAGGCATAGACGGCACGGAAGGTCAGCTCGTGGTGATGGTGGCTGCGGTGCACAGGCTCTTTCGACATGTATTCGAGAGTGTCGTGCATCCAACCCATATCCCATTTCAGCCCGAACCCGAGCCCGCCGAGGAAGGTGGGGCGGGAAACGCCCGGCCATGCGGTCGACTCTTCGGCAATTGTCTGGGTGCCCGGGTAGGCGTCATAGACGGTCTCATTGAGTTTCTGCAGGAAACCGATGGCTTCGAGGTTCTCCCTGCCTCCGCGGGCATTGGTTATCCACTCCCCGTCTTCCCGGGAATAGTCGAGATACAGCATGGAGGCCACCGCGTCGACCCGTAACCCGTCGATGTGGTAGCGATCCAGCCAGAACAGTGCGTTGCTGATGAGAAACGCCTGGACCTCTTTGCGACCGTAGTTGTAGACGTAGGTCTTCCAATCGGGCTGGAACCCCTGCCTCGGGTCCGCATGCTCGTAGAGATGGGTTCCGTCGAACATCCCCAGGCCGTGCTCGTCTGTCGGGAAGTGGGAGGGCACCCAATCGAGGATCACGCCGATACCAACCTGGTGGAATCGGTCAACGAGGGCCATGAAGTCTTGAGGTGTGCCGTATCGGCTGGTTGGTGCGAAATAGCCGGTGGTTTGGTAGCCCCACGAGCCGTAGAACGGGTGCTCCATCAGGGGTAGGAGCTCGACATGGGTGAAGCCGAGACCGGCCACATAGTCGGGCAACTGCTCGGCGAGCTGGCGGTAGGTGAGCTGTCGCCCGTCACCGTCCCGGCGCCACGAGCCGGAGTGAACCTCGTAAACGCTCATTGGAGCAGTCAGGCTGTTCACCGCGTCGCGACCGGCCATCCATGCTGCGTCGGCCCATTCGTAGTCGAGATTCCAGATCCTCGAACCCGTGAGTGGCGGGGTTTCGTGATGGAATCCGAATGGATCGGCTTTGTCGACACTGAAGGTGCCGTTGACGATGTGGTACTTGTAGGTTTGGGACAGCCCTGCACCCGCGACGGAGCCTTCCCATATCCCGGAGTCGCCCCGTGTTTGGAGCGGGTCGGAGTCCGGGTTCCATCCGTTCCAATCGCCAACGACCGAGACCCGCTCGGCGTTGGGCGCCCAGACCGCAAATTGGGTGCCGCTTTCGTCATGATGGGCGCCCAGCTTCTCGTAGAGACGGTAATGAGTGCCCTCGTTCCACAGGTAGACGTCGTCGTCGGTCAGCCTGGTCACAGTTGGTTGAGATCGCGTCATTCCTGGTCTAACGATAGGTGGACGTGGGTCTAGATGGTCGCAACGCCCGAGATAACACCACAGATACGGTGTGTTGGCAGGTCCAGCAGGCAATCTGTGCCGGCAAGTGACACTGGAACCAAATAGCGAGAGATCGGGTCTAACCAGGATGCAACAGCAAGTAGCGAGACCCAAGACGACGCCGTCGCTCTGGCTGGCCCACGACCTGGTCCGATAGCGCTGTGTGTAAAGAGCGCCTGGCGTCAGGCGCAGGTATTCGGCGGTCTCTTGCAGGGTCAGAAGTGGCTCCGGCACTCCGACACCTCTCCGAGGAGCATGTGACCTCTCTCAGCAACGCAGGATTTCGCGGCGTAAACGCGTGGGCTTTCAGTTTCTCGACAGATGACGGAGTCCGGCACCCGTGCACAAAGCCTGATCCTTACATTTGCGCGCCGGACCAAGCCAGATAAGGCACCCGATGCAGGGTCGCCTTACGGCCTAATGCCCTGTGCGGACGCCGGTAACGAGGTCCGAGAACTCGCTTGTCTCTGCTCCTATCCGCATAGAAACTCGCGGGGATTGTCCTCGAGGATGTGTCGGATGGTCGCGCCATCAAGGCCGTGGTCCTGGAGATTGGAGCTAAATGCCTTGAGTACGTGGCCGTAGCCGAACCCGCCGAGCCGGAGCAACTCGATCTTGAAACACACGTCCTGGGAGAGCAGCAGGCGGTCGGTATGGCCAGCCTCCACGAGCTTGGCGACGGCGTGGGAGCGGATTTGATCCGACACACACCAGAACGAAGGGTAGTCGGCCGCCGAGCCGCTCGGGAAATAGTGCTCCTTGCCGCACCCGTCGTACCCGATGTAGCAGCCTCGCTCAGCGAGCTCGCTGTGATATTCGATAGCATGGGCGAACATATCACCGGATCCCAACACGTTGTCGAGATGGCTCACGAGGACCTTGTTCAGCGGCACATTTCCCTCTTCCAGGACATTCAAGACCTCATGACCCTGCCACCAGGTGCCTGGTGACGGAGGCGAGATATGAACGATAACCGGGGCCCCCGTGGCTTGGTGGGCGAGGGCCACGGCCTTGAGCACTTTTTCTTCATCGGGGTGAATGGGCGCCATTGTACCGATCTCGCCGATGACTCCGGCCCTAATCCCGGTGGTGCCAATGCCGTCTTGCAGCTCACCCACGAGGCGCCCCGCAATGTCCTCGACCGGCTCGTCGGAGAGACTAGGGGGGTGCAAGGGCTGGATGTAATGGCCAGCGCCAGCGATGATCTGGACCCCGGAGAGACGGGATGCGGCCCGCAACGCCAAGACGTCGCGTCCAATGTCCGGGGGGGTCACGTCAACAAGTGTGCGCCCGCCACTGGCCCGGAAGTCGCTGAGTTCCGCGATAGCCGCCTCCATGTTGTCGAGCACGAGGTTGTCGAGGTTCGCTAACGGGTTTCTGCGCCAGGCTCCGACGTTTTCGATGCGCACCGGCTCCTGGGCTCGAGCCCGCTCCAGGACCCCGGTGGGGGTGGCGAAGTATTTCCTCAGGTCAACGAACACGTGCTCGTGGGTGAGGGTGACGCCGAGCCGGTCCGAAGTGATCGGGCCGTCGACTGATTCAATCGTCTGGGTCACCCTGGAATCCTCCAAGGTTCAAAGGAGACCCATTCAACCGCCCACGCCTTTGGTCGGATCGTGCCATGGAACGACCATCGATGATGCGGATATGAGGGTACAACTTGCCGGTGGACCATAGTAGTCCTCGAATTGCTGCGCAACCGAATCATCGGTCGCCGGGATAGCCGTGTCGAGAGCAGGAGCGATCGAGAAGCGGCGGAGCAGGTCGCCGGTCGCTGCCAGGCATCCCGGCCGATCCCATGAGAGGTCCGCAAAGTGGTCTGCACTACCTGATCGAATCGATCGGCTACCAGCTCCGCAGGGGGACGCGCAGCCGTCCCTCCGCCCTCAACCCGCTCACCTCGCTGCGCACAACATCACCGCCGAGAGAGCCCTCCAAGACTGGCATCCTTAGCAGCCTGGGTATCTCTGCCTGAGACCGGCTTCGAACTGAACTCGGAGAATACTGCCTCGGCGGCTTCCACCCAAAGCAGATGTCGATGCCGTTCTCAGGGCTGGGCCGCATTCTTCGTGCCGCGCCGGTAGCGACGGGTGCCGACTACCGCCCTCTCGGACTGACTGTTGTTGACAAAGTGAACGAGACTATCTGCCAGGCGAACTCTCGTTCAAGGAGGGCGAGTCAAATGACCCGATGCAAGGGCTCTTCTCCTCGGGCCACCCGATCGCAGTTTTCGACGGCGGTGAAGGCGCGCCGCTGAAACGTGCCGTCCGTGCCGCCGGAGACGTGCGGCGTGAGGATGACGTTGGGCAGGCCGTAGAGCGGGGACGACAACGGCAGCGGCTCCTCTCCGAAAACGTCAAGCCCTGCCCCGGCGAGGCGCCCCTCGAGAAGAGCCGTCACGAGCGCCCCCTCGTCTACTAACGCACCACGCGCGACGTTGATCACGTGCGCTGAGGTCGGAAGTAGGGCCAACGCGTCGGCGTCGAGTATGTGCCGTGTCTCGTTGTTGAGCGGTAGATGCATGGACACGAAATCCACGTTGGGAAGCATCTCGTGCAACCGCTCGGGGCCGGCGATGAACTCAAGCCGGTATCGCTCTACGTCCGCGCCCGAGACCGCCTCCTTTTCGATAGCCATGATCCGCATATCGAACGCAAGCGCCCGGGTCGTTAGGGCGCGGGCGCTCGCACCGAAGCCGACGAGCCCCAGGACCCTATCCTCCAGCTCCATGCCGAAGGGCGAGGACCAGATCTGCCGATCCGCGCACGCTCTCGCCTCCGGATATCGCCGGGCCAGCATTAGCATCTGCATCATGGCAAACTCGGCAAGGGCAACCGCGCTGTTCGGGCCCGGACAATGAGCCGTCACCATGCCATGCGAAGCCCAGTACTTCAGGTCGAAGTGGTCGAGGCCGTAACCGAGCACTTGCCAGAGACGCGCGGACGTTGCGGCATGGAGCATCCGGCGGGTACCGACCGAGCCACCCATGTCGATAACCACGTCAACGTTCTCGAACTGCGGCTCCAACTCGACCGTGTGGTCGAAGAAGATGAGTTCGTGCCGATTCGAACGCTCAAAAGCGAGCCTGACCGCATCGTCAGGGATCGAAGAGAAGTTCGGATCGGGACTCGGCAGATAGAGGACCCTCAGCGACGGGGGTCCCTTCCCGCTATCGGACAAAATCTCCTCCCGTGAGCCATGACTCGTGACCCTCCTTCAGGTCGAGGTTCGCGAACTCTATTCGCACGCCGCCTAGCGGCTCCGGGTCGAAAAAGGTCACGATGATGCTGCCATCCGGACGGTAGATGGTCGCCTCGTGGGTCATGCCCTTGGCGTAATACTCTTCGCGCTTCGCCGTGGGGTCGGGTTCCCAGATCCCGACGTGGTGAAGTCCCGCTCCGTGCTTGATACTGTACAGGCCTTCGTCACCCTGCGCCTCGATTAGTTCGTAATAGGGCGGGCCGTCAATGGAATAGGTGAGATGAAGCCTGAGGTCCCTGAGCACCCCTCCGTCGTCGAAGTGCTGGCTGTCTTGATACACCCGGTCGGCGAAGGTGACACCAAGCACATCGCTGAAGCGTTCGACGGCCTCGTCGAGGTCGGGTACAAGGATCCCGATGTGGTAGTAGGGAATCGCGGTCATTGCTTTCTCCTAAGAGCCGTCACGAGGGGTCCCCAACAAGGGAGAAGTGTTCGATACGCGCATCGAACCCGAACCCGTTAGGTGAGGTCGCGTACACCCCCACCATCAGCTCGTCCGCACCAGGCATCGAGAACACCTTGATGAGATCCCAGCGCTCACCGGTTTCGGAGTAGTCCACAAAGAACGTGTCCCCCGACCTGGTGACCCGGAACCAGACGGTCGGCGGGTTGTTCTCGGACTCGGGGAGCGGGGACCATCCCGACCAGCCGTCGACGGTGTGAGTGCACGCCACAATGTGCGCAGGGTTGCTGTAGGTGTATCGAGGCGACCAGCTTCCATAGACCACCTCGACGCATGCCTTTAGCCAGGTGTCGGCGTCCTGTCGTATATACAGGCCCACTTGGTCGTACTGGTAGTTGTAGTCACCTCCTACCTGGGCGGTCAGTGTGAAGTCTCCTTTCACCACCTCGTAGTAGAAGTGCCCGGTGTCCACCAGGAACTCCGGTGGCTCGAGGTCCTTTTCCGCAAACTCTTGGGGGCTCATCACGTCCTGCATCGTCCGGCACCAGAAGTCGGTCTTGGGCCCGGTGCGCATCGTCAGCGTGTCGCCGTCGGTGTTCCATTGGGGGGGTTCATTCATCCAAGTTCGCTCACCTGTCATGGTTTCCTCCGAATTGCTTCTGTCTATCCCGAATCGCGTTGAGTTATAGTAGCACGCCGGCACTATATATTTTATACACAAGCTGGGATGGGATTTGGCGTGAGCCCAAGGTCCTCGGCCGCGACTATCGACATTCCGTCAACCTCGATCACGACTGACGATGAAGCTTTCATTGTTGAGACGGCCAAATTCCGACCCGAGGCGTTGGGCCAGCCGTTCACCCGTTGGAGTCTGCGCAAACTGGTCAAGTTTCTCGCTGATAACGACACCCGGATGGTGAAGCTGGGAAGGGAGCGTCTCCGACAGATCCGCAACGACCACGGGGTCACTTTCCAGCGGACCAAAACCTGGAAGGAGTCGAACGATCCGGACCGTGGCGCCAAGTTGGATCGTATCGAGGAGGTTTTAGACCAGCATCCCGACCGGTGTTTCGCTTTCGATGAGTTCGGCCCCGTTGAGCATCCGTCCGGTGGGTGGTTCGGCGTGGGCGCCCCGAGGCGGGCCGCAACGTCAGCCGGCCAACTACAACAAGCTGCATGGGGTCCGTCAGTTCCACGGGTGTTACTCGGTCGGCGACGACGAACTGTGGGGTGTGGTCCGGAAACGCAAGTCGGCAGAAAACACGCTTCAAGCTCTGAAGTCGATCCGAACCGCTCGTCCCGACGGGAAACGGATCTATGTGATCTTGGACAACTTGTCGGCGCATAAGGGCAAAACAATCCGGGCCTGGGCGTGGCAGAACAAGGTCGAACTGTGTTTCACCCCGACCTACAGTTCATGGGCCAATCCGATCGAAGCCCACTTCGGGCCGTTACGCGAGTTCGTGTTGAACAACTCGAACCATCCCAACCATGTTGTACTGACCCGCCGACTCCACGCCTATCTACGGTGGCGCAACGCCAACGCACGAGATCCCCAACTGCTCGCTGCTCAACGTCGAGAACGTGCCCGAGTCCGAGCCGAGAAAGGCCGACGATGGGGCAGACCCGCCTCACAAGCCGCCTGATCACACCCGCGCGAACGTTAGTGGACACAGCACTAGAAAGAAGCAGACGAGGCCGACGCGGTATCACCCATACACCAAACCAAAGGACCTGACTTCAGGTTCTTCCTTAGGTGGCCAGTGGTTTGGCACCCTGCCGAAGCTTCAACGCAACTTAGTCGACTTCCCACACACGTCACGACGGGGAGTCTCTCACACTTCCCCAAGGCATCGAGTGCCCTCATCATCTCCCGCGCATCACCTCGCCAACGAAGGTGTCGACAGATTCCGTCAGAAACGCCACGTCTCCTCCGGAAATCACGAAATCAAGCCCGGAGTCTATGTGGTACTGAACAATCTTGGGGTTAGGTGCCACCGCGATTCCTGCTGCCACCCCGGCCTTATCACAGGCGACCTTCATTTTGGATACCACTTCAATCACCATCTCGTGCTCAGGTTCACCTGGCACGCCCATGGCAGCTGCTAGATCATTCGGCCCGACCAGCAGGGCATCAAGACCTGCGACGCCAGCAATCGCCTCCAAGTCCTCCACTGCTTCGTATGTCTCGATTTGTACTATTACCGCGACACGTTCGCGAGCTTCATCTACGTACAGTCGAGTATCGCGCCCGTACCCGGCTGCGCGACGGGGACCAAAGCCACGGAGGCCGAGTGGAGGATACCGGGTCGCTTCGATCACCGCTTGCACTTCAACGTGGCTCTTAATGCGAGGTACCACTATCCCTGCGGCCCCGACGTCCAAAGGCTGCATCAGCGCGTGGGGGATCGTGCTCCCAACGCGGACGACCGATGGCATTCCAGATCCTGATGCGGCTATAACCAGCATTTGCACCGTTTCGGGGCCAAGGGGGCTGTGCTCCGTATCGATCATCAGAAAGTCAAGCTTTGAACGCGCCATGCACTCGACCAGGGAAGGGTCAGTCGTGCTTACCGTGCTCCCTAAGAGAAACCCACCTTCGCGTAATCTCGTCGCGAAACGTCCTTCTTCAGTCGGGCCTTTAGCCATCAATGCGTCCTGATTCAATTTATTCACTCCTACTTGGTTCATTATTCACTCCTAATTTGGTTCATTATTCACGGATTACAGTAATGGGCCGAACCTGGTCCTGGCAGCGTTGTTTACAAGGATGTCGATGCGGCCAAGGCGGGAGACGACAAGGTCAATTGCGGAGTGAAAATTCGCCGTGTTCTCCGATGTCGGCCCGGATTGCAATGCGCGATTCTCGACGCGTTCAGACCTCCTCGACGCTTGTTGTGAGGTCTACCGGAAATCCCGTATTGGTCAAAGTTTCAGCCGCCTTCCAGGATTTCGACGAGATGAGCCGCACGGGAGCGCTTGCAGAGTAGGAGGATGCACGTCGTGGCCATTCACGCCAACAAGAGCGGCCGAACCCTTTCGGAGATGTAGCGCCCGACAGCGATGCTTGCTGTGGCTGCCGGTGAAGGCGCATTGAGCACATGCACGGTGTTTCCGGCAAGCTCGATAACGAAATCGTCTACGAGGTTGCCACTGGCGTCGATGGCCTGCGCCCTGACACCGGCGCCCCCCTGCCGGAGGTGCCTGTGGCGCAGGTCGGGAACGAGTTTTCGAGCCTGCCGGGCGTAGAGGCGCTTCGATCTCGAATTGAGCAATTCACTCGTCCCCGACCACCAGTGTCGGAAAGCGAGCCTCCTGAACCCGGGATGGGCGGCGATCGACCTCACTTCCCCCCATTCGGCGCGCGTTCCTCGGTAGTGCTCGCGCCCGAGACCGAGGATGGCGTTTGGGCCCACCTCGACAGCTCCGTTGACGCGACGCGTGAAGTGGACTCCGAGAAAGGGGAACCGGGGATCAGGGACCGGGTAGATCAGGTGCCGGACCAGCGTTGCTGCTTCGGGAGATAGCTGGTAATACTCACCGCGGAACGGGACGATCCGCACCTTCGGTGCCACACCCGCCATCACGGCGACCCGGTCGGAATGGAGTCCGGCACAGTTGACCAGGATTCGAGCCAGATACTCGCCCGCTGTGGTCGATATCTTCACTCCCTCAGTGAGATGGGCGATAGCAGTGACTTCGGCACCGGTGGCGATCTCTACGCCTCCGGCCCGCAGGGTGGAGGCATGGTGGGCGGCAATGGCCGGGAAGTCGGCGACGCCGGCCTCGGGCACATGAAGTGCAGCAATCCCGGTTGCGGCAGGTTCCAGCTCGGTGATCTCGTCGGGTCCGATGCGGCGGAGACCGGAGAGGCCGTTGGCGATGCCCCTCCGCTCCAATTCGCCGAGTGCTGCTAACTGGGACGGCCTGGTGGCGATAACCAACTTGCCTGACCTCTCGTGGGCGATGCCCGCTTCGTTGCAGAGCATGTAGGTGGCATCGCGGCCCTCAACGCAGAGCTGTGCTTTCAGTGAGCCCGGCTTGTAGTAAAGCCCCGAGTGGACAACCCCGCTGTTGTGGCTGCTCTGGTGCCTGGCGATCCCATCTTCCTTCTCCAGCACGAGGATCGACACGCCGGGGTACTCCTCCGAGACCGCCCTCGCCACCGAAAGCCCGACAAGGCCACCACCCACCACGCAAAGGTCGAATGGCTGACTGGGAGTCAACCTTTCACCTCCACGTAGTCGCCTTGTGATAAGCCTCACTGCACACCATGGCCGTCAAGGGTATAACCTCACCACCAGCTCTGTCGGGGTGAGCCGAACATGGTCGGTTCGAGAAGGAGCCATGGATGAGACGATGCCATCCGACCCGTTTGCCACCAAGTGGTCCCTGGTCAGTGTCTTTCTTCCGGGGTTCCCGTACCTAGAACGCCGTGTCCGGCGTTTACAGGGTTGGCTGGGACCAAGTAGGAAGAAGCAATGAAGAACCTGAAAAGATCCGCCATCGTCACCTTTGTCGCAATGGGTTTGTTCGTCGGCTCCGGCATCGCCGTGGCCGAGACCGATGCCGACGTCCCGGAAGAAGGAGTCGACAGCGAGTTGATGGTGGACACACTTTTCAGCTTCGGGTACGACCTGATCAATGGTTTGTTCCTCTGGAACATTTCGTCGATTGACGAGCCCTGTGCACTCCCGACCGCTGAAGATGCCGAGCCTACCGAGCAAGATGATGAACCCGTCTGCGAGCTGACCGGGGGAGAGGTTGCCGGATCCAATGGCCAGGTCAACCACGGGATGTTCATGAAACTGTTCAATAGCCTCTATGAAGGCACCGGCCGCGGCTGTGTCGTCCGTCATCTCGCCCAGTCAGACTTGGGCAAGGGTGACCAACAGGTCAAGGGTGGCGACGAAGAGGCCGATTCGGACCTGGGGGAAGCCGGCAGTGAGTACACGATCGACTTCACCACGATCGAGACCCTGTGCCAGGACGGCGACGGCGGAGACGCCGAGCTCGAAGACGAGGGTAAAGGCAAGCCTCCCTGGGCCGGCAAGCCTGAGGGGAAGGGCAAGCCTGACTCTCCCGGCAACTCCGGTTCCGCCCCCGGCAAGAACAAATAGCTCCTACGTCACCATCCGTCACGGTTGATGAAAGGGGTGGCCTGCCCGCCGCCCCTTTCTTCGTGGGTCGCCACCCGTTTGGCACTCCGCTGCGATAGTGTCCGCAGGAGGCGACATGCACCAACCCGATCCTGACCGCTATTCGGAGGTGCCTCATTCGCTCTGTGGCCACAGCGGCCTCGACCTGCCCCGCAGGTTTGTCGACGGGGGCCTGAATCGATCTGCCGAACAGGCGCCACTCACCTAACCATCACAGCCGCTATGACACGAACCTTCTCAGCACATTCTCTGTGATTCGCGACACGTTGTTCTCGTACTGGTTGTGCGACAGGCTGCCACACCATGTAATCGAGCCTGTCGAAAAAACTGCACCGCCGTCCGGCATCTCGAAGTAGACCATATCTGCCCGCACATTCGGGTCCTGCTCGGCTATCAGGCTGGCAGAGATTTCGAGGACGTCTTCGATGACCGGCAGGTAGTGACGGCTGTAATCCGTGGCCGACGCCAGCAGCAGGGTGTGCGGTGGACTTCCAAGCGCGTAATCAAGCCTGTCGATTTCATCGCCCGCTGCACCGCCCAACACGAGGCCAAAATCGCCGATAGTCTCATCGCTGCCAATGCCTTCGAAGATGAACTCAGCACGCGGATCGAAGCTTCCCGGCTGGCGGCGGTAACCCGGCGTCGGCGAATCCCAGCCCATACCGGTGAAACCAACGCCTGCAACTCGATTCGGAGCGAATCCCCGATGTCGCCACAAACCACCCATTTCACCGGTTGCGCTGTGATACTGCTCGCCTGGTTCGGAATTCCAGGCACGGGTGCTTGACGTTCCGCGACGGACTTCGATGACATGCGGGCGTTCGGGGTCGACGGCAGTCACCCAGTAGAAACCGTTGCCGCCGAGGTACATCATGCGGCCACCCGTGTTCAGATAGGTTTCGAGGGACTTGAGCATTGGCGACGTCCAGTATTCCGGGTGAGTGCCCGTCAACACCACGGAATAACCCTTCAAGAGCGAAGTGCCCTCAGCGTGGAGATCCTCATCGGTGATGACGTCGTAGGCAATACCCTTGGCTTCCAGCCAGTCGATCAGGTACAGATCCGCGCCGAGGTGACGGGGAGCACCGACGAGCCACATCCGGTAATGGGGCCGCATATTGGGGATAGGACGCAGCCGAGACGAATAACAGCAACCGCTGCCATCGGAATGCACGTCATAGATTGACATGGCGAATTCGGGGTGTGCTTCCAGCAGCTCGTCGAGCGGGTCTGTGACAATCGGGCGATTGGTAATCCCTGCCTGATGGATTGGAAATGACTTCATCCGATCATTGGCATAGGCGAGATATGTCATCGTCGATACCAGGACGACGGCCCGCGCAGCTGCCGAACCCCGCTTCGGACGAACAAAAAACGGGATGTAGTCCTCCACGTCGGCATCACGCACATGCGCTGCATAGAAGCCGCTCCGGGTTCCCTGCGGCACCAGCCACCTGAAACTGGTATCCCAGCCTGCATCCTCCAGGTCATCGTCGTGAAAATGGATGGCGGTGTAGTGCGACGGCGCACGTTTGTAGTCGAACTCAGTCGAATCCCATGCGTGGCCGGTCACCGCGCGCATCGGCATATTAACCACCATACCGTGCGCCACATGCGGCCCAACATCAACGAGGGTTGAGCCTGTTATCTCGTGAGAAAAGTCCCACGATGCAACCAGAGCCTGCGGAGCGACTGCTTGCGGCGGCGTGTCCCGAAACAGGGACTCAACCTCCTCAGCCGTCAACGCAACCTTGAACACCCGAGGATTGTCAAGCTTTCCGTTGAAGTGTCCGAAAGTCCTCAGGCGAGATGCACCGAAGACTTCTGCATGGGTAGCGGCCATAAGTAGAGGAATGCCTTCTGGCGCAAACGGTTCGCTGTTGACGGTATGCCTGCTGGGTGCCAACGCGGTTTCCAGAGCATTCGGTGTCAGAGGACGCTGATACAGCGTGAGCAGCCCAACTTCGGCGTCAAGTGTCAGTGCGACGAAGTACCACTGATGCGATCGTAGTTGGCTGCTTGTGTAACAGCGTTCCACAGCGCCCTCCGCGCCCATCCAGAAGCCAAGCTCGCCCGTTTCGCCTATCACCAAGGCCCAGCCGCTGTCACCTGTCCAGCGCGTGATCAGACCCTGTGGCTCCCCTTTTGCCGGCGTTGTGGAATAGACCCACAACTGGATCGTGAGGCTTCGCAGATCAGCCAGCACGGGATCGTCAATCCGGGCATACGAACCCGCCGCAGTCTCCTGAAGCTGTCCCGGATGGCGCGCAGTTGTCGAGACCTGTTCCATCCGCACGCCCGGCCCGTTGACGTCCGCATGGACCAAGCGCACGATGTTCGCGTCAAAACCGGCGTGATCGGTACTCACCTTGAAGGCGATCTGATCCCCGGGTGCGACACTCAATTTGTCTGTGTAGCCGATCAGCTCAGCCATCTCCCCTGCCATCCAGCTCCCGGCGTGGCTTCACATCGCGATTCACGTACGATCGGGGCATGCGTCCATTGGCGATATCGATCACGGTTTCGACCGAGAACAACCAAGAATTGTCCCAGAACTCGTCACTGTATCCGGCGATGTGGGGTGTGATCACTACGTTATCGAGCTTTAGCAGCGGGTTATCCTGAGGGGTAGGCTCCTGCTCGAAAACGTCGAGGCCTGCAGCCGCAATCCATCCTTCCTGGAGGGCGCTCAGGAGGGCGGCTTCGTCGATCAGCGGCCCGCGACCCGTATTGATCAGCACCGCCTGGGGCTTCATCATTCGCAGCGTGCGTTCGTTGATGAGATGACGGGTTGAGTCGATGAGCGGACAATGCAGAGAGACAAAGTCGGAGGTGGCAAATAGTTCCTCAAGGCTGACGGCGCGCACGCCTCGCTCGGCCATGAATTCTGCCGGTACGTATGGGTCATAGGCGATCATCTTGAGCGAGAACCCGGATAACTTGCGCGCAACTAGCTGAGCGATGTTCCCAAAGCCAACCAGGCCGAACGTCTGATCATGGAGATGCCAGTTCGGCCACCCCAAATACCGATCCCAGAGGCCGCGTCGCATCGCCTGATCCTGGACAACGATCTGTCGGATGATCGTGAACAGCAGGCCGATCGCATGGTCGGATACAGCGTCGCTGACGGCCTCCGGTGTGTTCGCGACAATGATGCCGAGGTCAGTCGCCTCTTGAACGGGAACGTTGTCGGTTCCGCTGCCCGTCCTCAGGATCACCGCGCAGCGCGTCAATACATCCAGATTCTCGGCGTACAGACACTCGTGACTGCCCAACGTCCAGACGACATCGGCATCGCCAGCGATCTCTGCTAGTTGTTGCCGCGAAACACAGTTCCTAGCAACGAAGTCAATCCCTGCCTGTTCCAGGCGCTCATTGACCCAAGCAGGAACTTCACCGTCAGGAATACCACCAACCAACGCAACTTTGAAACTCACGCTCTATTCTCTCCTCCAGATCAACCGAATCAGCTGTTCAAATACCCGAGACTGCGGGATGCGGCTCGGCGCACCAGCAGATCGAGGGTACCCACCGGCGACAATCAGCACACCAGTCGCGATATCGCCAGAGTGCTGGGGTAAGCCAGAGCAAGCCAGACCACTGGAAATCGTGACGATAATGACCGCGCCGATAGAAACCCACGAATCGTGCCGCGCCTACCCGTCCGTGCGCGGCCGCCGACGATCTTAGCGCCAATTCAAACCCTCATAGGCCGGCAAACCTGAACGTGTCGGGTAAGCCCGACTCTCCCGGCAGTCAGGTTCCGCGCCCGGTAAGAAAAAATAGCTCACTACCGAACACATCCCCACGGATGAAGAGAGAGGAGCGGCCTCCCCGCCACCCCTTTCCTCGTCGGGTGGTCACATTCGTATCGCCTGCGATAGTGTCGGCGTAGGAGGCAGACATGTACCAACCTGGCGATGATCGCTATTCGAAGGTCCCGTATGAGCGTTGTGGGCGCAGCGGGCTCGACTTGCCCCGCATCTCCCTCGGTCTCTGGCACAACTTCGGGGGTGATGCGCTCACCGAAGCGGGACGGTCGATGATTCTCAACTCGTTCGACAACGGAATCACCCACTTCGACCTGGCCAACAACTACGGCCCGCCTGCCGGCTCGGCCGAGCGAAACTTCGGGTCATTGCTCGCAACCGATCTCGCCCCATACCGCGATGAGCTGATCATCTCCACCAAGGCCGGGTACTGGATGTACGACGGTCCCTACGGCGAGTTCGGCTCGAGGAAGTACCTGACTGCGAGCCTCGACCAGAGCTTGCGACGGCTCGGCGTCGATTATGTCGACATCTTCTATTCCCATCGCTACGACCCGCTGACCCCCCTCGAAGAAACGATGGGGGCACTCGACCACGCAGTTCGTCTCGGGAAGGCGCTCTACGTGGGTATCTCCTCCTACAGCGCGAAGAAGACTGCCGAAGCAGCTTCCATCCTTCGCGAGCTCGGCACCCCGTGTCTCATTCATCAGCCCTCGTATTCGATGCTCAACCGCTGGATCGAGGGCGGTCTGCTCGATGTCCTGGAGGCCGAGGGCATCGGCTGCATCGTGTTCTCGCCACTCGCCCAGGGGCTGCTCACCGACAAGTACCTCGACGGCGTCCCCGAATCGTCCCGGGCCGTTAACGCAGACTCTTTCGACACCAGCCTCCTGAACGACGAGAACGTGGCCAGAGTGCGTCAGCTCAATGAGATTGCCCGAAACAGGGGCCAGACGTTGGCGCAGATGGCAATCGCCTGGGCTCTGCGGGATCCCAGGGTGACTTCGGCCCTGATGGGCGCCAGCTCGTGGGAGCAGATCGAAGAGGCGCTCGGCGCCATGGACTACGTCGAGTTTTCCGCCGCAGAGCTCGAGGAGATCGACCGCTACGCCGTTGACGGCGATATCAACCTGTGGGCAGCGTCGAGTGAGGCGGGCTAAACCATGGAGATCAGCCTCGATGGGTGGGCGACAGCCGCCATCCCGGCCCCGGAGCTGCTCGACTCCGGTGGCGAGCTGATCTGGGAGGCAGGTGCCGAGCTGGGAGAAGGGCCGGTCTGGGAAGCAACAACCGGGTCCCTGCTCATGGTCGACATAATCAGGGGATTCGTGCACCGCCTGAATCTCGAGGCGCTTTCCGTTGCGAGCCTCGACGTCGGGAGTCCGGTCACCTCGGTCATCCCGAGGTCCCGAGGTGGCCTGGTCTTGACCGGGAAGAATGAGCTGTTCGCAGTTGACGATGCCGGCCACTTGCGTGTCGCGCTTGCCCGGTTCGCAGGGGTTGATGACGACGGGCGGATGAATGAAGCCGGATGCGACCCTGCGGGCCGGTTACTAGCCGGATCCATGACCGACTCAGGAATTCATTCGGCCCTGTACCTGGTCGGCCCTGACCTGGCAGTCGAGCGGGTGCTTGGCGATGTTGGGATATCCAACGGCCTCGCCTGGTCGTCGGACGGAAGCTGGATGTACTACATCGATTCCGCCAGTGGGAGCATCGACCGTTTCTCCTATGACGTCGCAACGGGGAGGTTCGAAGAGCGAAGCGTCCTGGCACGGGTCGAATCCGGATTCGGGGCACCGGACGGAATGTGCATCGATGTCGAAGACCATCTCTGGGTGGCAGTCTTCGGTGGTGGCGTTGTCCGCCGCTATGACCCTGAAGGGCTTGTCGTCGATGAGTTGGAGCTGCCCGCACCCAATGTCACGAGTTGTTGTTTTGGCGGTCCCGGATATAACGACCTATACGTGACCACGGCCCGGACCGGCCTCACCCGGGAACAATTGGACGCCCAACCCCTGTCCGGCTCCGTGTTCCGTTTCACCCCTCCGGTCGGGGGGAGAGAAACGGTGGCCTTCGCCGGGTAGGTTTTCAGCCCTGCAGGGCGATGGCGATGGCGCTGGTGAAATTGGGGGAGCGGGATCGCACCTACCTCTGCGCACTCGACACCTCTCGGGTCGAACCATGGGCCGCTCCAGGTGTCATCTGTGGACCTTCAATTCTCTCCACGACAGCCAACCGAACCTCATCCAGTCCGGTTCGATACTGGCGCCGATCATCCAGGTGATCGTGTTCTTGTTCACACAGAGAATCGTCCTCAAGGGCATTGATCTCTTCGGTGTGCAAAAGTGGGTCAACGGCCAAACGAGGAGATCTTCGAACAGTGAGTGTCAGAGCTTCCAGCTTTCCGGAAGGCTTCTTGTGGGGGGCGGCGACAGCGTCGTATCAGATCGAAGGAGCGATCGACGAGGGCGGGAGGGGAGTGTCCATCTGGGACACCTTTTCCCACACCGAGGGCAAGACCCTGCACGGGGAGAACGGTGACGTTGCCGTAGACCACTACCACCGGTATGCCGAGGACGTAGGCATCCTCTCCACTCTCGGAGTCAACGCCTACCGATTCTCCATCGCGTGGGCCCGAATCCTCCCCGAGGGCACGGGCGCGGTGAACCAGGCGGGCGTCGACTTCTACCGCCGCTTGTGCAACGAGCTTCACTCGGCCGGAATAACCCCCGTGGCGACCCTGTACCACTGGGACCTTCCCCAAGCGCTGCAAGACCGGGGCGGTTGGCTCAACCGGGAGTCAGTCGATTGGTTCGCTGAGTATGCGGGGGCGGTCTATCAGTCCCTCGGGGACATGATCCCGCAAATCGCCACGTTCAACGAGCCGTGGTGCACCGCCTTCCTCGGGCACAGCGCTGGTGAACATGCGCCAGGGATGAGGGATGGCGGCTCATCGTTCGTCGCCGCACATCACCTGATGTTGGCGCATCATGTTGCGGTTGGGGAGTTGAGATCGATGGGTGGCTCGAGTGATACATCGCTTGGAATCGTCCTCAACGTGATTCCCGCGCTCCCCGCCTCCGGTTCTGCCGAGGATCGGGAGGCGGCTGACTCGGTCGATGCGGTGCACAATCAGCTCTTCCTCGACGCCGTTTTTCGTGGCAGTTATCCCGAGAAGATCCTTGGATATCACGACAAGTATGGCGTTACCAACCGAATCGACACTGCCGAACTGCACGCAGCGTCTCAGCGGATCGACGTCCTCGGGGTCAACTATTACAACATCAACCACGTCGAGCACCGTGAAGGCTTCCCCGGGATGCCTGCCTGGCCGGGGGCGGACGAGGCCGTGATCGTGAGGCCGCCCGGAGAATTGACCGAAATGGGTTGGGGGGTCGAGCCGGAAGGGTTGACTCTCACCCTCCGCCGGGTCCATGACGAATACGGGCCGGTCCCGATGATGGTCACCGAGAACGGTGCCGCCTTCCCCGACATAGTGGAGGCGGACGGCTCGATTCACGATGTCAAGCGCACCGAGTACATCGAGACCCACATCCAGGCTGTTTCCGATGCCATCGATCACGGCGTCGACATGGTCGGTTACTTCGTGTGGTCCCTGCTCGACAACTTCGAATGGGCACTTGGATACTCGAAGCGTTTCGGGATTGTGCGGGTCGACTACGACACGATGGAGCGCACGATCAAAGACAGCGGGCGCTGGTACCAGGAATTCCTCTCCAGATGATGGGTCTGATCTGAGACGAACCTCGTCGCGGCATCATCCGGAGGCGGTGTCTGTTACGAATACGTCATATGAGCGATTTAGCCGCGTCCGTTTCCTCCCGCCTCCGCCTGTACAACATCGTCATGGGGTTTCTCCATGCAGCACAGGGAGCCGCAGTCCTGTGGCTCGCAACCGATTTCACCCTTCCTGTGATCGCGACCTATATGACCGGGCCCCCCGGTCTGGAGCCGACCGCGGTCGAGCCGCTTTTCGATTTGAGTCTCGCCTGGGGTGTCGCTGTGTTTCTCTTCCTCTCGGCGGGGGCTCACTTCCTGATTGCATCGCCCGGGATATACCGGTGGTATCTGGCCAATCTCGGGGAGAAGCGCAACTACGCCCGATGGATCGAGTATTCGCTGTCGTCTTCGGTGATGGTGGTTCTGATCGCAATGTTGGTGGGTATCGCCGACATTGCCGCTCTGATCGCCTTGGCAGGCGTCAACGCCTCGATGATCTTGTTCGGACTCCTCCAGGAGAAGTACGAGTCCCCGGGGCGCGTTGCCGGCTGGCTGCCCTACTGGTTCGGTGTCATCGCCGGAGCGGTCCCCTGGGTGGCGATTGCGATCTACCTCATCAGCCCTGGTTTCGACGTCAGCCCTCCGGGTTTCGTCTACGGGATCTTCTTCTCCCTGTTCGTCTTCTTCAACGTCTTTGCGGTGGTGATGGTCCTGCAGTATCGCCGGGTCGGGAAATGGGCCGAGTATGTCTACGGTGAGTCCACATACATCCTGCTCAGCCTGGTCGCCAAGTCGGCGCTGGCATGGCAGGTATTCGCCGGGACGTTGGCGTCGTGATCTTCCTAGGCTTGGTCCATGGTATTTGACGTCTCTGCCCTCGGTGAAATGCATCTGGTCGACCCCGACGGTACCGAGCATCGGCTTGGCGACCGTTGGGCGACAGATCCCAGGGTCATCCTTTTCCTCCGTCACTTCGGCTGACTGACCTGCCGCGAACGGGCCGGTCAGGTCCGTGACAGATATCAGGAGATTCTGGCAGCCGGGGCCGACGTCACCGCGATAGGTACCGGCGGGCGCCGCTATGCACAAGCGTTCATCGAGGATGAGTCGGTTCCCTTTGAGGTGCTCCTCGACGAAGACGGATCAGCGGCGGAGTTGGTAGGCACCGGCACTCTCGGCAAACTTTCGCTGGTCAGCCCCCGGCAACTTTTGGTCGGGACGAGAGCACTTGCCAAAGGGAACCGGCAGCACAACGCGGGCAGACGCCCTTTCCAGCTTGGAGCCACCTTGGTGATCGGACCCGGCGACGAGCTCCGCTACTCGGATTTCGAGGAATTCGCCGGCGACCACGCCGAACTCGACCAGGTTCTAGTTCACCTGTAGTCGTAGAAGCCGCGGCCTGACTTGCGGCCGTGGAGGCCTGCCTCGACCATCCGGGTGAGCAGAGGGGGAGAGGCGTATGCTGGGTCCTTGAACTCTTCGAACAACACATCGGCGACGTATTTGGTGGTGTCCAGGCCGACGAAGTCGGCGAGCTCTAAAGGCCCCATCGGGTGGTTGGCTCCCAGCTTCATCCCGGCGTCGATGTCCTCGGCGGAGGCGAACCCTGCCTCAAACATGCGCACGGCACCGATCATGTAGGGGATCAGCAGCATGTTCACGATGAACCCGGCGCGATCTTTCGCCCTGATCACGGTCTTGCCCAGCGATTCGGCGTAGGAGGCAACGGCCTCGGCGGCGTCGTCGTCGGTGAGCACGGTGGTCACCAGCTCGACCAGGGCCATCACCGGTACCGGGTTGAAGAAGTGAAGGCCAACTACCTTCCCGGGCCTGTCGGTGGCTGCCGCCAGCCTTGTGATCGGGATCGAGGATGTGTTCGATGCGAGAATCGCATCCGGGCCGGTGACCCTGTCCAGCTCGGCAAAGATATCCTTCTTCAAGCTCTCGTTCTCGGTCGCCGCCTCGATGACCAGCTGGCGGTCGGCCTGATCGGAGATGTCGGTGGAGATATCGATACGGGACAAGAGGTCATCCCTCCCGGCCTCGTCCAGCTTCTCCCGCTCAATGGCTCGAGCCAGCGATTTCTCGATGCGCCCCAGGGCCGCCTCTGCAGCCTCGGCGTTGATCTCATGGACGACGACGTCGCTCCCCGCCCTGGCACACACTTCGGCGATACCCGAGCCCATGAGCCCGCCGCCGATCACTCCGATCCGTTCCATGGCAACAGAAGATACCTGCCGACGCGTCGTCCGCTAAACCGATTCACCTCCACCTGCACCGTGCACACCGGACCGGATTCCGCTCCCCCGGTGCACAGTGCAGGACCAGTCCGATCGGCACAGTGCAGAAAAGTTCGGCGGATTCCGCAACCCGGTGCACTGTGCAACCGGAGGTGTCTGCACTCAGACGCCGGCGATGGCGCGATCACCGGCCCGTAGCCAGCAGGCGGCGAGATGATCCTTTTCCCCCGGTCCTGGCATCAAACCTGGAGCCTCGACGTCACACAGCCCCGGCCTGGCGATGGGGCAGCGTGGATGGAAGTGACAGCCCGGTGGAGGGTTCAGCGGTGAGGGGATCTCGCCCTGGAGGATCTGCCTGGTCCGGGCACGGTCGGGGTCGGCGATGGGGATTGCCGAAAGCAGCGCCTCGGTGTAGGGATGGAGCGGATTGGCGTAGAGGCTGTCGCGGTCGGTTATCTCGACAATCCGGCCGAGGTACATCACCGCGACCCTGTCAGATATGTGCTCGACAACGGCGAGGTTGTGGGCGATGAAGAGGAGGGTGAGGTCGAGCTCGGACTGCAACTCTTTGAGCAGGTTGAGCACCTGTGCCTGGACCGAGACGTCCAGGGCGGAGACGGGCTCGTCGGCGACCACCAGGTCGGGTTTGAGAATGAGCGCCCGGGCGATGCCGATGCGCTGGCGTTGGCCGCCAGAGAACTCGTGGGGATAGCGGGATGCGTGTGCGGGCCGAAGGCCGACCAGCTCCAGCATCTCGTTGACCCGCTCATGGCGTTCGTCTTTGTCGCCGATGCTGTGAAGGCGCAGGCCCTCGGAGATAATCGGGCCAACCTGTGACCGCGGGTCGAGGGATCCGTAGGGATCTTGGAAGATGATCTGGACACGCCGCCGGAACGGCTTCAACTGTCTTCCCGAAAGGTGAGTGATGTCGGTCCCGTCGAACCCGATTGTCCCGCTGGTGGGCTCGAGCAGTCGGGTGAGGAGCCGTCCCAGGGTGGTCTTCCCGCACCCTGACTCCCCGACGAGACCCATCGTCTCTCCTCTGATTATGTCGAGATTCACCCCTGCCACCGCCTGCACCGTTGCGACCTGGCGCTGCAGAACACCCCCGCGGACGGGGAACTCCTTCACCAGATCTCTGAGACTCACGAGGGTTTCAGGCATCGCTAGCCAAGACCTTCTCGGGGCCGTAATAGAGCCAGCACCGGACTTTGTGGGCATCCTCCATCTCGCGCAGGTCGGGATCGACTTCGGTACAGATCTGAAGACCATGTTCGATCCTTGGACCACAGCGTGAGGCGAAGCGGCACCCCACAGGCAGGTTGACCATCGAGGGGACCACCCCATGGATGACGTCCAACCGCTCCCGGCGCGACCCGAGGACCGGGATCGACCCGATCAGGCCCTTGGTATAGGGATGGAGCGGGTTCTTGAAGATCGTGCGGACGTCCGCTTCCTCTACGATCTCGCCCGCGTACATCACCGCCACGCGATCCGCCATCTCGGCGACGATGCCCAGATCGTGGGTAATCAGGACGACAGCCGTATTCGAAGTCTGCTGAAGGTCACGGATCAAGTCGAGGATCTGGGCTTGAATCGTGACGTCCAGTGCGGTGGTCGGCTCATCCGCAATCAACAGCTCGGGTTCGCAGGCGAGAGCCATCGCAATCATGATTCGTTGGGCCATGCCCCCGGACAGCTCGTGGGGGTACGCCTCGGCCCGTCTCTTCGGATCGGGTATCCCCACCTTCTCGAGCATTTCGATGACCTTGCGTTCTTCGACCTCGTTGCTCCAGTCCCGGTGCAGTTCGAACACTTCCTGAATCTGGACCCCGGTCCGGTAGACCGGGTTCAGAGCCGAGCTGGGCTGCTGGAAGATCATCGAGATGTGCTCTCCGCGCAGGTCCCTGAGCTCCTTGCCCTTCATCTTGGTGATGTCGCGACCGCCGAACAGGATCTCCCCGGCGACAACCTTGCCCGGGTGGGGCACGAGGCTCATGATCGACAACGACGCCACCGACTTGCCACAGCCGGATTCTCCGACCAACCCCAGCACCTCTCCCCGGTTGACGTGGAAGTCGGCCCCATCCACTGCCTTGACCAGCCCGTCTCTGGTGTCGAAATGGGTCCTCAGGCCTTTGACATCGAGAAGGCGCTCACCCGCTGCTGCCGGCACAGGAGCATCAGTGTCGATCGGTTCCTCGGGGAGTGGACGGGCTGCGTTCATCGGTTCAGGGTTGGATCGAGAGCATCGCGAAGCCCGTCACCCATCAGGTTGAAGCCGAGCACCGTGATCATGATGGCAAGCCCGGGAAAGATCATCAGGTGGGGAGCAGTGAAGATTCGGGCACGTTCTGCCGCCAGCATCGCCCCCCACTCGGGAGTAGGGGGCTGGGCACCGAGTCCGAGGAACCCGAGTGCGGCTGCCTCGAGGATCACAGTGGCGACGCCGAGGGTCCCCAGGACAACCAGCGGGGTCATCGCGTTGGGAACGACTCGGGTGGCGAGAATGCGCCATGACGACGAGCCCAGGGCGCGTGAGGCCGAGACGTAGTCGACTTCCTTGATCGCCAGCACCGACGCCCGCATCACCCGGGCGTACTGGGGGATGGTTACGATCGCGATCGCCAGGAGGGTATTCCTGATCCCCGGTCCGAGGACGAACACGATTGCGATTGCGAGGATGAGCGAGGGAAAGCCAAGGACCACGTCCATGATTCGCATCAGGATGTTGTCAGTCCAGCCTCCGAAGAATCCGGCGACCGCTCCGATCAAGGTGCCGATGACGATGGCGATGAGAACTGTCGTGAACCCAAGGGGGAGGCTGACCCTGGCTGCGTAGACGACGCGGCTGAAGAAGTCACGCACATTCCCATCGAGTCCCATCAGATGTTGCGTCCCCTCACAGCCGAGAAAGTTGACGCATGGCGGGAGCCATCTCTCCGCTCCGGGCTCGCCGATGAAGTTTTCCTGGTAATCGTAGGGAGCGATCAGGGGAGCGAAAACAGCAACCAGGATCATGAATGTCACCAGGGCAAGCCCGATGACTCCAACCTTGCGTTGAAGGAATCGCCTGAAGGCGATCCGCCACATTGCTCCTGGGCGCTCGGTCAGGGACTCGGGCTCGGGAAGCCCTAAGTCGGGGGGGAGCGTCACTCCAGCCTCACTCTCGGGTCGAGGTATCCGTACGAGATATCGACGATGAGATTGACCACAACGTAGGTGGTGGCGATGACAAAGGTGAACCCCTGAATAATCGGGAAGTCCCTCGCTGTGATCGCCTCAAACAGTGCGGTGCCGACTCCGGCAAGCCCGAATACCGTCTCGGTGAGCACCGCTCCTCCCAGAAGCCCACCGAGTTGCAGCCCGACGATGGTCACAACCGGGAGCATCGCGTTACGAAGGGCATGACGGCGAATAACCCGCTGGTCTCCCGCTCCCTTGGCCCGTGCCGTCCGGATGTACTCGCGCCCGAGGACGTCGAGTAGCGACGAGCGCGTCATCCTGGCGATAATCGCGATCGGGATCGTGGCAAGGGTCACGGCGGGAAGGATCATGTGTCTCAGCGCGTCTCTGAAAATCTCCCATTGGGCGCTGATAAGAGTGTTCGTAATGGTCATGTTGGACACGAACTCCGCCATTGTCGACCCGAATCCTTCGGACAGTTCGAAGCCCCACACCTCGTAGAAAGCAAGCGGTCGGGAACCAGGGCTCAGGGTTCCGCTGGGCGGTAACGCGAACGGCGTCCCCAATAACACGACGGCAAAGAGGTAGGCGAGGAGGAGGCCCAACCAGAAGATGGGCATGGATACCCCGATGTTGGCGAAGGCCATCGCGGCGACATCCACAGGGCTGTTGTGGCGGCGGGCCGCGGCAATGCCCAGTGGGATCCCGATCAGTATCGCAACACTCAGAGCTGCAATGGTGAGCTCGAGGGTGACCGGCAGCCGTTCGACGATGATCTGGCTGACGGGCCGGGAAAACCTGATCGACTCGCCAAAGTTACCGGTTACAGCGTTGCCGGCGTAGATACCGAGTTGGACGAATATCGGTTCGTTGAGCCCGTTTGCTTCGTTGAAGCGCTCGCAGGCCTCGGGGGTGGCCCGCTCACCCAGGATCGCGGTGCAGGGCTCACCGGGGACCATCCTTACGAGGAGAAAAACCACGACCAGCACTCCGGCGAGGACTGGGACAGCGACGAGGAGGCGACGGAGGATGTATCCGATCATGTTCGGGTGAGCGTAGAACGAGGGAAGGCGCCGCGGCGCCTTCCCTCTGTCCTTGTGTGAGTCGTCAAACGATCACTCAGCGTTTATCAACGCTCCCCAGAGGTATGCGAAGTACTCGAAAGCACCGCTGTTACCCACGTGGAGAGGGCTGGAGGCATCCAGCCCGACCGTCCATGAAGCGACCACGTCGTTTGCATCCAACGTCGAGCCGTCGTGGAACAGCACACCGTCACGCAGTGTGCAGGTCCAGACCAGGCCGGCGTCGTCAGCGGCACATTCGGTGGCCAGCTTGGGAATGACCTCACCGTCGGGGCCATAGCCGTAAAGGCCTTCGAGCACCTGCTCACAGGCCGATAGCGACTCACCGTCGGTCTCGTCGGCGCAGAACAGCGAAATCGGCTCCGCGTTCTGGACGAACACCAGGTCGGCGTCGCCGGGGTTCATCGAGAAGAACTGCGGCGCACCAACCGGGGCCACAAATGCATTCTCGAGTGTGGTCAAGGCTGCATCTGCAGCCGCTCCCCAGGCGTAGGGGACCATCGGGACGTGCTCACGGAGCAGGTTGTTGGCCTGCTCATATATCGGCCTCGCCGCCTCCGGGTCAACCGTGCGAGCGCCTTCAGTGAGGGTCTCGACGATGTCGGGGTGCATGTCACCGAACTGTGGGTTGCCTCCACCGAAGTGGAAGTCGAGGAAGTTGGTCACGTGCGGGTAGTCGGCGCCCCATCCGAGAAGATGGAGGCCTTCCTGTGTCCCGGATGCGTTCTCCTCGAGGAAAGCGCCCGATTCCATGACTTCGATCGTGGCGTTGATACCGAGGTTTTCGGCCAGCTGGGCCCGGATGTCTTCGGCGACGGCCGTCGGCTCGGGAAGATAGACACGGAACACGTCACGAAGCTTGATCGTGGTGTCGAATCCATCTGCATAGCCGGCGTCGGCGAGGAGCGCCTGGGCGGCTTCGACATCGAAGTCGTAGAACGGTTCGCCTTCACATGCATTCTCGATGATGCAGGGGGTGAAGAAGTCCGCGACGGCCGAACCTTCCGGATAGAAGGTGTCGATGATCCGTTGCCTGTCGACTCCCATTGCCACAGCCTGGCGCACCCTCACATCGTCGAACGGCGCGAAGTTGCTGTTGAACCCGACATAAAAGACGTTCGGGTTCTCATCAACGAGGATCTGCAAATTCGAGTCGGCCTCGATAGTTGCGTAGTCGCTCGCCGCCAGGTTGGTGATCATGTCGGCGTTACCGGAGGTCAGCTCGGTGATTCTCGCCGTGCTGGAGTCCCTCCAACGGAACACGAGTGTGTCGAATGCCGGTACCTCGCCCCAGTAGTCCTGGTTCGCTGCGAACACGATTTCCGAGCCACGGCTCCAATCCTGGAGCACGAACGGACCGGTTCCTACAGGAGTCTCGAGCGGCGAGCCTTCTGTTGCTTCGAGATGCTCGGCGGGCTGCACTCCGAACGGGATGAACGCGAGCTTGGCCAGGAACGCCGGGTCTTCGGAGCAAAGGCTGAACACGACCTCGTTCTCCGCTGTCGCGGCGATGGACTCGATCTTGCCGCCGTAGTCACAGCCACCCGAATCGAGTGTGAGACCTTCGAAGTCGGCGTCGGGATCGACCGATGTGGTCGTCCCGCCATCCGCTGTCGTCGTCGTCTCACCCGCGCTGGTAGTCGTTTCGTCTCCGGCGCCATCGCCACCGCAAGCCGCGATAAGAAGGGCGAGGACCGAAACGAGAGCTAACCATCGCATACGTTTCATTTTTTTCTTCCTCCATGTTTGGGATGTGTGCTCACCGGCTCGCCGGGGCACATCGCGCAACGCTACCGAGTTTGGCGACGTTACGCGTGTCCATGCCCAAAGGGCATAGGTCCGTGTCAGCATCCTCCCTGCTGAGCGACGTATTCGCAGCAAAAAAATGCTTATTAACCTGTGCGATTCATGGCGTATGACCACAAAGCGATCGAAGCAAAATGGCAGGCTCGTTGGGAGTCTGAAAAGACATTCGAGGTGACCGTCGACACGACGAAGCCGAAGTTCTACAACCTGTGCATGTATCCCTACCCGTCGGGAGCATTGCATCAGGGTCACGTCCGCAACTACACATTCGGTGATCTCCTCACCCGGTACAAAACAATGGCCGGGTTCAATGTCCTCTCCCCGCTCGGGTGGGACAGCTTCGGGCTGCCCGCTGAGAACGCAGCGATCGACACCGGAGCCCACCCCAAGGAGAACACCGAGGCGCAGATAGCCACGATGACACGTCAGGTGAAGCAGCTGGGCTCGATGTACGACTGGACCCGGGAGCTGGCCAGCCACTCCCAGGAGTACTACCGCTGGGACCAGTGGCTATTCCTTCAGCTCTTCGATCGCGGGCTCGCTTACAAACGCGAGGCACTGGTCAACTGGTGCCCCCGCGACCAGACGGTCCTCGCCAACGAGCAGGTCGTCGACGGACACTGCGAGCGTTGTGGCGCCGAGGTCGAGCGGCGCAACCTGGCCCAGTGGTTCTTCAAGATCACCGACTACACCGAACGCCTGCTCCAGGACCTCGACACCCTGGATGAGTGGCCGGAGCGGGTGCGCACCATGCAACGCAACTGGATCGGCCGATCCCAGGGCGCGAGCTTCGGGATCCAAGTGGCGGGCACCGATCACTCCTTCGAGGTGTTCACTACCCGGCCAGACACCATCTTCGGGATGACCTTCGCTGTGCTGGCACCGGAGCATCCGCTGGTCGAGGAATTGATCGCCGGCGCCGAGCAGGAGGAAATAGCCCGGGCCTACATTCGCAAGGCCGGGAGTTCCAGCGATGTCGAACGGATGGCGAGCACGGACAAGACCGGTGTGTTCATCGGCCACCACGCGGTCAACCCTGTCGATGGCCGCCAGGTACCGATCTACATCGCCGACTACGTGCTCATGGGTTACGGGACGGGGGCGATTATGGCGGTCCCCGGCCAGGACCAACGCGACTGGGAATTCGCTGCGAAGTACGGGATCGAGATCATCAGGACGGTGCAACCACCCGATGACTTCGATGGAGAGGCCTACACAGGCAACGGGTTGACCATCAACTCGGGCTTCCTCGACGGGCTGGAGCGCGCCGAGGCGATTGCCGCAATCATCGAGTGGCTGGGGGCCGAAGGCATCGGCGAAGGCACAGTCCAGTACCGGCTTCGGGACTGGCTGATCTCCCGTCAGCGCTATTGGGGCTCACCGATTCCGATGGTCAATTGTGACGATTGCGGGATGGTCCCGGTGCCCGAAGACCGGCTTCCGGTCGTCCTGCCCCACGTTCTCGACTACGCCCCGAAGGGCCAATCGCCACTTGCGGCGGTTGAGGATTGGGTCAATACCACCTGTCCGGCGTGCGGCGGTGCAGCCCGGCGGGAGACCGACACGATGGACACCTTCGTCGACTCGTCGTGGTACTTCTTCCGCTTCACCGACCCGCTTAACACCGAACAGATCTTCGACCCAAAGGCGGCGAGCTACTGGATGCCGGTGGACCAATACATCGGCGGTGTCGAACATGCTGTCCTCCATCTGCTGTATGCGAGATTCATCACCAAGGTGCTCTACGACATGGGGTTATCCAGCGTCGAAGAGCCATTTGCGCGCCTGTTCACCCAGGGGATGATCACTCTCGACGGGGCGAAGATGTCGAAGTCGAAGGGGAATGTGGTCGACCCCCTCGACCTGTTCGAGTCGCACGGCGCCGACGCCCTCCGCCTCTATCACCTGTTCATGGGCCCGCCCACCGACGATGCTGCCTGGGACACCAACGGGGTCGACGGCACCCTGCGCTTTCTCGACCGCCTCTGGCGCGTCGTCACCGAGACCGACCGCTTCGACGAAACGGCCGACGCGTCGGAGCTGGTAGCCGACGCTCACCGGGCGGTGAAGAAAGTCACCGAGGACATCGACGACTTCCACTTCAACACTGCCATCCCGCCGCTGATGACGGTCACCAATGATCTCGTCGACGAGGTCCGCAGCGGAATTCCCAAGGACGCCTTCGTCGAGGTGACCGAGCTCCTCATGAAGTTGCTCTCGCCGATGGCACCGCACATCGCCCATGAACTGTGGGAGCTGACCGGCCACGACACGCTGCTGGCGCTGGAGCCTTGGCCCGCATGGGACCCGAAGTTGATCGAGCGGGCCCAGGTGACCATGGTGGTCCAGGTCAACGGCAGGCTACGCGACAGGATCGAGGTCGACTCGGATATCGCCGCCTCCGACGCCGAGCGGCTCGCAGTGTCGGCCGAGAAGGTCCAGCAGTGGATCGATGGCCATGAGATCAGGAAGGTCATCGTGCGCGAACCGAACCTGGTCAACATCGTCGTCGGACGATGAGGCTGCCGGCCGCTCGTTTCGTCGGGACGGCGCTAAATCCCGATTACCTGGTCAGGATCCAACCGGTCACCCCTGAAAGCGTGACGGTGATGTCCGCTCCACGGCTCATGAGGAAACTGTGGGCGAAGGAAACCGGGGCAATGACAATCGGGAAGCTCATCTTTGTCGACCCCGCATTCCTGGAACGGGGAGGACGGGAACTCACCGCTCTCCTCATGCATGAGATGGTGCACTCCCGT
Organism: Acidimicrobiia bacterium; assembly: GCA_050329555.1. GTDB lineage: Bacteria > Actinomycetota > Acidimicrobiia > Spongiisociales > ZC4RG35 > MA-ANB-1. The sequence continues at coordinate 26,798 of JBHJOQ010000077.1, read as the reverse complement.
CAGTGGCAGGAGCGGGGCCCGCGGCGGTTCCTGACGGCCTATATCCGCCAGTACCTCGTGGCACGGATCAGAGGGGCCAGCCACCGGGAGGCCTACCTCGCGATCGAAGCCGAGGTCGAGGCGCGCGACATATCGAGTAGCTTCTCCGGCTGACTACGTCACAACAACCCCGTCCAGGTCCTCCTCGGGGTCAGGGTACCGGGGGTCCATCTCGTCGAGGGTGTCGATGAGGATCTGTGATACCACCAGGTTCCGGTACCACTTCCGGTTGGCAGGAACCACGTACCAGGGAGAGTGCTCCGTCGAAGTCCGGGATAGCATCGCCTCGTAGGCCGCGCGGAAATCGTCCCACAACGCACGGTCGTCGAGGTCGGCCTTGTTGAATTTCCAGTTCTTGTCCGGATCATCGAGACGTGCCTCAAGGCGCTCTTTCTGTTCTTCCCTGCTGATGTTGAGGTACACCTTTACGATTCGAGTGCCTTCGTCGGTGAGCATCCGCTCAAACTCGTTGATGTGCCGGTATCGCTTCTCCCACCTCTCCGGCGGTACCAGATTTCGAACCCTGACGACGAGGACATCCTCGTAATGCGATCGGTTGAACACCGTAATCCGACCGTTCGCCGGAGTGTGATGGTGAATCCTCCACAAGTAGTCGTGGGCCAGTTCTTCCTCGGTCGGCTTCCCGAAGGGGTGCACCTTGATTCCCTGTGGGTTGACTCCGGTGAACACGTTGCGGATGGTCCCGTCCTTGCCCCCGGTGTCGGTCGCCTGGAGCACGAGCAGCAGTTTCTGTCGCGACTCACCCCACAGCCGCTTCTGCAGAGCTGACAGCTTTTCGTTCAGGGCCTGCAGTGCCCGGTTGGCCTCATCCTTTCCGCCAGCGAACCCGGCTTTCGAGTCGGGATCGTGGTCGTCGAGAGAGACCTGCATCTCCGGTGGCACCCGGAACTTGCTGATATCGATCTTCGCTTTGCCCATGGGGGTTAAACACCGCCTTTGCGCCTTGTATCTATGGGAGTGAATGGGGAGAGTACCTAACGAGAGGGCGGTGGCGGTCGGGCTTGCGCTGGTGGGCGCCGCACTGGGCGGCTTGATTGGAGTCAACGCCGGGTTGTCTCCGGTCCAGGGACCCCCGCTGCGGGGTGCACCTGAGGTCCTCGGGTCGGTGTTGGTACCCGTCCATGTTTCCGGCTGGGTTACGACACCGGGTGTGGTGTGGGTGACCGAGGGCTCACTCGTCATTGTCGCCATCGATGCCGCCGGCGGTGCCCGGGTGGGGGCGAGGCTCGACCTGATCAATCTGGCGCAGCCCGTCTTCGAAGGAGACCAACTCCAGGTGCCGGGGCCCGAGGCCGGCGTCGATGCTACCGGAGGCAGCGCCCCGGGTGATGGGCTCATCGACATCAACACGGCGGACGAGATCGAGCTGCAGAGCCTACCCGGGGTGGGACCGGTGCTGGCCGGCAGGATCGTGGCCCATCGCGACACGGTCGGGCGTTTCGAGTCCGTGGAGGACCTGCTCGACGTTGTCGGTATCGGCGAGGCCAAGCTTGCTTCGATCAGGGATCTGATCAGGCCGCCGTGAGTGCCCTCGCCGGGGTGCTCCCGCTCCACTCACGCCCCTGGCTGGTCAATGCGGGCGTGGCCGCAGTGGCCGCAGTCACCGTCACGGGCTGGAGCCCGGGGTGGGCTGTCCTCCTTGTCTGCGGATTGGTGCAACTCGCCCGCGGCAAAGCGCTGTGGATCTTCGCCGCTGCGCTGGTGGCGGCTCCACCGCTTCTCTCACCGGAGCCGCTTCTCCCGGATGGCGAACTGGTATCGGAGTTGGTACTCATCACCGACTCACGTGAAGGCCAGTTCGGCAACTGGGCTCTGGGGGAGATCGACGGCGTCGGCGTGTTCGTCGACTTCGGCGGGCTATCCGGCAACGCAGGTGACATCTATCGGTTCGACGGGCTGGTCACTGGAGATGTCACCAATATCGGGGGCCGGCCCCGCCAGATCGTCGTCATCGACGAGATGGCTCTTACCGACTTCCACGCGGGGATCTACCTGCGTGGGGGAGCCCTCGTCCGTCACCATGTCATCGGCCGACTGTCCGGGGGCAATGAAGCGAGAAGCCTTCTGGCGGGTTTTCTCGTCGGAGAGACCTCAGGCGTCAGCGAGGTGACGGTCGAGGCCATGCGCAAGGCGGGCCTGTCCCACTTCGTCGCCGTTAGCGGGAGCAACGTCGCCCTGTTCCTCGGGTTCGTGGCCGCGGTGACGCTTCCGCTGGGCATTGGCCCGAAACGACGTGCCCTGTTCGGGCTGTTCGCCCTTCCCCTGTTCGTCGTTGCCACCGGTTTCGAACCGTCCGTCGTCCGGGCGTCGGCGATGGCGGGCCTCGTCCTGGCCGGTCGCCTGCTCGACGTGGTGTTCGAGGTGTGGCAGGTGATCGCCCTGGCGTCGATAGCGGTGCTTGCCCATGATCCGTGGCTGATCCGCAGCGTAGGGTTTCAGCTGTCGGTGATGGCCACCTGCGGCGTGGTGGGCGGGGCGAGATGGCCCGGCGTTCCGGGCAAGATTCGCCGGGCACTGGCCGTCACCCTCGGGGCCCAGCTGGCGGTAGCGCCGCTCCTCCTCTGGCACTTCGGGTCGATCCCGCTCCTCAGCCCACTGAGCAACCTGGTCGCCGCTCCGCTGGTGAGCCTTGCCACTTTGCTGGGGATTGTCGCAGTCTCCGGTCCGACGCTCGCACTGATACCCGGAGAGTGGGTCGCGTCCTTGGTCATCGACATTTCGCACATGTCGGCCGGGTGGCCACAGGTCGGCTGGGTCGGTTTCATAGCCTGGGCGGCGCTGATTCCAATCGCCCCTCGGATCTGGCGCCGCTTGCCGGACGTGGCCACCCTCCTGGCGGCCGGAGCCCTGGTCGTCGTGATCCTCCCCGGAACCACAAGGCTCGACGCCGGGGAAGTCGCTGTGCTCGACGTCGGCCAGGGTGACGCCATCCTCATCTCCGGGGGAGAGGGACGTTTTGCCCTCGTTGACGGGGGCCGTGAGCAACCGTTGCTCATCGAACGGCTCCGAGAATTCGGTGTGAGACACATCGACCTGGTGGTGATGACCCACGGCGACGCCGACCATGCCGGGGGTCTCGAAGCACTGCCCGGGCGAATCGGGATCGGGGAGATCTGGGAGCGGAGCGCACCCCATCAGTCCCCGTCGGGTGACCGGTTCCTCGCGGAGGCGATCCGCCTCGGGATCCCGGTTCTCCAACCCGCGGTGGGCACCCGGGCAAACCTCGGATCCGTGGAGATCCAGGTTCTCGGGCCCGAGCGCAGGTACGTCTCTCCCAACGACCAGTCGATCGTGCTGTTGGTCACCGGCCCGGCACGGACCATGCTGCTCAGCGGCGACATCGAAGTCGTCGCCCAGGCCGAACTGGATGGTTTGGAGGTCGATGTGCTCAAGGTTCCCCATCACGGTGGCGGCACCTCGGACCCCCGTTGGCTTGCCTCGACGGGTGCCGAACTGGCGGTGATATCGGTCGGTAGCAACGACTTCGGCCATCCGGTTCCGTGGGTGATCGAGTTACTGGAGGCTTCCGGGGCCGTCGTGCAGAGAACAGATGTCGACGGAACGGTTGTTGTCGACCTTGCCGGTTGACACTGTGATTTTGCAAGGGGGGACGACCCCCCTTGTATCCCCCCGACAGGGTGAGAGAGTCGGGGTCGGTCTGGGGTACACGATTTTGGTGCTGTCGGGTTGGTGATCCGGACTGTGATCTTGCAAGGGGGGACGACCCCCCTTGTATCCCCCCGACAGGGTGAGGAGAGTCGGGGTCGGTCTGGGGTACACGACGGGTACTCCCGTCGGCGAGCGGGAAACCCATGTCACTCCACGGTGCTTGACTGCAGGCAATGAGCGACCTCCAGCTTGGGCCCACCGCACTTCCCCTGGGAGACGTCACCTACGTCATGGGGGTGATCAACGCCTCGCCGGACTCGAAGAACGTGCACACGGTGGCCGCGACCGTTGACGACGCTCTGCTCATGGCCGATCGGTATCGGAACTGGGGCGCCACCATCATCGATCTCGGAGGCCAATCGTCGCACTACGACAACGAGACGATTGCCGCCGCGGACGAGGTCTCGAGGGTAGTTCCAATCATCGAGGCCCTTGTCGCCGAGGATCACATCGTGGCCATTGATACCTGGAAGCCTGAAGTTGCGGCAGCTTCACTCGACGCCGGGGCCCTCATCGTCAACGACACCGGAGGCCTCAAGGACCCGGACATGCAGGGGGTAGTGGCACGGTACGGGGCCGCTGCGGTGGCCGTGTATGTGGAAGGCTCCAACCCTCACGATGTCGACAGTGTCGACATCACCGATGACAAGGCAAGAGTGACCGCCGATTCGTTCCGAGGGCTCCTCGCCGAATTGGAGGCAGCCGGTATCAGCAATGTGATTCTCGACCCGGGGATCGCCCTCAACTACCGGGGCGACTACGAGGCCTATACCAGGATGCAACTCGAGGTGATCGCCTCGTCGGCAGAGCTGCACAAACTCGGGAAACCGGTGCTGATCCCGATTCCCCGGAAGCGGGACTTCCACCGTGTCATCGCCTACATCTCCCTCGCCCTGGAACATCGCGCCGACATCATTCGGGTTCACGATGTAGCCGTGGCATGCGATCTCGCCAGGCTCTTCGGCCGCTCGATCTGAGGTACTGTCAGACCGTGCCATTGCTACTCGTCACCGCACCGTCCAACTCGGGACCGGGTGAGCGCAAGCAGATGCTCGACGCCGCCGACGAGTTCTTTGCATCCCACAATGTCGAAGCCCAGGACATCGTCCGTATCGATGTGCCGGGGCGAGGCGCCGGCGAGCCTGGCGACGGCACGCTCCGGACTGAGCTCGAGCCCATGGTCCCCCTGCTCCAGTCGGGGTCGCTGTTCGGCGACTCTGGCGGTCTCGAGCTCGTCGACGCCGAAAATCTTCAGGTTGGCGAGGTCGAGATTCTCGAGGCACTGGTGCGCGCCGCCGATCTCAAAACGATCCACCTTGTCCTCGCCGTCACCGGCTCCCCGGTCAAAGCCATCGCCACTCTCGCCAAGGACTTCGGCTCGAAAGTCTCCGTCCAGAAGATGTGGGAGAGACAGGCAGGGGAGTGGCTAGGCGGCGAGATCAAGCGGCGGGGGATGACGATCGACGGGCCAGCCAGGGAGGCTCTCCTCCAGAGGTTCGGAACCGACACCGCCGCGACCGGTCAGGCGCTGGACCAGCTTTCGCAGCACGCGGGGAAGATCACCCGTGACCTGGTCCTCGACTGGTTCCGGAACCGCCCCGACGAGCCTCCATGGCACATCACCGATGCGATCTCGAAAGGAAACGTCGGCGAGGCGTTACGCCGTCTCTCCGATTTCCTGGTCCACGGCCATCCCCTCGTGTACCTCGCAGCTGTGGAAGGCGACCTCAGGCGACGCGCCCTTGCCGCGGCAGCGCCGGATGAGGAGACCTTCAAAGAGTGGGTCGGTGGCAGATCTTCTGACAGTGCACTGAATCGGATGTGGCGGATGAGGGGGAGAGTGCGGGAGTCCTCCTTGCGCATGGCTCAGGATGCCCTGGTCCGGGCTGATCGCGTGATCAAGTCTCAGCCGGAAGTTACCCACCGCGTCACGCTGGAACGCCTCACCGTTGCCCTCTGTCGCTGGTACGGATAAAGCAATAGGTGCGCCGGAGGGCGCACCTGAATTGCGTGAAAGGGTGGTCTGAAAGGCCCGGTCAGGCGGAGGTCAGCTTGGTGAGGCGTGACTTCTTACGGTCTGCCCTCTTTTTGGGGATTACGCCTTTGGTGGTGGCGACATCGATCTTGCGTTGCGCCTGACGGATCAGCTCAGCGGTGGGCTCGCCGGCTTCAGCAGCGGCGTGCACCTTGTTGATCGCGGTCTTCAGGTCGCTCGTCACCGACTTGTTGCGTTCGCGGCGGACGACGTTTTGCCGATTCCGCTTTTCCTGGGACTTGATGTTGGCCATGTCTAAAACTCGTTTCGCGTCAAAACCGATTGAAGAGGGATTGGCGGTCTTCCGATAGTCCGATCGCCGGTGGCGAAGATTAGCAGAGCGCTCGATCAAGGTACAATGGCCCCACCCCACCTGGTAGTGAATCATTCAGTCGCGCATCCGAAATTTCTCAATCATCGCCCATATCGACCACGGCAAGTCGACTCTGGCCGATCGCCTGCTCGAGCGCACCGGGACCGTCAGTGCCCGCGACATGCGCGAGCAGTTGCTCGATTCGATGGACCTCGAACGCGAGCGGGGCATCACCATCAAGGCGCAGACGGTCCGGCTGGAGTATCGCTCCAAGGCAGGTGAGGACTACATCCTCAACATCATCGATACCCCCGGCCATGTCGACTTCTCCTACGAGGTGTCCCGTTCACTGGCCGCTTGCGAAGGCGCCCTGCTCCTGACCGATGCCTCACAGGGTGTCCAGGCCCAGACCCTGGCCAATGCATACCTGGCAGTCGACGCCGGCCTCGAGGTGATTCCCGCGATCAACAAGATCGACCTCCCCGCTGCCGACCCCGATCGGGTCGCTGAAGAGATGGTGTCCATCATCGGCGGCAATCCTGACGAAGTGGTCAGGCTCTCGGCAAAGACCGGCGAGGGCGTCGATGAACTGCTCGAGGTCCTGGTCGAGTCGGTCCCCCCGCCCCAAGGTGACCCGGACGCTCCGTTGCGGGCTCTCGTCTTCGACTCCTACTACGACGCCTACCGGGGAGTGGTTTGCTACATCAGGGTGGTCGACGGGTCGATCTCATCCGGCCAGAAGATCCGCTTCATGGTCGCCGGGGAGAATCACGAAGCCACCGAGATCGGCGTCCTAACTCCCAGGGCCAACGAGAGAAAGTCCCTCGGCGCCGGCGAGGTTGGATACCTGATCACCGGGATCAAGGAAATCGACCGGGTGAAAGTCGGCGACACGGTCACCGACGCTGCCGTGCGCGCCGGCAAGCCGTTACCGGGATACGCCGAGCCGAGCCCGATGGTGTTCTCCGGCATGTTCCCGACCGAGGGGGACGACTTCGAGAAGCTGCGTGAGGCTCTGGAAAAGCTGAGGCTCAACGACGCCTCCCTGGTGTTCGAACCGGAGACGAGCAAGGCGCTTGGCTTCGGGTTCAGGTGCGGTTTCCTCGGGCTCCTCCACATGGAGATCGTCCGGGAGCGCCTCGAGCGGGAATACGACCTCGACCTGGTGACCACGGCCCCCTCTGTGGCCTATCGCGTCACCCGCACCGACGGGACGGTTGTCGAGGTGAGGAGCCCTCAGGATCTGCCCGAGCCCAGCGAACGGGAGAAGGTCGAAGAGCCCTACGTGAAGGCGATGATTCTCACGCCGAGCGAGTACGTAGGGCCGATAATGGAGCTGGTAACCAACCGCCGCGGCGAGGTCGGCCACATGAACTACTTGAGCCCCGAACGGGTCGAACTCGACTACCACATACCACTCGGCGAAGTTGTCTTGGACTTCTTCGACCAGCTCAAATCAAAGACCCGGGGATATGCCTCACTCGACTACGAACCTGCTGGATACCGGGTTTCCAATCTGGTCAAGGTGGACATCCTCCTCAACGGGCAACCGGTAGACGCATTCTCCGCAGTCGTCCACCGCGACAACGCCCAGGCCTACGGCTTGACCATGACCGGTCGTCTCCGCAAGCTGATCCCCCGCCAGCTCTTCGATGTCCCGATCCAGGCCGCGATCGGAGGCAAGATCATCAGCCGGGAGACGGTCAAGGCCAAGCGCAAGGATGTGACTGCCAAGTGTTACGGCGGTGACATCAGCCGGAAGAAGAAGCTGCTGCAGCGTCAGAAAGAGGGCAAGAAGCGGATGAAGATGGTGGGCTCGGTAGAAGTGCCGCAGGAGGCTTTCGTCGCCGCCCTCCGCACCGACGATGACGATTGACACACAGGCATGAGCAACATGGACGCGTTCGGCGACCTGGCCGGCGCATACCTGCACACCCCGTTCTGCGCAGCCATCTGTCCGTACTGCGACTTCGCTGTGGTTGCAGGCAAAGACGATCTCATCGACCGCTATTGCCATGCCGTAGTCGCCGAGATCGGGATGGACCGGCCCTGGCGACCTCTCGACGCCGTGTACGTGGGTGGCGGAACCCCGAGTCGTGTCCCCGGCCACCAGCTGAACCGGTTCGTCGATGCCCTCCGTGGGCGGCACGGCATCAACGACGCGGCCGAGGTGAGCCTCGAGGCCAATCCCGAGGACTGGACCGGAGAGGTAGCTGCATCGTTCCGGGCCGCAGGGTTCAACCGCGTCTCGTTCGGTGCCCAGAGCTTCGATACCTCGGTCCTGCTTTCGTTGGGCAGGAGGCACGGCCCTGATCAGATTGCGGGGTCGGTAGCGTGTGCCCGGGCCGAGGGATTCGACAGCGTCTCGATCGACCTCATCTACGGGAGCCCGGACGAGTCGGAGCGGAGCTGGATGGCGACTTTGGAGGCCGCAATGGCGGCCGGACCGGATCATGTGTCGTGTTACGCCCTGACAGTCGAACCCGGAACCGAGCTGGGGCGGCAGGTGGGCCGTGGTGCGCCCGCCCCCGACCCCGACATCCAGGCCAGCCGATTCGGTACCGCCGATTCGATTCTCACCGCAAACGGGCTCACCAGGTACGAAGTCTCCAACTGGTCTCGCTCCGGATATGAGTGCGTTTATAACTCGATCGTCTGGGCCCAGGGCGACTATGTGGCCTACGGCAACGGGGCCCATCGTTTTCGGGATGGGGTACGGAGCCGGAACTTCCGACGTCTCGAGTCATATCTGGAAGCCGTCGAGAGGGGGGATTCACCGATTGCGGGTGAGGAGATCCTGAGAGGCTGGGATCTCGAATTGGACCGGCTCTTTGTGGGTCTGCGGCGATCGGCAGGTGTCGAAATGGGTCGCGGAGGGCAGGCATTCCTTGCTGATGCCGATGGGCAACGGCTTCTTGAAGCCGGGGTGGTGTCCTGCGCCGGCGACCGGCTGAAAGTGGAGGATCCGTTGCTCAGCGATGCCGTGCTGCGTGTGGTTCTCGGCCTCAAGGTTGGGGAACAGGGTCCCGATGGCGATACTCTGATGGCTACAGATGCTTGAAGACCGCAGGTCCGAGATTCTCAGGGTGCTCGTCGAAGAGCACATCCGCACCGGTGAGCCGGTGAGCTCTCGCGCCGTTGCCGATCGCTCGCGCCTTCAGGTTTCGACTGCGACCATTCGCAACGATCTCGCAGCCCTCGAGGCAGAGGGTTATGCCGTGCAGCCCCACACTTCGGCCGGGCGCGTGCCCACCGCAACCGCATATCGCTATTACGTCGACCATTTGAGCAAAGGGCGGCTCCGGATCGCAGCGCAGCACAAGATCGCCACCTTCTTTGGAGACGTCCATCTCGAACTGTCCAAGCTCTTGAAAGCAACGTCCGACCTCCTCGCCGACGTCACCGACCTCCCCGCCGTCGTTGTCGCCCCCGGCCTGATCGGCGACAAGGTGCGTTCGATCCACGCCGTGCAGGTGACCGCCGACCAGATCTTGCTGGTCGCGGTGACCGAGGGGGGCCGGGTGGCACAGCAGCGCGGCCGGCTCCGCAAACCGGTCACACCGAGCGAGCTGGAGGAAGCACACACCCTCGTCACCGAGACTTATGTCGGGTCATCGCTCGGCGCCGACATCCCGTTGACCGACGAGCGGCTGCGGTCGCTGTCCGGGCCTGTCCAGGAAGCAGTGTTGACCCTCGTCGACGCACTCCATCTCGCCGCCTCGGCAGGCTCGGAAGTGTTTGTCGGAGGCACCGAGCGGCTGTCCAACGTCTGGAACGACCTCTCTGCCGTGCGCAGGGTGCTCGAAGTCCTGGAACGTGAAGCCGAGGTCCTGGCATTGCTCGCCGCCGAGCAGGGCACCTCGATCCAGTTCGGCAGCGACTTACCCTCGGTGGACCTCGACATGGCCGTTGTCTCCAAGTCGTACGAATCGGTCGGAGGCGGGGGCACCGTGGGCGTGATCGGCCCGATGCGAATGAACTACAAGAGGGTCATCTCCGCCGTAGAGGAGATCTCCAAGGAACTCGAAGACCGAATAGGTCAGACCACCGGTTGATGGCGAAGGATTATTACCGGATCCTGGGTGTCGCCCGGGATGCGACGACAGCGGACATCAAATCGGCGTTCCGGCGCCTGGCCCGGGAAACCCACCCTGACGCCAATCCGCACGATCCCGCAGCCTCCGAACGGTTCCGGGAAGCGGCCGAGGCCTACGAGGTGTTGTCCAGCCCGGAGCGGAGACAACGCTACGACCGGGGTGACACGATCGACCTGGGTGACCTCTTCGGAGGCTTTGGCGGATTCGACGACATCCTCAGGTCGGTCTTCGGTGAAGGCGGGCTTTTCGGCTCAGGTGCCGGCGCGTCTCGCCCGCGCCGCGGCGCAGACCTTCTGCTCCGGGTGCGCATCTCGCTGGGGCAGGCGGCATTCGGCTCTGATATCGACGTCACGTACGAAACCAACTATGCCTGTGAGACCTGCGGCGGTTCGGGCGCCGGAGATGGCGCAGGCCACTCCACCTGCAGCAGGTGCGGAGGCTCTGGAGCGGTGCGAATGGCCCGGCGTTCGATTGTGGGGACGATGATGACCGTCGTCGAGTGCCCCGACTGCTCGGGCCAGGGTTCGGTCGTTGCCGACCCCTGTGCCGACTGCCGGGGGAGTGGAGTCACCTACGGCGAGAGGTCTTTGACGGTGGAAATTCCCGCCGGGGTATCCACGGGGACCAGATTGCGGCTAACCGGTCGTGGCGAGGCGATGGGCCGCGGTGGGCGCGCCGGCGACCTCCAGGTGGAGATCCATGTCGAGCCTGACGCCCGCTACGAGCGTGACGACATCGACCTCTACCACCATCTGGACATAAGCGCCGTGGAGGCGACTCTCGGGACCCGGCGTGAAGTACCTCTGCTCGAGGGCGGCACCGAGTTTCTAGAGGTTCCTCCGGGGACCCAGCCGGGCGCCTTGCTCCGGCTCGCCGGCTTCGGCGTTCCCCGCCTCGGTCGAAAAGGCAGAGGAGACCTCATGGTGAGGGTCGGGGTGAGCATCCCTACCGAGATAAGCGACGAGGAGCGGGCCCTGCTCCTGGACCTCGCCCGGATTCGCGGTGACATAACTGCCGACCCTGCCGGCACCGATCCTTGAAACACATCCCGCACCTCTACCTGCCCGGGCCCTGGGAGGGGGAAACCCTGGAGGCGGGCAATGAACAGGTAGATCACCTGAGCCGTGTGCTCCGCCTGGGGGCCGGATCGGAAGTCACCTACACAGACGGAGACGGGACTTTTGGCCAGGGATTCTGGTCCGGCGGAGCCATCTCGAGGTCCGGAGAAGAACAACGCGACCGCCCATCGGGCCTGGTCGTTGCAACCGCACCTCCATCGAGCCGCGACCGGGTGCGATTTCTCGTTGAGAAGGTCGCCGAACTCGGTGTCGAGAGACTGCTTTGGCTGACGACCCGCCATGGCGTCAGAAGGGTTCCACCTTTGAAGAAGCAGCGCAGCTGGGCGATTTCTGCCCTGGAGCAGAGCCGGGGAAGCTGGCTGATGGGCGTGAGCGACGATTTTGTCGTCTGGGACTCCCTGGAGCGCCCTCTTGCGGTCTGCTTGCCCGGCGGTTCCGGGGACGAAGCTGCTTTCAGGACGGTTGCAGTCGGGCCCGAAGGGGGTTTCGGAGACGACGAAGTCCCCCCAGACGCTACGGCGGTGGATCTAGGCCCCACCATCTTGAGGGTCGAGACCGCCGCCGTGGTGGCGGCCTCGAGATTTCGTTGAAAGAAAGGATGCGAAGTGGGCATCCATCTCATAGACTCTAGGCCTGCGGTTATAGGGAGACGTCCGTGGTAGACAAGTTCAGTGCTGCTCTGGGTAGTCGGTTGCGCGCGGCGCGCCGACAAAAGGGTTGGTCTTTATCAGACGTCGAGTCGCTAACCGATGGGGAGTTCAAGGCGTCGGTGGTCGGAGCCTATGAGCGCGGCGAGAGGGCCATCTCGGTACAACGCCTGGTGCGGGTGGCGGACATTTACGGCATGAGTGCTCCCGATCTGCTCCCGATGTCGGTGGCACCGGAGTATTCCCAGGTCATCGATCTGGACAGGATCAGCGCCGGCGAAGGCGACATCGCTGAGCGGTTCATAGCTGCTGTCCACCTCCTCAGATCCGGGTCGCTGACTCCGGAGATCCGGTCTGCCGATCGTGTCATTCTCTCCTCGTTGCTCGAGATCGAGAGCCAGAAAGTCTCCCGGGACCTGTAAAATCTGGTCTCAACCCCAGAATCAACTAGAATCCTTGTAACGCGCTTTTCGCGTCGTACCTGTGCTTCCTGAACACACCGAAACACGTTTACGCGTCCCGAGTCAGCATTTGATGCTCGACCTACTCGGAGACGCCGACCGACACCTCCGCCAGATCGAAAAACACTTCCCGGGGGTGCGATTCGTCGCGCGCGGGGACGAAATCGCCGTCAGCGGCGCCCGGGATGAGGTCGAACGCGCCAGGACGGTCCTCGACGAACTGCTCATCCTCGTCCAGGAGGGTCAGGCCCTGGACAGCGGAGGGGTGGCCGAGGTGGTCAAGATGGTAGGTGAGGACGTGCCTTCTCCCTCCGACGTCCTCAGTGACGGCATTCCGGTGGGCAGGGGCCGGATGATCAGGCCGAAGACCCACGGCCAGCAGGGCTACATGGCCGCAATCAGGGAGAACACCCTCACCTTCGGTATCGGGCCGGCCGGTACCGGAAAGACCTATCTGGCCATGGCAGCGGCGGTTGATGCCCTGGTCAACGGGTCGGTTCGCCGCATCATCCTCACCCGCCCCGCCGTGGAAGCCGGCGAAAGACTGGGCTTTCTCCCGGGGGATCTGACCGCAAAAGTGGACCCCTACCTCCGCCCCCTCTACGACGCCCTCTGGGACATGCTTGGCCCTGAGGAGACCCTCGATCTCATCGACAAGGGAACTATTGAGATAGCTCCGCTCGCTTATATGCGAGGAAGGACTCTCAACGACGCATGTGTGATCCTCGATGAAGCCCAGAACACAACTCCGGAGCAAATGAAGATGTTCCTGACCCGGCTCGGCTTCAATTCCAAGATGATCATCACTGGTGACATCACTCAGACCGATCTGCCCACCGATCGGCACTCCGGTCTCGGTGTGGTTCGCCAGATCCTGGGCGACATTCCCGGGGTGGCATTTGTCGAGCTGACGTCGCGCGATGTGGTGCGCCATCGAATCGTCGCGTCCATCGTCGAAGCGTACGCCAGGTACGAGACGAAGAAATGAAACGGTCCACCGTTGTGCGCTGGGCCACATTCCTCGCCACAGTTTTTGCGGTGTGGGGTGTGCTCTCGGTCGGAGGTGGTGGCGCCTCCTCTCGACTCAACGTCGGCGATCTTGCCGAACGACCGTATGAGGCACAGCGGGCGGCTGACGTTGTCAACGTCGTCGCCACCGAGCAACTCCGCCAGCAGGCGCGCGACAATGTCGAGCCCATATGGGAAGACAATCCCGTAGCGGAGCAGGACGTGCAAAACGACGTAACCGCGTTGTTCGACGATGTCGCTGCCTCGGTTATTGCCGACCCGCCACCGGAAACCACCGACCCAACGCTTCCTGAAGGCACCACGACGACAACCGATCCAGAAGACACATCTACCACAACGACCGTTCCACCCGCTCCCGTGGTGTTGAGCGGGGTCGTGTATGTCGACGTCGATGGCGACGGCAGCTTTGCCCCCGAGGCTGAGGGGGCGCGGCCGGACCGGGGACTGGAGAGGATCACCGTCACCGTGACGTCAGGCGGGGGCGAGGAGACCCTAATGACCGGCCCGGGCGGTGTTTGGGCGTACGAAACCGCGCCAGGTGACTATGTGGTCAAGGTCGACGTCGAGGACAGCGACGTCCCGGTCGGTTTTGCAGTGCTGAGCGAGGAAGGTCCGTCGCAGCTGGTCTCCTGTTCCGGCGATGATGAAGAATGCGTGGCGCGGTCGGTCGGGTTTGCCCCCAACCTGAGGCCTGTGGAAGAGGTCGCCGCCGAGATCAGCGAAGCACATGCCCTTGCTAGCGACGCTTCGCTCACCCTTGCCACGATGGCTGCCGACGATGTGATCCGATCCGCCCTGACCCAGCCGCTGCGGCTGACGGTTATCGAGAGGCAGGTGACCGATCGGATCCTCCAGGAATTTGGCCTCGGCGTTCGCAGCAGTGGTTTGCAGGATGTGAGGGCCCGGGCCCGGAACAGCCCCCCGGCGGTCTTCTTCGATGACACCGGCCGTGATGAGGCGGCGGGGCAGGCAGCGGGGGAGATCGTGGCGACCTTGATCCAGGCCAACGAGGACGTCAACCAGACACGCACCACCCAGGAACAGGATCTTCGCGCCAGCGCTGTTGAAGAGGTGATGGAGGAATACACAGCCGGCCAGCTCATCGTCGACCAGAACCAGCCCTTGACCCAGCTTCACATCGACGCCATCAACGAGACCGGTGCCAATGTCGTGGAGGTCGAACAGGATGGCGGCTTGCTTGCCGTGGTCGCGGTGCTGATCGGCATCCTCGGCCTCTACCTCGCCACGTTCCGTCTCGAGTTCTGGGCCCGCCCCCGGATGGTGGCGCTATTGGGGATACTCATCGTGCTCGCTGCCGGCGCGGTGCGGGGGACGGTGGTAGCCGAGCCGGGGATGAGCTGGTACATCTTCCCTGCGGTAGCTTTCGGGTTCGTCACTGCAGTCCTCTTCGACTCCCGGATTGCAGTGCTCATGGCGCTCACGATTGGAGTCCTCGCCGCGGTCGGAAGCCAGGACATCGGGGTATCGGTCTATGCGGTGCTGGCCACGATGGCGCCGATTCCGTTTGTATCTTCGGTCAGCAGCCGTGGTGCTTTCCGGAATGCTGTGATCTTTTCGTCCTTGACCGCTGCGGTGGCGGCGGCGGCAACTTCGTGGTACTTCCACGCCGGCCCCAACGACTCGGTACTCGAAGTTGTGGGGATCTCCTCGCTGTGGGCGTTCGGAGTGTCGATCGTCGCTTCTCTGGTCGGGCTGGCCGCCCTTCAGTTCTTCGAGTCTGCCTTCGACATCACGACCACACTCAGCCTTCTCGACCTCACGGACCGCAATCACGAGGCCCTGCAGTTGCTTCAGGAGAAAGCGTTCGGCTCGTTCAACCACTCCCTCATGGTGGGGACGTTGTCCCACGCTGCGGCGCGAGCCATCAACGCCAACGCCCTTCTGGCACGGGCCATGGCCTACTACCACGACCTCGGCAAGACCGAGAACCCCACCTATTTCATCGAGAACCAGTTCGGCGGGGCCAACCCCCATGACATGCTCAGCCCCAAGGAGTCGGCTGAGATCATCAGGCGTCACGTCAGCGACGGGGTCGCCCTCGCCCGCCAGTACAAGATCCCCTCCGACGTGACCATGGGCATCGTCAGCCATCACGGCGACGGGATCATGAGGTATTTCTACGAGAAGGCCAAGTCCCAGGAGAATGGCGAAGTCGACCCGGCAGACTTCCGCCATGTCGGTCACAAGCCCCGGACCGCCGAGTCGGCAATCGTCATGCTGGCCGACAGCCTCGAAGCTGCCTGCCGGGCCGTTTTCCAGACCGAGGAGCCCTCGCCTCAAGCCATTGAGAAGGTTGTCGATCGTGTTGTCAACGAGAAGATGGACGACGGGCAACTCGGAGAATCGCCGCTCACCCTCTCCGACATCACCAAGATCAGGGCTGCTTTCCTCGAGTCCCTGATCGGCCACTACCATCAGCGCATTGCCTACCCCAATTTCCCCGGCTCCTGAGGTGGACGACCCCCTCAGTCGATATACCGGTGCTCACCCGTGAGCATTTTTGTTGCCGATGAGCAATCCCGGCCCGTCGACCTTCCGGCGATTCGGGCGCTTGCCGAACTGTTGGTGGAAGGAGAGGGATATCCGGAAAGCTCCGAGGTGACCCTGCTTCTGGTCAGTGACTCAGAGATGGGCTCTTACAACGAGCGTTTCCTCGACCGGACCGGGCCCACCGACGTGCTCGCGTTTCCAGTCGAAGATCTCGAGCCCGGAGTGGTGCCCGAACGCGACTTCAATGATCCCCCCCTGCTTCTCGGCGATGTCATCGTCGCCCCTGAGTACATCTCGAGGCAGGCGGAGGAGTACGGCGTGAGCTTCGAAGACGAGATCTCATTGATGGTGGTTCACGGCCTGCTCCACTTGCTCGGCTACGACCATCAGAATGACGATGAGGCAGAGGCGATGGAACAGCGGGAGAGAGAGATCCTCGCCAAGATCGGCAAGGTGCGGAGATGACCACGCTGACCCTTGTCATCGCCGGGCTGATCTTGTTGTTTGCTGCATGGCTGCGCGCGGCCGGTACTGCAATCAGCAGAGTTCCACGAGCCGATGCTCTCCGGGACGCTTCTGAGGAAGTGAAGGGTGCGGAGGCCGTTGCCGAGATGCTCGACGATCGCGAGGTGATTGCACCAGCCGTCGGCGTCGTGGGCTCGGCACTGCTCGTGGTCAGCGCCACGCTCGGGGTCGCGGCTGTGGCCGCCAACGAGTCTGCGATTGCGGCGGTCTGGCTCGGTCTCGTGGTTGGCCTGATTGTGTTCCTAGTGGGCGACCTCATTCCACGCGGGATCGGCCGCGTCGCATCCCACCGGATGGCATACCGGTCCGCTCCCGTCCTCGGGGTAGCGGTCAGGCTCGGGGGATGGGCCAATGATCTCATCTTCGAAGCCGATGTCGACCAGAACGACGAACTCGAAGACGTCGAGGAGGAGATCTCCGATGAACAAGAGCGCGAGCTGATCCTGTCGGTCCTCCAGTTCTCCGAGACCATGGTCAGGGAGGTGATGACCCCCCGCCCCGATATGGTGACCGTGCCGGTGACCGGGACCATCGAGGAGCTCGTCGCTCTCGCCACCGACGAGGGATACTCGCGAATTCCCGTCACCGCCGACTCCGATGTTGTTGGGCTGGTGATCGTGAAGGACCTGCTTCCGATGTTCGTCGGGAACAAGCGTCCAGAATCGGTGGCCGCAGTGATGCGACCTGTCGATTTCGTTCCCGAGACCAAGCTGGCTGCGACTTTGCTCGCCGAGATGCAGGTCGGGAAGGTGCATCAAATGATCGTCGTCGACGAGTACGGCGATATCACCGGGCTGATCACAATCGAAGACCTGCTCGAGGAGCTGGTGGGCGAGATCACTGATGAGACCGATGAAGACGAGCTGCTGCTCGTTGCCTCCGGCGACGGCCGGTGGGCTGTCGATGCCCGCCTGCCGGTCGAGGACCTGGCGGCCGAGCTCGAGGTGGAGTTACCGGAAGCGGAGTCCGACACTGTCGGCGGGCTTGTACTCGCCGTGGCGGAACGTGTCCCCGAAGAAGGCGAGACGTTCCGGGTTGGCGACTGCGTGTTCACTGTGGTCCGGATGCAGGGCCGGCGCATCGCCGAGCTGACCGTGGTCATAGACCCCCAGCCCGAAACCGCATGAAATCGGGGTTCGTCGCCGTCGTCGGGCGGCCCAATGTCGGCAAGTCGACTCTGGTCAACGCCCTGGTCGGCACCAAAGTGACCATTACCTCTTCCCGGCCGCAGACCACCAGGAACACGATCCGGGGAGTGGTCACCGGCCCCGACGCCGACCAACCCGAATATCAGATCGTGTTGGTCGACACCCCCGGACTACACAAGCCGCGGACCGAGCTCGGTTCGAGGCTCAACTCTATGGTCTATGGGACCCTCGCCGACGCCGACGTGGTCCTCTTCTTGATCGATGCCTCCGCACCGATCGGGCCTGGTGACAGGTTGATTGCCGAGAGGCTGGTTGCGGCGTCTTCAACGGTGGTGCTCGCCGTCAATAAGTCGGACAAAGGCACCAGGACCGAGATCGGTGAGCAGCTGGTGCGGGCAGGGGAGTGGGATTTCGCTGCCTACGTGCCCATCTCCGCCACCGAGGGAACCGGGCTCCAGGCCCTGGTCGACGAGATCGTGGTGCGGCTCCCCGAAGGGCCGCGCTATTACCCGGAGGGGATGATGACCGACCAGCCAGAGTCGCTGGTGGTTTCCGAGATCGTCAGGGAGAAGTTCCTCGAACGGCTCCGAGACGAATTACCCCATTCTCTGTTGGTCAGGGTCGAGGACATGGAGCAGAGAGACAACGGCCTCCTCGACATCACCGCTGATGTCATCGTCGAGAGGAAGAGCCAGAAGGGGATCGTCATCGGCAAAAGCGGCGAGCTGTTGAAGATCGCCGGCACCGAGGCCCGGGAAGAGCTCGAAGTGCTGTTCGGCACGAAGGTGAACCTGAAACTCCATGTCGTGGTGGAGAAGGACTGGCAGATCCGGGGTCAGATCCTCGACCGCTTCGGCTTCGGCGGCTCCTGAGTTACTCGCCGTTCGAGACGATCTCGTCGCAGAAGGCGGCGAGCTTGGTATCCATTTCGGTCAATCCGCCCTCAGAGTGGGTCGAAAGCGTCAGGCCCACCTTGTCCCAGCTGATCTCGATGTCGGGATGGTGGAACATGGCCTCGGCCTTCAGCCCGACCCGGGTCACGAACCCGAGTGACTCGTTGAAGTCCTCGAATTCGAAGGTCGCCTTGATCGCATCCCCGTCGCGCTCCCATCGCTTGTGCTCGTCGAGGAATGCGGATATCTGTTCGTCGCTGAGTAGATCGGCCATGTCCTCATCCTACGGGAGTTGCGGATAAGCCCGGCGCAGCGTCATGGTTCCAATACTCTTGGCCTGTGGCGATCCGGCACGACCAGGCAATAGTCCTCCGCTCCTATCCGTTCGGCGATGCCGACCGGGTGGTGGTGTTGATCAGTCCTAACAACGGCAAGATCAGGACCGTTGCCAAAGGGGTACGGAAGACCAAGAGCCGTTTCGGAGGCCGTCTCGAGCCGTTCACCCATGTCGACCTGGTCCTCTATGAGGGCAGGAATCTGGACACCATCACCCAGGTGGCCACCGTCGAGCCGTTCAAGCGGCTGCGAGGCGACCTCGATTCGGTGATCGCAGCGGGGATGATGGTCGAAGCCGTCGATGCCGTCGCCCAGGAACAGGAGTCGTCGGTCCGTCTCTTCCTCCTCCTCCAGCGCGGGCTCAAGGCGCTCGACTCCGGGATGTGCTCGCCGGACCTGATCACTGCATTCCTGCTCAAACTCGCCGACGTCGTCGGCGTGGCGGTAGCACTGGTCGAGTGTGCTTCGTGCGGCAGGACCGACAACCTGGACCGCTTCTCTTTCTCCGGTGGCGGTGTCCACTGCTCCGTGTGCCAGGTCGAAGGCGGTGTCAAGCTGCGGCGGGGGATCACTGTTTATCTCGATGGCCTTGCTCGTTCCGAGTTGATGAGTCTTCCGGTAACCGACCCGGTGCTGAGCGGGGAGGCAATGGGTATCGCCCGCCGCTTCCTCGAATACCACCTCGACCGCAAGCTCTTCTCGCTGGCGGTGCTGGAATGACACTCGATCTGGGAGCAGTCGACCTCGATCGGGTTCCCCGCCACATCGGCCTGATCCTCGACGGCAACGGCCGGTGGGCCAATCAGCGGGGCCTCCCGAGGACCGCGGGGCATCTGGCTGGCGAGGAGGCCTTGTTCGACACCGTGGAGGGCGCCCTCGCTCTCGGAGTCGGGTGGATGACCGCTTTCACCTTTTCCACCGAGAACTGGAACCGCGCCGACGACGAGGTCGAGTTCTTGATGTGGTTCAACGAGGATTTGCTCACCCGCCGGCGCGACGATCTGAACAAGCAGGGGGTGCGGATGCTCTTCGCAGGCGACATGGACGATCCCCGGATCCCCGACCGCAACCGCACGCATATGGCCGAGGCTGCAGAGCTGACCGCCGGCAACGAGGTGCTGCGCTTGGTGTTTGCGTTCAATTACGGGAGCCAGCGGGAGATCGCATCGGCGGCGAAAGAGCTTGCCCGCAAGGCATCAGCGGGGGATCTCGATCCGGAAATCATCGACGAGGCGTCAATCGCTGACCATCTCTACATTCCTGACATGCCGCCGGTCGACCTGGTGATCAGGTCTTCGGGGGAGCACCGCCTCTCCAATTTCCTGCTCTGGCAGTCCGCTTATGCCGAGTTCTACTTTCCCGGCATCCTCTGGCCCGACTTCGATCGCCACGCCCTGGTCGACGCGGTGGTCGAGTACCAGGCACGGGAACGCCGCTTCGGCGGGGCCGAAGACCGGATCCAGGTTGACTAAGCACCGGATCTGAGCCACCGTTCAGCGGACACATGACCGAAGTAACACTCGACACCATCTCCAACCTCGCCAAACAGCGCGGGTTCGTCTTCCAGGCCAGCGAAATCTACGGCGGCCTGCGCTCGTCTTATGACTACGGTCCGCTCGGGGTCGAGCTGCTCAAGAACGTCAAGGAAGAGTGGTGGCGCTCGATGGTCCAACAGCGCTCCGACATCGTCGGGATCGATTCGGCCATCCTCCAGGCGCGCAAGGTCTGGCAGGCGTCGGGCCACGAGGAGGTGTTCACCGACCCTCTCGTCGAGTGCTCCAGCTGCAACAGCCGTTTCCGCCAGGACAAGCTCGACGATCCCGACAAGTGCCCGAGCTGTGGCAAGTCCGGGACCTTCACCGCCCCCCGCAACTTCAACCTGATGTTCCGTACCCACATGGGGCCCATCGACAGTGAGGACAACCTGGTCTATCTCCGCCCGGAGACCGCACAAGGGATCTTTACCAATTTCGAAAACGTGCGCAGGACCAACCGCCTCAAGCTCCCGTTCGGCATCGCCCAGGTGGGCAAATCGTTCCGCAACGAGATCACCCCCGGCCAGTTCGTGTTTCGCACCCGTGAGTTCGAGCAGATGGAGATGGAGTATTTCTGCCGGCCCGAAGCGAGCCCGGAGTGGTATCAGTACTGGCAGGACCAGCGGTTCCAGTGGTACCTCGATCTGGGCATGGACCCGGACAACCTCCGGATCCGGCCCCATGAGAACGACGAGCTGAGCCACTATTCGTCGGGCACCGTCGACATCGAATACCGCTTCCCCTGGGACTGGGACGAGCTGGAGGGCATCGCCAACCGGGCCGACTTCGATCTCAAACAGCATGCCGAGCACTCCGGCCAGGACCTCACCTACTTCGATCCGGAGTCCAACGAGCGCTTCTTTCCCCATGTCGTCGAGCCGGCGGCAGGAGCAACCCGGACTACTTTTGCTTTCCTCATCGACGCCTACAACGAGGAAACCGTCGGCGACGACACCAGAACGGTGCTCAAGCTGCACCACCGGCTGGCGCCGTACAAGGTGGCGGTGCTGCCCCTCTCCAAGAAACCGGAGCTGATCGAACCGGCGGAGAAGATCATCGCTGGGCTCCGTAAGCACTGGATGGCGGAGCTTGACATCACCCAGTCGATCGGCAAGAGGTACCGCCGCCAGGACGAGATCGGCACGCCTTATTGCGTAACTGTCGACTTCGAGAGCCTCGAAGATGGTGCGGTAACCGTCCGGGACCGTGACACCATGGCCCAGGACCGGGTCTCGATGGATGCCGTGGAGGGCTATCTGATGGCGAAACTGTCTTGATCGTTAACGCCCCCTTGACATGTAGCGGTCAGGATCGACGATCGTGATGCCGATGTGAAACGTTCCATCTGGGTCTGGACAGGACTTTTTGTGCTCGCTATCGGCGGATCCGCTTTCGCCTGGTTCTGGTTCAGCGGCGGCTCCGGCGAGCCGAGCACCGAACTGACGACTCCGACGATTGCCGGCCAGACCTCCACGACGGCCGGGCCACCCACCACCGGCGACGAAGGGACTCCCACCCCCGTCGCCGAGACGGCCAGCGGGGCTTTTGTCATCCAGCCGGATCAGTCACAGGCCATCTTCACCCTCGACGAGGTGCTGCGGGGCGTGCCGACGACAGTTGTCGGGACCACGACGGAGCTTGCCGGACAGTTCGTCCTCGACGTCGAAGACCTGGGCCAGACCCGGTTCTCCGACTTCGTGGTCAACGCACGCACGTTCGTCACCGACTCGAGCAACCGCGACCGCGCCATTCGTGGGCCAATCATCCTCGACTCCGCCACCGATGAATTCGAGTTCATCACGTTCAAGGTGAAAGAGGCAGTGGGGCTGGACGGGTCGGCGGCAGTGGGCGACACCTTCACCTTCACGCTGATCGGCGACCTGACCATTCGCGACCAGACCAATGAGGTCGAGTTCGCGTTGACCGCCAGCCTCCTCGACGATTCAACCGTCGAGGGAACGGCCACTGCGAATGTCCTCCGTAGTGCCTTCGGCATCGGGATCCCGAATGTTGCTTTCGTGGCCGATGTGAGCGACGAGGTCACCCTGCAACTGGAGTTCGTGGCCACAAGCTCTTGAGCCTCCTTATGATCTGGCTCCCATGGCAGAACGCGCCGACATAGACCGGATCCGGGAGTCGATAGATCTCGTCGACCTCATCTCGGAGGTCACGAAGGT
Source organism: Acidimicrobiia bacterium (assembly GCA_050329555.1). Taxonomy (GTDB): domain Bacteria; phylum Actinomycetota; class Acidimicrobiia; order Spongiisociales; family ZC4RG35; genus MA-ANB-1. The sequence continues at coordinate 4,283 of JBHJOQ010000077.1, read as the reverse complement.
GAAACGTTCCGGTCGGACCTTCATGGCGGTGTGCCCCTTCCATGAGGAGAAGACACCGTCGATGTCGGTCGACCGCGCTCGCGGCCTCTACCACTGCTTCGGCTGCGGCAAGGGCGGCGACCTGTTCAGCTTCGTCCAGGAGACCCAGGGCCTGAACTTCCGGGAGTCGCTGGAGGTCCTGGCCCGCAAGGCCGGCGTGACCCTCACCGAAGACCCGGGGGCGGCGCAGCGGCGGGGGAGGCGTGGTGCCGGGATCGATGCGATCCGCAAGGCAATCGAGGTCTATCACACCAGGCTCAAGTCGTCACCCGACGCCGGCCCCGCCCGGGCATACCTCCGCGCCCGGGGCTATGACGTTGCTGTGATCGACCAATGGAAGATGGGTTTCGCCGGCACCGACTGGGACACCTTGACCAAAGAGCTGCGGTCGGCCGGGATCGACGACCGTGCCCTCACCGATGCCGGGCTGAGCCGCAAAGGCCGCAGTGGCATGTACGACTTCTTCCGGGGGCGGCTCATGTTCCCCATCTACGACCTCAGGGGCGATCCGGTGGGGTTCGGCGGGCGGAAGGTGGAGGAGGTTCCCAGGGAGGCCACCAACAACCCTGACGCCAAGTATGTCAACTCTCCCGATTCGATGGTCTATCAGAAGTCGCGTTTGCTGTACGGGCTCGACCGGGCACGGACGGCGATGGGGACGGCGGGCGAGGCGGTGATCGTCGAGGGATATACCGATGTGATCGCGATGCACCTCGCCGGTGTGGAGACGGCGGTGGCAACCTGTGGCACCGCTCTCGGTGACGACCATTTCGACCTGCTCCGCCGTTTCACGGAGAAGGTGGTGCTTGCGTTCGACTCCGATATGGCCGGCTCTAAGGCTGCGCTGCGCAGCGACGATCTGGAGTCTCCGTTCCGGCTCGACCTCGACCTTCGGGTGGCACTGATGCCGGACGGCCTCGACCCCGCCGACCTGGTCCAGGAGGGCAGGGGTGACGAACTGGCGAAGGCAGTCTCGGAGGCGAGACCGCTGCTCGAGTTCAGGATCAGACACGAGGTAGCCGCCCACGATCTCAACGGCCCCGAAGGGCGGGCACGGGCGCTGCATGCCGCCGCCGACCAGCTGCGGCGGGTCAACGACGACATCGCCCGCCGGGAATACTCCCGCTTCGTGGCCCGCGAGATCGGTGTCGACCTGGAGACCGTGGAAAAGGCGATCCAGCCCGGAGGCACCCAGCGACCCGGTGAGAAGCCCCACACCGTCCGGACCATCGACCGGCGCGAGGCGGAGCTGCTCCGGGTGGTGCTGTCGAACCCCGATGGCCTCCAGGAGCTGAACGCCGAAGACTTCACCGACCAGCGCCTCAAAGCTGCGTTCCTGGCGATTGCGGACCAGGTTGGCGCTGCGGTCTCGGGAACTCCAATCGACCTTTCGGCTGTCGGCGACTCCGACACAGCCGACCTGCTGCGGCGGCTGGCCATGGACCCGAGGCCCCTTCCGCACGGCAAGGACATGCTGACCATGATGAGGAATCGCCGCCTCGATGCCGAGATCGATCGCATCGAGGAGGAGATCGAGCAATTGGAGCAGGGAACGGACACCCATTCCGAAGCGTTGCGACGGTTGGTAGCTTTACAGCAGAAGAAGCGAGCGGTCCAGGATCTATGAGTGAACAACTCAGAGCGGTAATTGCAGACTTGATCAAGCGGGGGCGCCAGCGCGGTTTCCTCACCATGGCCGAAGTGCAACAGGAGCTGGAAGACGCTGAGGCCTCGGGCGAGGCATTCGAGAAGGCAGCAGAGGCGCTTCGGGAGGCGCTAGTAAAGCTCACCGAGGAGGGTCCGGGCGTCGTCGAGGAGTTCGCCGAGGTGGGCTCGATCTCGGTTTCCGACCCGGTCCGCCTCTACCTAAACGAGATCGGGCGCTACCCGCTGCTCACCGCACAGCAGGAAGTGGAGCTGTCGATGCAGGTCGAAGCCGGTCGCCGCGCCCTGACCCGCATCGAAAGCGAGGACGGGCTCTCCGAGGAGGACATCGGATTGTTGAAGACCGAGCGCCGCCGGGGTGAGGAGGCCCACGCCTCGCTGGTGCAGTCGAACCTCCGTTTGGTGGTGGCGATCTCGAGACGGTACGCGGGACGAGGGATGGCGCTGCTCGACCTGATCCAGGAGGGCAACGTCGGCCTGATGCGGGCAGTCGAGCGGTTCGACTACCGCCGCGGCTTCAAATTCTCCACGTATGCCACCTGGTGGATCCGCCAGGCGATCTCACGGGCGATAGCCGACCAGGGCCGGACCATCCGGATGCCGATTCACATCCTCGACTCGGTGAACAAGCTGACCAGGGCGAAACGTGAGCTCACCCAGCAGCTGAGCCGGGACCCGACACATGAGGAACTTGCCGAGGAGCTCGACCTCGATGTGCATCGGGTGATCGAACTGCAGCGGATCGCCCAAGACACCGTGTCTTTGGAGACCCCGGTCGGTGAGGACTCCGACGGGACTCTGGGCGATCTGGTCGAAGATCTCGGCTCGGAACAACCCGCCGAGAGCGCTGCGTTCGCCTCTTTGCAGGATCAGCTGGCATTGGCGCTGGAAGGTCTCAACGAGCGGGAGCGTCAGATCCTGGTGATGCGTTTCGGTCTGGCCGATGGTCGGATGCGAACCCTCGAAGAGGTTGGCGCCTATTTCAAGGTGACCCGGGAACGGATCCGCCAACTGGAGACCAAAGCCCTCGCCAAACTCCGTCACCCCGACAAGTCTCAGAAACTGGAAGGCTTCCTCGAAGAGGGATAGTCCACCCGGACGCGTCGATAGGGACGTTTGCCCGTCTTGTGGTGAGGTTTTCGGGAGTTTCAGGTGGTTGAGGGTGATGGTTGTCCGGGGTGGTCGGGGAGCTCACCCCTTGGGTTTGAGCCCGAGTTGTTTCTCTCGCACCGGAGGCGGAGCCGATCGGGGGGAGTACCGCCGATCTCGATCGGCGGGGATGGGGGACTGAGATCTCGTTTCGGAGTGTTCGTCGCGGGGTTTCCGGAGTCGGAGACGGCCGGTTTGGGGGTGTTTGAAGAGTTGGAAGCCTTGTTCGTGGATGACGATGTGGTGGTGGAACCAACAGAGTGTGACCAGGTCAGCGGGGTCGGTTCTGCCTCCTTGGGACCATGGGGTTTTGTGGTGGGTTTCGACCCGGTAGGTGGAGTTGCATCCGTCGATGGAACAGTGCCCTCCGGTTCTGGCCAGTGCTGCTCGGCGGAGGGCTGGGGGGATGATTCGTCGGCTCCTGCCGTAGACCATGGGGGTGCCGTCTGCTGCGTTGACGGTGATTTCGGTGACACAGTCACAGAGGATCGCTTCTAAGGCGTGGGCTCCAACCCGGGGCCCTGCCAATAACCTGACGCCGGTTTTGGCGTTGGTGGGGGTGGCTTTCTCGGCGTCGACGAACACGGTGATCTGGGCTTGGGGTGACTCACCCCCGGAAGCGAGTTGGTAGAGGGCGGTTGCTTTCCGCCATGCTCCCGAACCCCGGGACCCGTCGGGGAGTTCGGGCAGTTCATCGGCTTTCTTGGTGAGGGCCTGGTCGATGACTGCTCCGGTGACCCCGTCCAAACCTCCCCGTAGGGTCCACCAGCTCTCGTCCAATGAAGGCTGGAGGATCAGATACCGGTCCTCAGCGGAGCGGTTTTCGTCTTCGATGGTGATTTCGACGCGGTCCGCAGCTTCCCGACGTACCCCGGAGATGTCGAGGTGGTCCAGAGTCCCAACGTTATCCTCGATCCGGGACAGAGCTTCGGCACGGTCGAAGCTAATCGCGCCCGCTGCTAACGCCTGGCGGATCCAGGGTTTGTCAGCAGTGCGTCGCATAGTGTGGACCAGGGTCCGGGCATTCTCCAAACCAAGATCCAAGCGTGAGGACGTCCATTCGGAGAGGTTGCGGCAACCGTCTGCGGTGAACACCTGACGGCGGTCGAGTTCTTCCAGAGCGGTGATCTGCAGTGCCCGACCCTCAGCGAACTTCCGTTCTGCCACCGCCAGGATCTCCTCGACCTGATCGTTACTGAACCTCTCCCAATCCATGCTGTCAACGTACCGGCAACCTGTGACAGAACCCGGTCCAGAAACGCCGATTCCCAAAGAATTTCCGAAAGATTTCGGAGCGAGAGGAATCGGACTTACGGCGAGTCGGTTGGTAACCTAACCTGGCCAACCTGCAACCTTCCGCGGTAGCTCAATTTGGCAGAGCAGTGGACTGTTAATCCATTGGTTGTAGGTTCGAGTCCTACCCGCGGAGC
>JBHJOQ010000080.1:0-7024 GCA_050329555.1 Acidimicrobiia bacterium | reverse complement strand
ACACCTTCGGCGAACTCGGCGTCGGGCCGTTCCGTCACCTCGCCTAAGACCAATCCCGCAGCAGCGAGCAGCGTTTCGGCGTTGGCCAGGGTCTGGCCGATGAGCGGCGGCACCTGGGTTTCCTCGCTCCCGCTGGAGACATAGACATCGATCGTGGAGCCGACCTCCGCTTCGGTGCCTCCTGCCGGATCGGTCCGGATGACATTGTTTGCATCCACTTCCTGGGACGCTTCGAGGATCACATTGACATCGAAACCGTCGGCCTGGAGCCTGGCCAGGGCGACCTGTTGGGTGAGGCCGACCACATTTGGCACCTCGATGAACTCCGGCTCCGGGTCGGAGCCGCCGGCCGCCTGGAACAAGATGAAGAGGAGCACGACCAAAGCGATGAGCAATCCGAACGCGGTCAGGATGAATGGAAGCTGCGATGGCGGTTCCTCCTCGACCTGGCGGTATACCTCATCGGGAGGGACCGTGGCCGGGGGGGTTGCGGACATCACCCGGGTGGAGTCTCCTGGAGCGGCTGCGGCGACTGCAGCGCCCGCCGCGATCACCGGCAGCGGGGGAATTCCGACTTCCTCGCCGCGTAGGACCCCGACCAGGTCGGAACGCATCTCGTCGGCCGATTGGTAGCGGCCGGCAGGGTCTTTCCTCATCGCCTTGGTGACGATGTTGTCGAGCGAATCGGTGACGTCGGGGTTGAGCGAAGTGGGTGGGGGCGCCTCGGTGGAGACATGCTGGAAAGCCACCGACATCGGGCTGTCCCCGGTATATGGCGGCCGCCCGGTCAGCATCTCGTAGAGGACGACGCCGAGTGAGTAGAGGTCGGAGCGGGCATCGGCGGAGTGGCCCTGGGCCTGTTCGGGGCTGAAGTAGGTGGCGGTCCCGATCACGGCCCCGGTCCGGGTCAGTTCCTGACTGTCGTCCCAGGCGCGGGCGATACCGAAGTCGGTGACCTTTACGGTGCCGTCTTTGGCGAGGAGGATGTTGCCCGGCTTGACGTCGCGGTGGACCAGGCCCGCCGCATGGGCCACGGAGAGGGCGGCTGCGGTCTCGCTGGCGATCTCGGTGGCCCGCCGGGGGAGAAGGGCGCCCTCCGACTTCAAGACGTCGCGCAGCGACCTGCCTTCGATTATCTCCATCACGATGAAGTAGGTCCCGTCGGCCTGTCCCCAGTCGTAGATCCCGACGATGTTGGGGTGGCTCAAATTGGCCGCAGCCTGGGCTTCGCGCCGGAAGCGCTTCACAAACGCCTCGTCGGCGGAGAACTGGGAATGAAGGACTTTTATCGCCACTTTCCGGTTGAGCAGCGTGTCCTGGCCTTGGTAGACGTCGGCCATCCCGCCACGCGCCAGGTGCGTGATGAGGTGGTAGCGATCGGTGAGAGCTTTAGGAGTGTCCATGCAAGTTGGCGAAGTTTAGGAACAACACGGCGCAACTCACTGTTCACCACTCAGCCAGATTCTGAGGAGGGTGGAAGCGATGGGTGCGGAGACCGCCCCGCCGGTGACAGATTCCCCCAGCTCAGGGCCACCTTCGAGGAACACGGCGATGGCAATAGTCGGGTTGTCGACCGGGGCGAATCCGATGAACCAGGGATGGGGGAACTCACCCGACCCCTGCGCCGTGCCGGTCTTGCCCGCAACCCGAACCCCGGGGACGGCAGCGGCCGTACCGGTGCCTTCGGTCACTACCCGCTCCATGAGCTGGGTCATCAACGAGGCTGTCGTCGGGGCCATTGCGCGCCCGAGGGCCAGCGGCTCGGTCGATTCCTTTGCGTTCCCGTCGGCATCGAACACCCGGGACACGAGATAGGGGGAGTAGAGCTGGCCGCCATTGGCGACCGTCGCGGCGACCATTGCCATATGTAACGGCGTGGCACGCACATCGCGTTCCCCGATGCCGCTCTGGCCGAGCGCCGCTTCGTCGTCGGCGAGTTCCGCGGTCGGGAAGGAGGCCTGGGGGATGGTCCAGGCGAACTCGAAGTCGCGGTTGAAGCCGAGTGCGTCGGCGGTGATGCCGAGGTCGGTCGCCCCCAGCTGGATGGCAAGGTCGGCGAAGGTGGTGTTGCAGGAGACCACAAATGCCCGGAGCAGAGTCACCGAAGCGCCGTCATTGCAGACGCGGTCGCTGAAGTTGGAGATGGTGGCGGACGACCCGGGCAGTTGGAACGCAACCGGGTCCTCGAAGGTGGTCTCGAGCCCGGCGACTCCGGTGTCGATCGCTGCGGCTGCGACCACTGTCTTGAAGGTGGATCCTGGTGCGTAGAGCTCCCTGCTGGCACGATCACTCAATGGTGACCCGGGTGCGGCGAGCAGCTCGTTCCACGCTGCGTCTGCTCCGTCGCCAAGCAGCCGGTGCGGGTCGTACGACGGGGAGGAGACCAGTGCCAGCACCGCGCCGTTGCGGGGATCGATGGCGACTACTGCCCCTCGCCGGCCGTTGAGGGCGTCGAAAGCGGCCTCTTGCAACTCGGGGTCGAGGGTCACTTCGATACTGCTCGGCCTTAGATCCTGGCCGAGGATGACTCCGACCAGATCTGAAATGGTGAGGTCGCGGCGGGAGCGGAGTTCGTTGGCATAAGCGTTTTCCAGCCCGGTGTTGCCGAGGAGGAACGACGAGTAGCCGATGGCATGAGCGAAGGTTTCCCCACCCGGGTATTCGCGGTTGTACGCGAGAGCGTCGTCGGGGTCCTCTACCGATCGGGCGAGAATGGTGCCGTCACTGGCCACGATCACCCCCCGTTCCTTGCCGTGCTCGCTCAGGGCGGGCCGGGCGTTGCGGGGGTCGGTCTTCAAGTCGTCGGCCCGGATCACCTGGAACCAGGTCACGGCGAGCAGCAGGACCGTGAAGGCGGTGAACAAACCGACGGCGAGGCGCCGGATCGGGCCGTTCATCGTGCTTCCTCATGGCTGATCCGGAGCAGCAGCGCAATCAGGACGAGGTTGCCAACAAAAGCAGAACCACCGTACGACATGAAGGGAAGGGTGATCCCGGTCAGTGGAACCAACCGCAACACCCCGCCGATGATGAGGAAGGTCTGGACGCCGAAGACGAAGGTGAGGCCTGCGGCGAGCAGTTTGCGAAACGTGGAGCGGCTCCGGAACGCGATACCGAGACCAACCGCGATGACCAGGCCGTAGAGGGCGAGCACAGCCACCGTCCCGGCGAAGCCGAGCTCTTCGCCGACTGCGGCGAAGATGAAGTCGGTGGCGGCATTGGGGATCAGGTCGGGCCTACCCAGCCCCGGCCCCGACCCGGAGAGCGACCCGCTGCCCAGGGCAAACAGCCCCTGCGATATCTGATAGCCGGCATCTTCGAAGTTCCCGAACGGGTCGATCCAGCCAGCAACCCGGCGTTGGACATGGTCGAAGGCCTGGTATCCGGCGAAACCTGCGAGCAAGGTGAGCACACCGCCGGTGACCAGGTACCCGGCCGAGCCGGTGGCGGCATAGAGAAGGAGGACGAAGCTGGCGAAGAGGAGCACCGAGGCGCCGAGATCTCGCTGGGAGACGAGGATGAGGACACTCAACGCCCAGGTGATGAGGAGGGGGAGCAACTGGCGGGGCTCGGGCAGCCGGATCGGTCCGATCTTGCGGTGTGCCTGGCGCAATGCGTGCTGGTGGTCGGCGAGATAGCCAGCCACGAACGCCACCAGACCGAGCTTGGCGATCTCGGCAGGCTGGAATTGAATCGAGAGCGAGCTGATGCCGGTGTCGAGGATGATCCAGAGCCGTGAACCGTTGACTTCGAGCCCTTTCAGCGGAAAGGCCCAGTCCTCCGGCAGGTTGGGTAGCAGCAGCAGGAGGACCGAGACGAGCAGGATGATGTACCGGTATCGCCTCAGGATCTCGGTGCTTCCCAGGTGGAGCAGATAGAGGACGCCGGCGGCGACTGCGGCGCCGATCAGGAGCCACCAACGCTGCAGCCCAGCCCGGACCGGGTCGAGGCGGTACACCTCGAGGAACCCGATTGCGGTGATTGCCGCAACCGGGGCGAGCAGCAGGGAAGAGGCTCGTGGCGCCCAGGTCAACACGGCCACGAAGAGCCCTCCGAAGGCGATCACGAACACCAGAAAGGTGAGAGCTGTCTGGGCGTCGACTGTTTCCGAATTGGCGAAGTTGACCAGTGTGACCCCGAATGCTCCGAGTGCCGAAGCGAGGACGATGCTGAAGCCTTCGGCTTTGCGGGTCATAGTTTGTGGCCCGTCCCGTAAATACTTGTGGCGTCTCTCCGGCCCTCGTCGCCCCTGGCGGCGTCGAAAATGCTCGTAGCACCTCCCGGGTGCGACTGCGCTTTTCTCCTGGCCAGATGGCACCGATGGCTCGGAGACACGCGCACACTATTTGCGCGACAGACCACCAGTTACCCGACTGCGTCGGCGACGATCACGGTGATGTTGTCCTGTCCGCCGGCGGCGTTTGCCATCTCGACGAGCTTCCATACTGCGGCGTCGGGAGTCTCCTCGGTCAGTCCCTGTCGGATTGCGTCATGGTCGACCATCGAGTTGAGACCATCCGTGCAGAGGAGGAAGCGGTCACCGGTTTCGACGTCGATCGTGATCTCGTCGATGTTCACGAAACGGGTCAAACCCAGGCAGCGGGTGATCATGTGGCGCTGCGGATGGTTGACAGCTTCCTCAGGGGTGAGCTTGCCGGCCGCCACATACTCTGCGAGCACAGTGTGGTCGTCGGTGACCTGTTGCAGCTCACCGCCCCGAAGCAAATAGGCGCGGCTGTCACCGACATGGGCGAAGTGGGCGATTGAATCCGGGTGCAACTCGAGAAGCGTCATCGTCGTCCCCATCCCCTCGAGGTTGGGCTGGCGGCCAACCTCCTCCCGGATTGCCCGGTTGCCGGCGGCTACCCGGTCGGCGGGGGCGAGACGTGACGAGGCGGCGGCGTTGATCGCGAGCCGGGAAGCCACCTCCCCGGCGACATGGCCGCCCATGCCGTCGGCGACGATCAGGGTCACCTCGGCGTCGGATTCCCCGTCGCTGGTCGGGAAGAGGGAGTCTTCGTTTGCCTCCCTCACCTTCCCCTGATGAGTGGCGGTCGCCCAGATGTATTTCACGATTGCGGGCTCTCCCTGCGGCTGTGGGCGAGGATCATCTCACTTCACCTCCATGACCGTTTTACCCACCTGGACCGAATCGCCGCGTCGCAAAGTTGTCGGAGCCGTCACCCGCCGCCCGTTGACGTAAGTCCCGTTGGTGCTGCCCAGGTCGTGGAGGACCAGGCCGTTCTCCTGTGCAAGTAGCCGCATATGGAACTCCGAAGCGTAGGGGTCATCGAGCAATACGTCCGCTTCGGCGGATCGTCCCAGCACTGTTGCGTCGGTCACTTCGACCTCGAGGCCCTGCTGGGTCTCGGAGCGGACCATGAGCAGTCTCCGGCCCTCACGCCGCTCCCGCTTCAGCGAGATCCCGAGGTGGCTGCCGATAGCGCGGGCGACCTGCCACACAAAGAGATACACCAGGCCGAGAAAGATGATGCGGAGCAGGGTGAGGATTACGTCAGGCATCTGCAGCTTTCACGAACCGGTACCGGGCATTGGCCACCTGGAGCACAGACCCGGTGCTCAGCTCAACCTGGTCGGCCCCGATCCGGTATCCGTCGACGGCGGTGCCGTTCGCCGAGCCGAGGTCCTTGACCCACACCGAGCCTCCCGATCGCCAGATCAGGGCATGGCTGCGGCTCACCTCCGGAACCGGGATCTTGATGTCTGCCTCATCGGATCGGCCCAGGATGGCGCGGTTCGGACGTACTTCGAATGTCTCGTTGTCTCCGATGAGACGCGCCCAAGCGACCTCGGGGCCGGGGACGATTTCAGGGTGACAGAGGAACTGGCCGGGGACGACCCGCTCATCGGTTGTGATCGACACCCCGGGGGGCCCGATCAGGCGGAGGCCCGCCTCGGCAGCGTACTCGGCGAAGCTCCTGGTGAGCGAGGCCTCCAACTCGGTGTCGTCTCCGTCGATGTCGGAGGGATTGAATGTGAGTGTGTAGCTGTTGGCGGTCCCCGGGCCCGAAGCATGCTCGAAGCGAGCAAGGTCTGCCTCGCGGGCAATCCGACCCGCGATCTCAGAGGCATGGAGCCGCCCGGAGAAGACACGGCTGAAGACGCCCTCGAGGAGGCGTTCGAGCCGACGTTCCAAGCTGCGGGCTGCCTTCATGCAGAGCAAGGTTACGGCTTGTGGGGCGCTGACGCTGACTACCGGAACGCTCGTCCGGGCGGTACCCTTTCCTCCTCGGCCACGGGCGAGTGGCGGAATTGGCAGACGCGCAGGATTCAGGTTCCTGTGATCGCAAGATCGTGGGGGTTCAAGTCCCCCCTCGCCCACCAGGGGTTTCGGCCGCTATAGAGTTTTTGCTCGGCGGCGAGAAACCCCCGATTGCAACCCAATTGCAACCATTTCAACCGCACAAGTGTTCGATCAGGGCCGTCTGAACCCCTCAGTCGAGCGTGAGGAAGGAGGCGGTTTCGTCTTCGAGAAACGCCATGATCGTGTTGTGGCCGTCTTGGATCGCCTGCTCGATGTCGCCCGTCGTGCAGTTGCCCAACCGGACCCAGATCACTTTCGGTGGGGGCCCGGACACCAATGCCCTCTGGTGGAAGTCTTCGTCCTTCGACACGATGGCGAATCCTTGATCCAGCGCATACCTCCAAATTTCGTCGTCGGTCGCATCGCCAAGACCGAGCAAGGCGACATGAGACGAGTCGGGGAAGGTTCCAGAGATTCGCGGTATCAGCCGACGCGAGATGTTCGCATCGAGGAGCAGCTTCACGCGCCGGAGACAAGCTTGCGTTCGCGATCAGCAGCGAACGCCAGACATGCCCGGATGTCCTCCTGCTCGAGTTCGGGGAAGTCGCTGAGAATCTCCTCTTCGCTCATCCCGGAAGCGAGGTAATCGAGGACGTCATAGACAGTGATGCGCAGCCCTCGAATGATGGGCTTGCCTCCCCGCTTGTCCGGTTCGGTCGTAATGCGGTCCTGATAGTTCACAATCTCACCCGATTCTAG
>JBHJOQ010000084.1:0-2934 GCA_050329555.1 Acidimicrobiia bacterium | reverse complement strand
ATCCAGGAAGCGAGCAACTGATGTATCCACGTGAATTCGACTACGTAGCGCCGGCAAGCCTGGAAGAGGCGCTTGGTGCTCTCGGGGACGATGCCAAGGTGATGGCAGGCGGGATGAGTCTCATCCCGTTGATGAAGATGCGGCTGTTCTCCCCTGCCGTCGTGGTGGACATCGGCAGGCTTCCGGGGCTCGACGCAGTGGAGGAGCAAAACGGTCACCTGAACATCGGGGCTCTGGTCCGCCACTCCACCACCGCCACCAGCCTTCTGATCAGCCAGGTTGCGACTGCCCTGTCGACTGCGGCGTCGCTCACCGGTGACGTCCAGGTTCGCAATCGCGGGACAACCTGCGGGGCGATCGCCCATGCCGACCTCGTCGCCGACCAACCGGCAGCAGTGCTCGCCCTCGGGGCGACCATGGTCGCCCAGTCGCCCGGGGCGAGCCGGGAGATTGCAGCGGCCGACTTCTTCATCGATGCACTCACCTCAGCTCTCAAGCCGAACGAGATACTCACCTCGGTGCGGATCCCGAAGCACGGTCCGGGTGAAGGGTCTGCTTATGACAAACTCGGCAGGCGCGGTGGGCGATCGGACTATGCGATCGCCGGAGCCGCCGCCTGGGTGAGGATGGAGGGTGGCTCGATTGCCGACGCCCGGGTTGCCCTCACCGGTGTCGGCACCAAAGTCTCGCTGGCGAATGCTATGGCAGCAGCACTGGTCGGAACCGACGGCTCCGAGGCAGCTGTCAAAGAGGCGTCACAGAAGGCGTCTGACGACGTGACCATCATCGAGGACCTGTACGGGACCGAGAAATACAAGACCCACCTCGCATCGGTTTACGCCGCCCGGGCGGTTCTGCAAGCCATCGCCAATGTGAGTTAGCGGTCCGTCCGTCAGAGTGGTGCGGTGATCGGCTGGCCACTTGCCAGCTGGCGGACTGCCTCCCGGCCGTAGATCGAACCGACCACGTTGCCGTGCCCCGAGTAAGCACCAATCGCAACAACCCCGGGGGCCATCCCGGCGAAGAGGGGCCGACGGTCCTCGGTGAATGCGGCGTGGCCATACCAACGTTGCCTCACCGGCACCTGGACGCCGAGGTCCTTCAGGATGCCATCGAGACCGGATTGGACCTCGCCGATGAGGCCCTCCTCTGTCGTCCAGGAGGTCTCTCGGTACTGATGGCGTAGCCCGCCGAGGGCAATGGTGCCATCCGCCAGCTGATGGAAGTAGTTGTGCCCGAAGTCGGTGTAGACCGGTCGAACGAAGCGCACCGACGGTTCTGGCTCGGTCGCCAGCATCTGTAGAGAGGCAGTTCGCACCGTTCCTGCCAGCTCGGGGAAAATCAACTCGAGGCGCCCGTCGACAGCAACAACGATCATCCCGGCCCCGACAGTCCCCAGCCCGGTCGTCACCCGTCCCGTCACGATATCGACCGCCGCCGAATGTTCGAACAGTTGCGCCCCGCCGTCTGCGACGTGACGTGCTTGTTGGCGGACCCGCGCCAGTGGATTGCCGACACCGTCCCAGGGAATGAGCATCCCGGCGCCTTCGGCCCCGTCGTAAGCTTCGACGGTAAAACCATCTGCGGTTAGTGCCGTGAGTTCCTGGTCGATGTCGGCAAGCTCCTCATCGTTCGCAGCTATCCGCAGGCTTCCGGTACACCGCGCGTTCCCGGCAGCGAATATCCGGTCCAGCTCGTCGAGGGTGCTCTGATAGAAACTGAGAGCGGTGTCTGCTCCGTAGTTCGCACGCGCTGCGTGATAGAAATGGGGCATTCCGGCGAGGAAGAAGCCTCCGTTCCGTCCGGCGGCCCCACCTCCAACCTGCGCCCCATCCAATCCGACAACCGAGAGGCCGAGTTCCAATCCGGCCGCAATTGCCGAAAGCCCGGAGCCGCCCAGCCCGACCACACACAGGTCCGCCTCCAGAACAGCGGTGAGACGGGGGAAACCCGTCCATCCCCCATTCTCCCAAACGGGGTCCAGGTTCATGGACGTCGGAATTGGGATGGCCCGCGGGCGACCAGGACATCGCAGGGGGCAGCCCAGACCAGGCCTTCGGCCACCGTGCCGAGCAGCACCATGCGGGTTGAAGAGGCGCCCCTGCTTCCCACCGTGACGAGATCTGCGCCCTTCCGCCGCAGCGTCTCGGCGATCGTTGACGTGGGCGGTCCATCCACCACCTCGGTGCGGACAGATCCTTTCCACTTCGCGGCAAACTCCTCCATGCGCTCCTCCGCCCGGCCCAGCCGATGGCTGCGGGATGCAGTCACTTCCTCGGTGAACAGCCCGGCATCGGCCAGAAGCGGGTCAAATCGTGCCGGCAGCGCATAGAGGACCGTCACCTCCGCGTCGGGGAAGCTCGCAAGCGAGTGCTCGACCGCGACCCGTGACTGCTCGCTGAAGTCGACCGCGGCGATAATCCGCCGGTAAGGGACCCGGGGTTGGCGCCTGACGATCAGTGTGTCGGCCCGGCTCATCCGCGCCACACGCAGCGCCACCGGACCTACCGAGAAGTTGTCGATCGAAGAAGACCCCAGTACCACCAGAGACGAGGCCTTGGCGCGTTCTGCTATCGCCCATGACGGCGATCCGGTGACGACTTCGAGCTCGACAGGGACCGAAGACCTGCCCTCGATCCATTCGACCAGCTTCCTCGCCTCGATGCGCTGATGATCCCGCATCAGCCTGGCATGGGCTGGATCGATCATCGCCTCGGCAACAGGCTCGAGCACATGGACAATCTGGAGTGTGGCACCCGACGCTTCGGCGATCATCCGGGCGCGATCGGCGACGCGTCGACCCATTGAACCTATATCGACACCAGCTAGAACGGCCCGCAACTCAACTCCATGTGTTGGTCGCGGACTCTAACGCAGTCGGGCACAGTTGCTCAACGTCCGGGATCGAAGGGAGAGGAGGCGTCGAGGGCGCCA
>JBHJOQ010000045.1:0-5759 GCA_050329555.1 Acidimicrobiia bacterium | reverse complement strand
GCAGACCAACGCCTACAAGGTGGGCCAACGCCTCAAGTCCGGCATTGTCGACATCCAGACGCGCTATCCGATGATCGGCGACGTGCGGGGCAAAGGACTGATGATCGGAGTCGAATTCGTCCAGAAGGCCGGAAAAGAACCTGATCCCGTCATGACGGCGGCGGTCATGGAGGCGGCGAAGTCAAATGGCCTTCTCATCGGCAAGGGGGGTCTCTACGGGAACACCCTGCGGATCGCCCCTCCCCTCTCGTTGACCGAAGCCGAGGCAGACGAGGGGCTCGGCCTGTTGGAATCCGCGCTAGCGAACGCAACAACCTAGGAGGACCCATGGGAAACACTTTGATCAAAGGCGGGACGGTCATCACCGCCACCGAGAAGATGGAGGCTGACGTCCTCATCGACGGTGGCAAAGTCGTCGCCCTGCTTGGCCGTGACCACTCGGTCGAGGCGGGCGAGACCATCGACGCCAGCGGGAAGTACGTGATGCCCGGTGGTATCGACGTTCACACCCATATGGAGCTTCCGTTCGGCGGAACCTTCGCCGCCGACACCTTCGAGACGGGAACCCGTGCTGCGGCGTGGGGAGGCACTACGACCATCGTCGACTTTGCGGTGCAAACCAAAGGTGAATCGGCGATGGCCGGGTTCGAAGCCTGGATGCGTAAGGCTGAAGGCAACTGCGCCATCGACTATGGCTTTCACATGATCACCGGTGACATCAACGAACAGACCCTCAAAGAGATGCAGATGCTCATGGATGAGGGGGTGAGCAGTTTCAAGATGTTCATGGCATACCCCGGTGTCTTCTACTCCGACGACGGCGAGATTCTCCGCGCCATGCAGAAGGGAGCCGAGATCGGGGCCACCATCTGCATGCACGCCGAGAACGGGATAGCTATCGATGTCCTCGTGGAGCAGGCCCTGCAGCGGGGAGAAACCGACCCGATCTATCACGGGATCGTGCGCAAGTCGATCCTCGAAGGAGAGGCAGCTCACCGCGCGATCAAACTCGCCGAACTCACCGGCGTGCCGCTCTACATCGTCCACCTCTCTGCCAAAGAAGCCCTCGACGCTGTCATCCGGGCCCGCGACGATGGGCACAACGTATTTGCCGAGACCTGTCCGCAGTACCTGTTTCTCTCTCTCGACGATATGGGCAACGGATTCGAAGGTGCGAAATACGTAGCCTCTCCGCCTCTGCGCGACGCAGCGGACGGCCATCAGGAGCGACTATGGCAAGGCCTGCGGACCAACGATCTGCAGGTGGTGTCCACTGACCACTGCCCATTTTGCATGGGCGAACACCCTCAATTCGGCAACCAAAAACAACTCGGGACCGACGACTTCTCCAAGATCCCCAACGGGATGCCGGGGGTGGAGAACCGCTTCGGGCTCATCTACAACGGCGGTGTCGCCGGGGGACGGATCTCCGTGAACCGATTCGTGGAGATAGTCGCAACCACGCCGGCCCGGATGTTCGGAATGTACCCGCAGAAAGGAACCATCGCAGTGGGTTCGGACGCCGATATCGTCGTCTTCGACCCGGAGGCGAAAACGGTCATCTCAGCCGAGACCCATCACATGAACGTCGACTATTCCGCCTACGAAGGTTACGAACTGGCTGGGAAGATCGATACCGTCCTCTCCCGGGGCAAGACCATCATCGCCCGTGATGAATATCTGGGCAGTCCCGGTGACGGGCAGTACCTGAGCCGGGGAACCAACCAGTATCTGATCTAGGAGGAACACAGAGCCATGAGATTGATCAGCCATTGGATCAACGGAGAAACCGTCTCCGGAGCACCTGAACGCACCGGTGCAGTATACGACCCGACCACCGGGCAACAGCGTGCCGAGGTGGCGATGGCCACACCTGAAACTGTCGACCTGGCAGTGCGGACGGCCAAGAACGCTTTCGAGACATGGCGGGACTCCGGACTGACCAGACGACAGAACATCATGTTCGCCTACCGGGAGCTCGTGGCTGCCCGCAAAGACGAGATGGCCACGGTCCTCAGCGAGGAGCACGGCAAGACTCTCGACGACGCCCGGGGCGAGGTGCAGCGCGGCCTCGAGGTGATCGAGTTCGCGTGCAATATCGCCCATCTGGTCAAAGGTGACTATTCCGAGCAGGTCTCGACCAACGTCGACACGTACACAATTCGCCAGCCTCTCGGGGTCGTGGCGGGAATCACTCCTTTCAACTTCCCGGCCATGGTCCCGATGTGGATGTACCCGATCGCAATCGCGTGCGGGAACACTTTCATCCTCAAACCGTCGGAGAAGGATCCCTCGACCTCTCTGCTGGCGGCCGAGTGGCTTAAAGAGGCAGGGCTGCCCGATGGTGTTCTCAACGTCGTGCACGGCGACAAGGTGGCAGTTGATGCCATCCTGGCTCACAACGACATCGCCGCGGTTTCCTTCGTCGGCTCGACACCGATCGCCCGTTACATCTACGAGACGGGGACCGCCAGCGGGAAGAGGGTCCAGGCCCTGGGAGGCGCCAAGAACCACATGGTGGTGCTGCCCGATGCGGACATGGACCTCGCTGCCGACAGCGCTGTGTCTGCCGCCTACGGCTCGGCCGGGGAGAGATGCATGGCGATTTCGGTGGTCACCACTGTCGGAGATGCAGCAGACCGCCTCATCCCCAAGATCCGCGAGCGAATCTCCGCGCTCAAGGTCGGACCGTCGTTCGAGGAGGGGGTCGAGATGGGGCCGTTGGTGACGGCAGAGCACCGGGACAAAGTTGCCGGGTATGTCGACGCCGGTGAGAACGCCGGTGCTTCCCTTCTCGAGGACGGGCGCTCGGTGTCCGTGCCGGGACACGAAGAGGGCTTCTTCATCGGCCCGACCCTCTTCGACAACGTCAGCACGGACATGAGCATCTACACCGACGAGATCTTCGGCCCGGTGCTTTCGGTGGTCCGCACCGAACACTTCGAAGACGCACTGAAGATCATCAACGAGAACCCCTACGGGAACGGCACGGCCGTCTTCACCAATGACGGAGGCACCGCCCGGAAGTTCCAGAACGAGATCCAGGTGGGCATGGTCGGCATCAACGTCCCCATTCCCGTCCCCCTCGCCTTCTACAGCTTCGGGGGCTGGAAGAGCTCGATCTTCGGCTCACATGCGATCTACGGGCCGGAGGGTGTTCACTTCTACACCAAGCAGAAGGTGGTCATCAGCCGGTGGCCCGACCCGATCCATCGCGGGGTCGACCTCGGCTTTCCCCAGCACGGGCAGTAGACCCATGGATTTCGGGATCGTCCTCCAAACCGATCCGCCTGCCAATGAGGTGGTGCGCCTTGCTGTCAAGGCCGAAGAACTTGGCTTCAGCCATGGGTGGACGTTCGATTCCCATGTCCTCTGGCAGGAGCCATTCGTCATCTACTCACGGATGCTGGCGGCGACGGAGAGAATGGTCGTCGGGCCCATGGTGACCAACCCGGGCACCCGTGACGTGACCGTCCTCGCGTCTCTGTTCGCCACTCTGAATGACATGTTCGAAGGCCGCACGATCTGCGGGATCGGGCGGGGCGACTCCGCTCTGCGCTACATCGGTAAGAGCCCTAAAACCCTGGTCGAGATGGTGGAAGCTTCCCGGATCATCAAAGCGCTGGTAGCCGGCGAGGAGGTCAACTACGAGGGGACGGACTTGAAGATCCCGTGGATCGAACAGGGCTGGGACCTCCCGATGTGGATGGCGGGATACGGGCCGAAGGCATTGGCTACCGTCGGGGAGCATGCCGACGGGTTCATTCTCCAGCTTGCCGACCCCCAGATCCTGGAATGGACTGTTGCCGCGGTCCGCCAGGCGGCCGAGGACTCGGGCCGGGACCCTGCTCTTGTCAACATCTGCGTCGTGGCCCCTGCCTACGTCGGCGATGACATCGGCCATCAGCGTGACCAACTCAGGTGGTTCGGCGGCATGGTGGGCAACCACGTTCACGATCTGGTCAACCGGTACGGGGCGGACTCGGCAGCTGTTCCTCAGGCTCTCACCGATTACATCGAGGCGCGGGAGGGGTACGACTACTCCCACCACGGGAGGTCAGGTAACAGATCGACGGAGTTCGTTCCCGACGAGATAGTCGACCGGTTCTGTGTCCTCGGGACGATCGACCAGCACATCGAGAAACTGGAGTTGCTCGAGTCCCTCGGTGTCGACCAGTTCGGCATCTACCTCATGCACGATGAGAAGGACCGGACACTGGAACTCTACGGGGAGTCGATCATTCCCGCCATCAACGGCCGATAGCGACTCCCGAGGACCGACATTTAGGATTGGCCTTGCTCCTCCGAGCGCGTAGCCTTGGCGGTCGATGTCAGTCCCTGAACACCTGGATCCGCCGGTTTCGGTCGAGAGGCTGGGCGAGGGGTTTCATCTCATCCGTCGCCAGCTCAGGCGCGCTCCCAAAGAGTTCCTGATCGGTGGGATCGGAACCGTCATCTACGCAGTGATGACAATTTTCTCGTCTTACGTCCTCGGATGGATAACCGACGACATATTGCTGCCCGCAATCGACGAGGGAGAGGTGGCCGTGGGCTCCCTTGCTGCGGCAGCGGGGGCCGTGCTCGGAGTCTCAATTCTGCTCGGAATGGGGATTACGCTGCGACGCCTCGGGGCCTATCACGCCCAGTTCAGGCTCCAGTACCGCGACCGTGTCGCCGTCACCGACCGTTACCTCAAGCTCCCGGTCGAGTGGCATAGAAAACATTCCACAGGACAACTCCTCGCCAATGCCAACGAAGATGTGGAGGCCGCTTCCTTCATCGCCGCTCCCCTGCCGATGGCTTTCGGAGTGGTGCTCATGTTGATCATCACTGCGGTGCTCCTGATGCTCACCGACCTGTTCCTCGCCCTGATCGGGTTCATGGTGGGACCGGCGCTCCTAGGGGCCAACTACGTCTACCAGCGGCGGATGCGATCGGTTGCGGCAAAAGCGCAAAGGATCAGAGCCGAAGTGGCTGACATCGCCCATGAGTCGTTCGACGCCGCGCTCGTAGTGAAGACCCTGGGCCGTGAGGACGCCGAGGTCGGCCGGTTCGGGGAGCGATCCGACGCTCTCCGTGACCGGATGGTCGAGGTCGGTCGGCTCCGTGCCGCTTTTGACCCGGTGATCGAGGCTCTTCCGAGTATCGCCGTCCTCGCCGTCCTCGCCGTGGGCGCCCTCCGTGTCGACCAGGGTATCCTCACTCCGGGTGACCTCGTCACCTTCGCCTATCTATTCCGATTGGTCGCGCTCCCGATGAGAGTGTTCGGGTGGCTGCTCGGAGAGCTGCCCCGCGCCGTCGTCGGCCTCGACCGCGTTGAGAACGTCCTTGCCGAGCGGGGTGAGGTCGAGTACGGGCTCACCTCCCCGACGAACGATGGCGGGGCCTCGACCAGGGCAAGCGGTGTGGGCTACATGTACCCCGACACCGCTCACCACGACCTCTCCTCGGGTGGGACAGTCGCAATCGACTCCGCCGACAGCGACAAGCGTGGTGTCGACGAGATAACCCTGAACGTGCGAGCCGGCAAGACCGTGGCCCTGGTTGGGCCGACCGGATCCGGGAAGTCGACGATTGCCCACCTCCTGGTGCGCCTCTTCGACCCGGACCGTGGGGTGGTGTCCCTCGACGGCCACGGCCTGGTCGACATCGAGCGCGGGGCATTGGCCGGATCGGTCAGCATCGTCTTCCAGGAGACTTTTCTCTTCAACGAATCGGTGTACGAGAACATCACTCTCGGTGAGCCCTTCTCCCCCGAG
>JBHJOQ010000082.1:0-12673 GCA_050329555.1 Acidimicrobiia bacterium | reverse complement strand
GTTGAACGGCCTCGACAGCGGGATGATCCATCCCGGCCAGGTCCTGCTCCTCCCCGAGAGCTAAACCCGCCTTCATGGTTTACGCTGGGGCGATGCTTTGCCCCACATGTGGTTCCGATCAGACGCGTGTGATCGACAGTCGCCCCGCAGAAGCCGGCGAGACAATCCGCCGCCGCCGCCTGTGTGAGGCCTGTCAAAACCGGTTCACCACCTATGAGCGCATCGAGCCGCAGCTGATGGTCCGCAAGCGTGACGGACGCCTCGAGCCGTTCTCGCCCGCCAAGCTCGTTTCCGGTATGTCCGCCTCGCTGGCGGACCGCTCCATGTCCGGATCAGCTGTCGAAGGGTTGGCCGCAGATGTCGAAGCGGCGCTGCGCAAACAAGGCCCGCAGGTGAAATCAGACGATATCGGTCGAGAGGTGCTCGACCGGTTGAAGGATCTCGACGAAGTTGCCTACCTGCGTTTTGCGTCGGTCTACAAGGATTTCAAGGACGCAGCCGACTTCGAGAAGGAAGTTGCCGCGCTCGAGTCATCCGGTCAGTGACAGAACCGCCTCCCGGGCACTGTCTAGCTGGCCGGTGATGGTCGCCTTAGCGGCTTCGACCTCAACCAGCAGAATCCCCCAAGCAGTTGCCAGCCTTCCTTCAACAACGCGGACTGCATCGAGCGCAGCGACCCGGTCGTCTTCACGCAGACCGTCGACATAGGCGCCCTGCATCGCTTCGAGGTCGTTGCGGATCGCATGGAGTTCCGAGGTGAGCTCGGGCAGAACACCTTCGGGAAGATTGGACAGGACCATTCCGAAGGTGCTGCGCCAGCTACCGAACTCGGCGACAGCGGTCTGCAGGTCGATCAACTCGGGTTCGGTGATGAGGGTCGGGGCGGTCAGGATTGGGGTCACCGCACCGATGTAGGCCGAAAGGTTGCTGAGGGTCCTGGTGGCGTCAAGCGTCAGGGTGGCGGCGTCGGTTGCCACCGACCGGCTGCCGGCCTGGGTGCCGGACAGGTCTGCGGCGGCGGTGAACAGGGCGCGGCTGGTGGCGTCGGCGTCGGCCACGGCGGGGAGGATGGTTTCTGGCACCGGTCCGCCCGCGGGGTCGATTGAGGCTATGGCAGCCGCCAGGGGGTCGAGGGCCTCGCCAAGGGCTGCCCCCGCCTGCTGGACTTCTGCAATGGCGCTCTCCGCGGTCCGGTGAGAGTTCTGCCAGAGCCAGACGCCACCGCCCCCGATCACACCGATGATGAGGACCCAGATTGCCACCAGGGGGAGCCGGACCCTCTTGTTGAGCCGCTTCTCGACGTCGATCGGCGCCCAGTCGGCCATAGAGGCGGCGTCGAGCTCGGTGGTGTTCCAGATCTCTTCCACAGTTCCGTGACGGGTGCTCGGAGCCGCGGCCAGATGGCGCGCGGGTAGGGGGGATCCGGGGTTGGCCACGATAGGAGTCGAGTACGTGACGGTGGGGGTCTCGGTGAAGCCAAGCGACTCCATCATGGAGTAGCGGACCGCTTTTGGCTTGCGATGGGTTTTGACTGTCATCGGACGACCTCAATTACGCTCACGTGGTAATTCCGCCCGAAGCCCCGGTGAACACCATGAAGGTTACATTCAAAAGACTCGATCCGGAACTCCCGGTTCCTGCTGCTGCCAATATCGGCGACGGAGCGGTCGATCTACACACAAGAATTGAACTTCTAGTCCCGCCCGGCGGAAGGGTCAAGTGTCCCACGGGCCTCGCAGTGGCGATTCCAGAGGGTTGGGCTGGTCTGGTGCTGCCCCGGAGCGGTCACGCCCACCGCCTCGGAGTTGGCCTGGTCAATTCCCCGGGCCTGATCGACTCCGGTTATCGGGGTGAGATTGCAGTGATCCTCATCAACCACGGTTCGGAACCGGCTCACTTTTCCCGTGGCGACCGGATCGCCCAGCTTGCGATCGTCCCCGCCCCGACAATCGAATGGGTCGAGGCCGAGGATCTCGACAAGACCGAACGCGGAGCCGGCGGCTTCGGCTCCTCGGGAACATGACCTTTCCATACAGGCCGGAGGTAGTTAATCTTCGGGTTGTTCGCGGAAGTAGCTCAGTTTTGTTGGTTTTCGCATAACCCCAGGTCAAGAGGATAAGTTGGCCCAGAAATCAAGAGCGTGACGCGAAAATGCCACAGACTCTTTTCTTACGGTTCCGATCGCGCCACCCAGAGCGCTCCTCACCGTTCTCTCTATGAGAACAACGCCACCTGACCTATCCAACTTGCTCACGACCAGCTAAGCCGTCTGAAGCCTCGGGAGAGTTCACCTAGTCCGCCCAGCCCGTCACCGGCATCGGATTGCGGCGTAGGTCGCTGGATTGAGCGGTGGGTTGACGAGTCCGTGGCCCAGCCATCACACGTCCGGGCTTATAACTGGCAGCGATGTCGACGAGCCGCCCGGCGATCTGAGTGAATCAAGCGCCGAGGAAATCGAGCCGTGGATGACCAGTCTTCTAGCGGACGAACATGTTTCGCTCTTGGTCGGCGCCCTAATTACCTGCGCTAGCGAAGAGGAGCCCGCTGCAGGGATAGAAAAGTCGAGGGGCGGCGTGAGCTACTCGACCGGGATTTCCCACTCGTAGGAGAACTTGGCGACCCTGAGTATCAGTGAGGTCTCCACCCTGGTGACCCCCTCCATATGCCCGAGGTCCTTGGTGATGAACTCGAGGAGGTGCTCTTGGTCTTGGAAAAATGACTCGAGAATCACTTCGTAACGTCCTGTTGCGAGACCGACATAGCGAACCTCAGGTTTGGTAACAAGTTCGGCTACCACTTCTTCAATCGCCCGTAGGGAGACGCTGACACCGATGATCGCCGAAACTGTCATACCAACGGCCCGTGGGGTCGGTACTGCGACGATTTCGATCAGGTCTTCGCCAAGTAGCCGCGAGATCCTATTTCGGACAGTCGCTTCGCTGACGCCCAGCTTCCGGCCTACTTCTCGGTTCGAGGTGCGCCCATCCCTTTGAAGGATTGCGATGATTCCCTTATCGGTGTCGTCAAGCACGTCGCGATTCGCCTTTTCCCGACGGTTCTTAGACGTCATTGTTGTCTCTCGTTGCCAAATAGTGCGAATTGCGCAACAATATAACTCAAATCAGCTACACGCGCACTTGTTGGGTGCCTAGAGTACGAATTGCACAGCGAACGAAGGATGGCGCAATGGCGAGTTCCCCTGGCAGTGACGATCGCACCGGAGTGTTCTCCCGGCCTGCGTCGGGTTTGATCCGCGTGGCGGGATCTTCTGATGTCTTCATATTCAACGTCGGCCTCGTTTCGATCGGTATCGCGATCGCGTTCAACCAACTCTACGGGCCGAGCCTGTATCCAGGATCGGCCCCTTGGCTGTCTACCCTCCTGGCGGTCGCAGGGATGTTATTCGTTGCAGCGACGTTCTACGCCTGGTCCGTCACATTTCCTCGATCGGGTGGCGTGTATGTTTCCTTGTCGAGATCTGTCGGCCCCGGTGTCGGGTTCGTGCTGTCCCTCATTGAGACGATGGTCCTTCTCTACTATGGAGCGCTAGCGGCGTCTCTTATTGTGACCGTCGGCCTGTCCTCCTTCTTTGGGACGATTGGGTTTCTCGCGGAAAGCGAGACGTTTCTGTCGTGGGCAGCCAGTACAAACTCGCCGTCCGGGATCTTCTGGATCGGAACGGCCGTCCTGGTTCTCGCCGGCGCACTCCTCACGTCCGGAACCCGGCGCTACTTTGCCGTGCAGAAGGTTCTGTTCGGGATAGCTGTTGCCGGCACTTTGGTGCTGATCGTGATCCTTCTTTTCGGAGAAACGAGCGCGTTCATGGCTAACTTCACGGCCGCTACCGGCTTGACCGGGGACGAAGTGATTGCTGGCGCTCGGGACCTTGGGTGGGAGTCCGCCCCGTTCAGTTTCTCCGCTTCTTGGGCGTTTCTGATATGGCCGCTGCTGCCACTCCTTGGAGCAATCCAGTCCGTGGGCATTGGAGGCGAGATCAAGTCGGTCAAACGGACTCAGCTCTACGGAATGCTCGGCGCAGTGATTGCCACCGGTTTGGTGATCGCTCTGGTGGATATTCTCGCGACCAGGGTTTTCGGCTACGACTTCCAAGGAGCCATTGGCTACAACTCCATCGTCGGTTTGTTCGACCCGTCAACAAATGCATGGGCTCTTTCGACGGAAGGAACCATGGGAGCCAGCCCTTGGTTCACCGTTTTGATCGGGATCCTTGCCGATAACTTGGTCCTCGCGACCATCGTGATGGCCACGTTTGTCATTTGGATCTGGTTCTGGGTACCTGCAGAGATTGCGTACACCACCCGGACGATGATTGCCTGGTCTTTCGATCGCATTGGACCGGACCGTCTCGGCGACGTGAGCAAGAGATTCGGGACTGCGACTCTCGCGATCTGGATTTCGACGGCTGGGGCCATCGTGTTCATGTGGTTCATTGCGTTTCAGGGGATAGCACTGCTCACCCTGATCCAGGCGATAACGATCGTGTGGGGTACGGCGATGGTCGCTGCGGTGGTATTTCCATGGGCGAGGAAGAACTTGTTCGCCATCTCGCCGGCCTCCGAGCACCGGATCTTTGGAGTGCCGGTGATGAGCATCACGGGAGCCGTTGGAGCTCTATTCCTCGGGACAGTGCTCATCATGTTGTGGAACGATGACATCGCCGCCGGGCCGCTGTTCACCTCTGAAGGAGTACGTGGTGAATTCTGGCTGCTGCTTGGAGTAGTGGTCCTCGGGATTGTGTGGTATCTCGGGATCAAGTCATACCGGCGGAAGCAGGGTGTTGATGTCTCGCTCGCCTTCAAGCAGATACCGATCGAGTGAGTGGTGTCGAGGCGCTGAGCGACGAGGCTCGAAGGCTCATATCGGATGCTGAAGCGGACGGACTCGTCTTACGGGCTATTGGTTCGGTGGCGGTGCGTCTCCATTGTGAGCCCTCCCTTAACGATATGAACATGCGACAGCGCGTTCCCAAAGACATTGATCTGGTCACGCGGAAGCGTGACCGGTCCAGGCTCGGAGAGTTTTTTGAGGACCGTGGCTACACCGCAAACCGCGACATGCTGGTCGCTATGGAGGGCACGAGATATCTCTATCGGAACGAGGAAACCGAGATTGAGATTGATGTGTGGGTAGATGTACTAGACCTTTGTCACAAGCTCGACGTGCGTAACCGGCTAGGCGACGGGCCAACACTTCCGATCGAGGACCTTCTGCTGTCCAAGCTTCAGATCGTCGAATTGACGGAAGGAGACATCAACGACGTCGCCTGCATTATCTCCAGCCACGACCTCGGTATGGACTCGGACGACCCGGAGATCATCGACGCCGCCTATATCGCTGGCCTACTCTCCAGCGATTGGGGTTTTTGGAGGACGGCGACGACGAACATTCGAACCCTCTCCGATCGAGTGGATCCTCCGGTGCAGGAAAAGCTCGCCGCCTTGCTCGCTCATATCGAAAATGCCCCGAAAAGCATTGGCTGGAACCTCCGCTCTCGAGTTGGCGAGAGGGTTCAGTGGTGGCAAGACGTCGACATTCCCAGAGACACATACTGATGGCTCTGTTCAAGAGGAAGCCACCAAGTCACACCGTGACGCTTTTCTTCGCCAGTGACTTGCATGGTTCTGAGGTTTGCTGGCGCAAGTTTGTCGCAGCAGCTGGTTTCTACGGGGCTGATGTCCTGATCCTCGGTGGCGATTTCACGGGCAAACTGGTAATCCCGATCGTCCAACAGAGCCGAGGTCGCTTCCAGGCGAGCTTCATGGGGAAGCAGCACGAACTCACCGAAGCGGACCTTCCCAAGTTCGAGCGGCGGGTCGCCGACTCAGGGTTCTATCCGGTTCATGTCGATCCGGAACGGCTTGCGGATCTGAATTCCGACCCGGCGAAAGTCGACGATCTCTTCAAGGAGTTGATGACAGAGCGCCTAGTCAACTGGATCCAATATGCCGCCGAGAAGCTGTCCGGGACCAGCGTGAAGATCTATACGGCACCGGCGAACGACGATCCGTACTACATCGACGAGGTGATTGCCGAGCACGGTGGCAACACACTGATCAACGCTGAAAACAAACTGATCGAGATCGCCCCCGGCCACGAGATGATCTCCACCGGCTACACAAACCGGACGCCGTGGAACACCCCGCGGGAACACGACGAGCCCGACATTGCGGCGCATGTCGAACAGATGGCCGAGAGGTTGGATCGGGTTGAGACGTCGATATTCAACATCCATCCGCCGCCGTTCGGCACGCGGCTCGATATGGCACCGAAGCTCACTGAGCGACTTGAGGTGGTCACCTCTACCGGAGCGACCGTTATGGAGAACGTCGGATCGTCCGCTGTGTTCGATTGCTTGAAGCGCTATCAGCCGATGCTCAGTCTCCACGGTCACATCCATGAGGCCGCGGGGCAGGAGAGAATCGGCCGAACCCTAGCCATCAACCCTGGTTCGGAGTATGGCGAAGGTGTCCTCAAAGGCGCGCTCGTGACCATCGGTGATGGACAGATACACAGTTTTCAGGCGACATCAGGATGAAACGGAGGTGCGTTTGATGGGTCAGACAGTTGACCATGACAAGCTCAGAACCGAGCTTGAAGGTGCCGGAGTTCAGGTCCTATTCGGGGCGTACGTAGATATCCATGGCGTTCCGAAGGCAAAAGCGGTTCCGATCGAAAAGCTGAAGCAGTGGGCTGAAGGGTCCGAGTTGTACACTGTTGGTGCCCTTGAGGGTATGGGACCCCTCGGGCCGAATGAGGATGAGTGTGTCTCCGTTCCCGACCTCAACGCGATAACCCAACTGCCGTGGGATCCCCGCTACGCCGTTGCACCGGCCGACCTCTGGTTCCATGAGAAGCCATATAGCCACGACAGTCGCCACATCCTGAAACGTCAGGTGGAGCGGGCGAGGGAGATGGGTTTTACGGTCAACGTCGGGATTGAGCCCGAGGTTTACGTGTTGCGCGACACCGACGCTGGCCCGGTTCCGTTCATCGCCGAGGATCTCGACAATCGCCCCACCGACGGCTACGACCTCGAGGCGACGATCCTGGCCGAGCCGTTCCTCGAACCGATGGTGCGATACATGTCCGACCTCGGGTGGGGTGTGTACTCCTTCGACCACGAAGGAGGCGACGGACAATACGAATTCGACTTCTCCTACACAGACGCTCTCGGCATGGCCGACCGCATGATCGTCTTCAAGTTAATGGCGAAGGCAGTGGCCCGCGACCTGGGCTGCTTCGTAAGCTTCATGCCCAAACCCTCATCTTCGGCCTTCGGATCCGGTGCACACATCAACGTCTCGATAGCTGACGCGAAAACAGGAAAGAACCTGTTCGAGGCTGAGGGCAAACGGGGGCATGTCGCGGGTTATTCGGATTTAGCGATGGCGTTCACCGCAGGTGTGCTCAAACACGCCGAAGCCCTCAGCGCTGTTCTCTGCCCGACCGTCAACTCCTACAAGCGCCTACTACCAAGGGGCTTGATGAACGAAATCTCCTGGGCGCCTGTGTTCCGGGCGTACGGTTCGAACAACCGCACCCTCATGTGTCGACTTCCGATGAACCGGCGCTGCCTTGAGATCCGGACCGCGGACAGCGCCTGCAACTTGTATCAGGGTCTGGCCGTATCCATCGCTGCCGGCCTCGATGGAATCGAACAGAACCTCGACCCGGGACCACCGATCAACTTCGACACCTACAAAACATCGAAAGACGAGCTCAACGCCGCAGGGGTAACCAGGCTACCCACCAACCTCGGGGAGGCACTTGACGCTTTCCTCGCCGACACGCTCATGGCCGAGGTCTACGGCAAAGAATTCCACGCCGACTACGAGGCCTACAAGCGGCTGGAGTGGGAGGAATACAACACCGTGGTTGATCGGTGGGAGATCGACAAGTACCTGAAGCTTTGGTGAGGAGAATCAGATGATCGACCAGGACATGAGGGAGAAGGCAAACCAACAGGCATTCGAACGGCTGGTCGGGTCGGACCCGGTGTTGGTCGATGTTCGGCCCGCCGGAGAGGTCATACCCGGGATGACTCCGAATACCATTCTGACGTCGGGCCCGCCTCATTCTTGGGACGAGTACTTCGGCCCGCAACGCAATGCGTTGATCTACGGGGCGATGCACGAAGGCCTTGCCGGGGACGAGGACGAAGCTGCAGCGAAACTCGCGTCAGGGGAGATAAAGATCGAACCGTGCCACCACCACGGAGCCGTAGGCTCGGTAGCGGGCATCTACACGGCATCGATGCCGGTCTTCGTTGTCGAGAACCGAGCCGGTCCGAACTCCGCCTTCTGCAACTTCTACGAAGGCGAGTCGCAGCGGAGGCTGAACTACGGAACGTACGGCGATGACGTAAAGGAGCGTTTGGATTTCATCGACAACGTTGCTGCTCCGGTCATCAAGAAGGCAGTCCTAGCCTCCGGTGGCATCCCGCTGAAGCCGATGATGTCCCGGGCGCTGCGCATGGGCGACGAGCTCCACAGCCGGAACACCGCCGGCACAGTCCTCTTCACGCGCTCCCTGTTCCCTCACCTGGTCGGTGCGGCTGGAGCCGAATTGGAACAGGTGCAACGTTTGTTGTCGTTCCTCGAGGAAAGCGACTACTTCTTCCTCCGGTTGTCGATGGCTGCGTCGAAAGCGGCTGTCGACTCGGCGATGGGGATCGAGGGGTCCAGCGTCGTTAACACGATGAGTATCTCATGCAACGGATATGCCATTCGGGTTTCGGGCCTCGGTGGTGACTGGTTTGTCGGCCCGCCCCCCGTGGTCGCCGGCCACTTCTTCGAAGGCTACAGCGAAGATGACCTGGTCTGGATGGGTGGAGAGAGTCACGTAACGGAGACAGCGGGCTTGGGAGGCTTTGCCCAGGCCTGTGCTTTCCCATTACAGAAGTACCAGGGAGGTAGCCCCGAAGCGATGATCAAGAACAACCTCGACATGTATGAGATAACCGTGGGCGAACATCCCGACTATTTCATCCCCTATTTCCAGTTCCGGGGAACGCCCGTCGGCATTGATATCTTCAAAGTCGTCGAAACCGGCATCACACCGGTGATCGACGGCGGTCTGGGTGGCAAGGACGGCGGCCAAATTGGCGCAGGCGTGATCCGTGCCCCGATGGAATGCTTTGAGATGGCGGTTGAGGCCTACGGCCAGCGATATGGTTGAAATCCGCCACTTCGGCCGGGACCAGACGACACTCTTCTTCGATCCGGATGCCGAACCCATTGCCACACTCGGCGATGGCGAGAAGGTAGCTGTTGCCACAGCCGATTCGATCTGCGGCCTGTGGCGCGAACAACCTATGGAGGGGATGCACATCGACCAAGTGATCGAGCGGCTCGGGGGCGCTTGTCCACTTACAGGCCCGTTCGCCATATCGGGTGCGGTTGCCGGCGGTGTCATCGAGGTTGAGATCCACAACGTTGAGCCGGATCCAGTCTCCGGAACCGGGTGGACGGGGCTCTTCCACGGATTCGGAGCACTTTCGACCGACGTGTACGGACTCCAGGAACCTCTCGACGTAGGCCTTGGTGCAGTTGAATACCAAGATGGTTTCGCCTCACTTCAGGGTGGCGGAAAGCTACGCAAAATCCCGCTTCATCCTTTCCTGGGGACTGTAGGCGTTGCTCCGAGTCGCGAACGAAGGATGAGTTTCAGTCAGGCGCCCGAATATCTCGGTGATGTCGACCAGCCCGGTATTACCGCGGAGTCGACCCTGGTTCTCCCGGTCAACATCGACGGTGCTCTCCTCTCCCTCGGAGACGCTCACGCCGCACAAGGAGATGGCGAGATAACCGGGGTCGGAGTCGAGATCGAGGCAAAAGTGGAGATGACAGTAACTGTGTCCGACCGGGATGCGGCAGGCTTCGTCGGCCTACCCCAGTTGAACACCGCGGACAGCATCGGTTCGATAGCAGGATTCCAAGGAGTCAACCTGGGTGACTGCGCCCGCGCCGCATACAGCGACCTCGTTCGCCGTCTGGTTGCGTTCCACGGTTTCACCAGCCTCGAGGCCTACACGCTGCTCGGCCAGGTGGGGAGGCTCAAGGTGGGCAACATGATCGACCCTTTCTACTCGGTCCTCGCTTCCCTGGATCGGCGCTTCATTGAGCAATAGATAGGGGTGCTTTCGCGTTGAACATCGACCTCACCAGGGTGGGTCCGTCCATCGGAGAGAGGTTTCCCGATGTGCGGCTCCCCGATCAGTCGGGCCACGTCGTTGACCTCCACGCGGATCGCGGGAAGAGACTTGCCTTAGTCGTCTTCTATAGAAGTGCCGACTGGTGACCGTACTGTCAGGCGCAGTTGGTCGAACTGCAAGAGACAATTCCAGCCCTTGACGAAGCAGACATCGCCGCTTATGCCATCAGCTACGACAGTGTCGAAACGATTGAGGAGTTTGCAAAGTCGCGAGGGATTGCCTTCCCCCTACTCTCCGACCTTGGAAGCCAGGTAATTGAGCGTCTCGGGCTGCTCAATCGGCATGTCCGACGCCAGCACGAGGCGACCCACGAAACCCACGAGCCCCGATTCGAGGGTGTCCCTTACCCGATGACATTCCTGTTGGACCGGGACGGAATCATTATCGACCGCCGCTTCAATGAGGACTACCGGATCCGGGAGAGCGTAAGGGCAATCCTCGCAGGCCAGCTCGGGTTCAAAGCATCGGCAGGATCGCATCACGTGACCTTCTGCGACGTGGCTGCGGTGACGGTTGTGGGGGAGTCGGACCGGTATAGCCCATTCCAAAAGATCTGGTTCGATGCGGAGGTAGTTGTCGCTCCGGGTTGGCATATTTTCGGATCCCCATCGCCTTCAGGAGTCCGGGAGTTTGCCGTGATCCCCAAGGGTTCCGATGTGATCAAGCCAGGAGAAGTGATGGTTCGTTCCGAGCCGGTACTTCGCCAGGTCGCAGGCGCAGAGCAACCGGTGCCGACCCATGAGGGCAAGGTGGAAGCGCGGTTTTCAGTAGTTGTCACAACGTTCAAAAAGCTTGAAATCGATGTGACTGGAACAGTCGACTTCCAAGCCTGCAACGACTTTCAGTGCCTCCCCCCGCAGAGCGTCCCGTGGTCTTTGCGACTGTTGTCACGGGTTTACGAGTGACGAATCTGTACGAGAACTACTGACATCGTTGTCTGATAGAGAAGAGTGATGGGCGCGCAGGCGTGCATCGAGTTCGCTCTCGACGGCGAAACCAGCTTCGAGCTGACCCCCGGGTCGGAGCCTAAAGTCTCGGTCGACCACCAAGTCGAACTGCGCAGGTCCGAGCACAAATCAGCGACGATGATCCACAGGCCATCGAACGCCGGGGTTGACGCGGTAACCGCGATGACACGGTTTCTGCATGTGTGTCCCGGTAAAATCCCCACAGGACCCCACTTCTCCTACATCAAAGGGGAATGCTAAAATGCTCCGTGACTCAGAAAACTTCAAGCCTCATAGGAATCTATGGGGAGTACCGGTGCCTTTCTGGGAAAATGCGGAAGTAGCTCAGTTGGCTAGAGCGCAACCTTGCCAAGGTTGAGGTCGCGGGTTCGAATCCCGTCTTCCGCTCGACCTGGTCTCGGCGACGTGGCCGAGTGGTTAGGCGCGGGTCTGC
Source organism: Acidimicrobiia bacterium (assembly GCA_050329555.1). GTDB lineage: Bacteria > Actinomycetota > Acidimicrobiia > Spongiisociales > ZC4RG35 > MA-ANB-1. The sequence goes on along the minus strand of JBHJOQ010000082.1, from coordinate 1,038 downwards.
AAAACCCGTCACACCGGTTCGATTCCGGTCGTCGCCTCGAATAACGAATATTGGGCCCTTAGCTCAGCCCGGCTAGAGCGCTTGCTCGACACGCAAGAGGTCACTGGTTCAAGTCCAGTAGGGCCCACCACCTTCCGGCCAGGGGATACGCACAAAAAGCGCCCCTGGCCAGGGAAAACGCACCTCCCGGACTTCTCTCGTCGTCTTTCGTGATTTCCTGTTCTTCTGCTACATTTTCACTTGTCTTGTGACACACACGTGACACAACGGAGGATCCGCGAATGGGATCAATCCAGAAGATCGACCGACCCAAGCCATGGAGGGCCCGCTACAGGGGCCCTGACGGCCGCCAGCACTCGAAGAGCTTCAGACGTAAGGTCGACGCCGAACGTTGGCTTCTGACCGAGGAGAACGCCGCTCTGGCTGGGTCCTGGGTCGATCCTCAGGCAGGGATCGTCCTCCTCGGTGAGTACGCCGAGTCGTGGCTCAAAGCCCGTCAGGGTCTGGCACCGAAGACGGTCGCCACCTATGAGGCTCTGGTCCGCTCTCACATCATCCCTGCGTTCGGCAGCCGATCACTCCGCGCGATGTCCACCGAAGAGATCCGCTCCTGGCAGGCCGGGCTACTGGCGGACGGTTTGGCAGCGGCCACGGTGAGGCAGACCGCGCGCCTGCTGCGCTCCATTCTCGGCCAGGCCGTCGACGACGGTCGGCTGGCACGCAACGCCGCTGCCAAGGTGAAACAGCCTTCGGTACGTCCGCGGCGCCAGCTCTTCTTGACCGCGGCCGAGCTCGGAGACCTTGCGGACGAGTGTGGTGAATACCGGCCTCTGGTCTGGTTGCTCGGATGGTCGGGATTGCGCTTCGGTGAAGCGGTGGCACTGCGGGCGGGGAGGGTCGACCAGGAGCGACGACGGGTGAGAGTCGAGGATGCAGCGACTGAAGTCGGCGGACGCCTCGTCTTCGGACCGACTAAGAACTACGAGGCTCGGACCGTGATCGTCCCTCGGTTTGTCGTAGATCGGCTCGCGCCGCTCC
>JBHJOQ010000100.1:0-12254 GCA_050329555.1 Acidimicrobiia bacterium | reverse complement strand
CTCGTCGAGGAGGATCACCGAATAGGGCCGGCGGCGGACCGCCTCGGTGAGCTGGCCCCCTTCGTCATAACCCACATAACCGGGTGGTGCCCCGATCAGACGGCTCACCGAGTGCTTTTCCATGTACTCGGACATGTCGATGCGGATCATGGCCCGGTCGTCATCAAACATGAACCCAGCGAGAGCCCGCGCCAGCTCGGTCTTCCCGACACCCGTCGGACCGAGGAAGAGAAAGGAGCCCACCGGCCGGTGCGGGTCGGAGAGCCCGGCCCGGTTGCGCCTGATCGCGTTGGCGACTGCCGATACCGCCCGGTCCTGTCCGACGACCCGGTTGTGAAGGTGATCCTCGAGACGAATCAGCTTCTCGGTTTCGCCTTCCATCAGCTTCGAAACCGGAATACCCGTCCAACGGGCGACGACCTCGGCGACGTCCTGCTCGGTGACCTCCTCGGAGAGCATGGATCCCCCCTCATGGAGACGGGTGAGTTCGGCCTCGTCGATCGCGAGGTTGGCGTCGAGCTCGGTGAGCCTGCCGTACCGAAGCTCGGCAGCCCTCGCCAGATCGCCCTGGCGCTCCGCCCGCTCAGCGTCGACCCGGGCGTCTTCGATGTCCTGTTTCAGCGCCCGGATCTTTCCGATCACGTCCTTTTCCAGATTCCACCGCCCGCTGAGGGAGTCGATCTCTTCGGTGAGGTCGGCGATCTCCTGTTCGACACCCTCGAGCCGCTCGATCGAAGCGGCATCGGTTTCCTTCTTCAAGGCTTCCCTCTCGATCTCGAGCTGAATTCTGCGCCGGGTCAACTCGTCGATCTCCTCGGGCATGGAGTCGATCTCGATGCGGAGCCGGGACGCCGACTCGTCGATGAGGTCGATTGCCTTGTCTGGCAGGAACCGGGCGGGGATGTAACGGTCGGACAAGACCGCGGCGGCGACAAGAGCCCCGTCGGTGATACGGACTCCATGATGGACCTCGTAGCGCTCCTTCAACCCCCGGAGAATTCCGATGGTGTCTTCCACCGAGGGAGGTTCGGTGAGGACAGGCTGGAAGCGTCGTTCCAGGGCCGCGTCCTTTTCGATGTGCTTGCGGTATTCGTCGAGGGTGGTGGCACCGATCATCCGCAGATCCCCTCGTGCCAGCATCGGCTTCAGCATATTGGAGGCGTCCATAGCCCCCTCCGCCGCCCCGGCGCCAACCAGAGTGTGCAGCTCGTCGAGGAATGTGATGATTTCACCCTGCGAGTCCTTGATCTCGTCGAGCACTGCTTTCATCCGCTCCTCGAAGTCACCGCGGTACTTGGCCCCGGCGAGCATCGAGGCCAGATCGAGAGCCACGATTCGCTTCGTCTTCAGGCCCTCCGGGACGTCACCGTCGGCGATGCGGCGGGCGAGGCCTTCGACAATCGCCGTCTTCCCCACTCCGGGCTCACCGATGAGGACCGGGTTGTTCTTGGTCCTGCGGGAGAGGACTTGTATAACCCGCCGGATCTCGTCGTCGCGTCCGATCACGGGATCGAGTTTTCCCTGACGCGCAGCGGAAGTCAGGTCCCGGCCGTACTGCTCCAGGGCCTGCAGGGTCGACTCGGGATCCTCCGAAGTGACTCTCTTGGTGCCCCTGATCGATGCGATGGCCTCCAGCAACGACCCGGCGTTGATGCCACGGCTCCTCAGTGCCTCCCCGGTGGGGCCATCGTCTTCAGAGAGTGCGAGGAGGAGATGCTCGACTGAGAGGTAGTCATCTCCGAGCGCGGTGCGATGCTTTTCGGCCCGATCAATGCCTTTATTGAACCGGGGTGAGCCCGAGATCTCGGCGTCGCCGTAAACCCGGGGTGCGTCGTCCAGGATAGATTCGAGCGCACGTCGCACCTCGACAGGGTTCACCCCGAGCCGGTCCAGCGTGGGGTAAACGATCCCCTCCTGCTGGGAGAGAAGGGCAAGCAACAGGTGCGCCGGCTCGATGGCGGCATGGTTGTGATCCCTGGTGAGTTGGGTGGCGCTGAGCAACGCTTCCCTGGTTCTCGTTGTCAGCTTTTCCGGATTCAGCATTCTGTTCCTTCAGTTAGAAAACTTGAGTCATATTGTATCAGATTTATGGAGGCGAAACCCAACTTCGTCAATGACCGAGACGGTCGTCGCCTCGCACTACGCTTACCCCAACCGAAAAGGAGAATAATTGATCAAAGAATTCCGTGATTTCATCAACAAGGGCAGCCTGGTAGAGATCGCCGTTGCTTTCGTGATGGGTATTGCGTTTGCCTCGGTTGTCACCAGTCTCACCGAGGACATCATCAACCCGATCATCGGGAAGATCCTGACGGTGGACGATCTCTCGAGTTGGGTCGTCTCCGACATAAGGATCGGTGCCTTCCTGAGCGCGACGCTCAACTTCATCATTGTCGCCTTCGTCATGTTCCTGGTTGTCAAGGCCTATAACCGGATGAAGGCGAAGGCCGAGGAAGGGACCGAACCATCCGAGGAGGTCCAACTCCTGACCGAGATCAGAGACGAGCTCAAGACAGGACGGAGTTAGAAGATCATCTCCTGGAGATCAGGAAGTCCGCCACAGATCGATCTGAGGGAGGCCATGGATTCCCAGAGTCTGTGAGAGCTCCCCCGCGTGATAGGAGTCGTGGCTGAGCATCCGTTGCAGGATCAACCAGCGGCTGTGCCGCTGGTTCTGACCGGCGAATTCGCGGTCGATCACGTCGCTCGCCCTCACCCCGTTCCAGCGATCTGGTGGTCTGTCGTTCAAAGAGGGCTCGCGTAGCTGCGGGCCCTCGAGGTCCTCTGGCATGGAGAAGGGCGCAGTCGCCGCCCGGGAGCCGCTTCGAATGGCGTCGCGCCCGCACAGGCTCGCCACGACGCCACCCACCAGTACACGCCTGCTCCGTGTGTCCCAGTCGCCGACACGGGCCACCCTTTCGGGCCAGGCTTCAATGCGAGCTGCTCCTCCGACATTTCTGCGATCACGGTCGAGGTCCACTCGTTTTTGCCGGGGGGCCAGATCTCGCAGAAGGCGCATGATGCCGACAACGCCGAGCGTACGTCGGAGCGGAGGCGTTTCCCGCCGACACACTCTTGTGCTATTGACTTCCTCGCGTCATAAGGTATCCTGTCTTACATGGTACCCAGAAGTACCGGACAGCGGAAAACCAATCAGGACCGAAGGACCCAACTCCTCCATGGGGTTCTCGACATGTGCCTCATGTCGATCATCCAGGAAGAGCCCTCCTACGGATACGAGATGGTTGCCAAGCTGCGGAGCCGGGGACTTGATTTGGCAAGTGAAGGTTCGATCTACCCGCTTCTGGCCAGGCTGCAGAAGCACGGGTTGATCGAGAGTTACCTGGTGCAGAGCTCCGAAGGGCCTGCTCGGAAGTATTACCGGATGTCGGAGAACGGGCGGCAGGTACTCGCCCAATGGCGCAACGACTGGGCCGGGTTCAGAGATTCGGTGGATAGTGTTCTCAGCGGAGATGGGCATGACTGACCGAGGTCGGACAATTGGCGAAATGGAGACGTACTGGCTCGAAGCCGGCCTGCCCAGGGACGTCGTAGCCACGATGGCTCAGGAACTGGACCAGCACCTGAGCGACGCCGAGGCCGACGGAAGGGCCATCGCCGACGTCGTCGGGGCGAAACCTGGAGAATTCGCCGAAAGCTGGGCTATTGCCTACCGGGGGCAACGGAGAGGCACCGCAACCTGGGAAGAGGTCAGGTCCGGGGTGACCGCCAGGTCGAGGAAGAACCGGCGCGACATATGGATGTACGGAATAGGAACGGTGGCAGTGCTGGCCGCAGCCGCACTTGCAGGACAAGGAGGTAGCGAAGTGGAAGACGAAGTATGGAGATGGTTATGGACCGTCTTTGCGGTGGTAATGGGGATCGGTGAGATCTTCACGGCAGGTTTTTTCTTGCTGCCATTCGCAATCGGCGCCGCCGCGGCAGGGATCCTGGCCTGGATCGGTGCTGCCGTTATCGCCCAGTGGTTGGTGTTCTTCGGGGTGTCCATCTTCTCGATGGCGTTCCTCCGGAGGTTCATCGAGCGACAGGACGAAGGCGAGCAGCCCGTCCTCGGTGCCAACCGCTGGGTGAGCACCCAGGGCATAGTCCTCGAGGACATCGATCCGGACTCCGGTTCAGGGATGGTCAGAGTGGAGTCGGAGGAGTGGCGGGCCGTCGCCCCGCAGCCGATCAGCAAGGGAACAAGGATCATCGTCACCCAGGTGAGCGGGACGAGACTTGTGGTCGAGCCGATCGAAAGCGCATAGTGGGTCTTAGAAGTCTTAGAAAAGGAAGGAAGAATATATGACGCCAGTGATAATCCTCTTCGCCATTCTGGCGGCGGGGTTGATACTCGTCGCAGCGGCCGGGTTCCGGGTGGTGCGACCATTCGAGAAGGGTCTGATCGAGTTCCTCGGTAAATACCAAAGGACCGTCGACTCCGGTCTGCGATGGGTCATGCCCTTCGTCAAGCGGCTGACCAAGGTCGACATGCGTGAGCAAGTGATCGACGTTCCTCCGCAGGAAGTCATCACCAAGGACAACGTGGTGGTAACCGTCGACGCGGTCATCTACTACGAGGCCACCGATCCGGTCAAGCTGCAGTACAACGTCGGGAACTTCATCCTCGCCATCACCAAGCTGGCCCAGACCAACTTGAGGAACGTGGTTGGTGATCTCGACCTCGACGCGGCGCTCACCTCTCGTGAGCTGATCAATGGGAAGCTGCGACAGATCCTCGACGACGCCACCGACAAGTGGGGTGTCAGGGTCGTCCGTGTCGAGATCCAAAGGATCGAGCCGCCGGTCGACGTCACCGACGCCATGCACCGCCAGATGAAGGCAGAGCGTGACCGTCGTGCGGCCGTCACCGAGGCAGAGGGGCTCAAGCGGGCTGCCATCCTCAAGGCAGAGGGCGTGAAAGAGTCCCAGGTGCTCGAGGCGACCGGTCAGGCCGAGGCGATCAAGACGGTCGCAGATGCCGAGAAGTACCAGAAGCTGACAGTGGCTGAAGGTGAAGGCCAGGCTATCGAGCGTGTCTTCCTTGCAATCCACAACGGAAATCCAACTCCCGACCTGATCGCCATCAAATACCTCGAGGCGCTCGAGGGTGTGGCGGACGGCCAGGCCACCAAGATCTTCCTCCCGCTGGATACGTCAGGTATCCTCGGCAGCGTCGCCGCCATCGGCGAACTCTTCAAGGAAGCGTCCAACGAAGCGGTCCGACACAACACATAGCAAGCAGAAGAAGACCCGCCCGAGAGGGCGGGTCTTCTCGCTCTCCCTACCGACTTGCACAGTGCACCAGGGTTCGGCGGATTCCGCGTCCCGTTGCACAGTGCAACACGAGTCGAGTCGGTTAACCGGGGACGCGGACCATCGATTCGATCGCCGCTTCCACCTCCGGTGGGGTCACCGGAGGGTAGAAGACCATGGTGTACAGATCGCAGCGGGCTCTTGGCTCCTCATACCAGCCCATCACCCAAGTCCCATCGGGGTGGGGACCGACGACTGCCGGTGTCCCGTCCACCGACACCTCGCCCTTGTCCCCGGGCCAGTCGATAGCCGGAAGCGTCCCCCGGATCAAGGCGATGGCCACGGTGCCGTCGGGGCGGCCCCAGAAGGTCGTATTCGTTCCACCAACCGACGTCCAGGGATCGGCCTCGATGGTGTCGGGGTCGAGCAGTCCCTGGCCCACCCCAGGCGGAAGCTGACTGACTTCGAAGGGAGCGGGAGGGCATTGCACCGCCGGCTCTGTGCTGGTCGTGGACGGTGTTGTGGTGGTGGTCTCCTGAACCGTTGTGGAAGGTGCCGGGGCGGTTGTGGTCACCGATGCCGGTGTCGAGCATGCAGCGAGAAGTACCACCACCGCGGTTAGACGCTTTGTCATTCAGCGGCGATGATATGGCACAACACCCGAAACCGAGGGCCAATGAGCGTCAAACAAGCAATCAGTGAGTCGGTCGCAGCGCAGATGGAGCGCCTCCAGGTCATCTCCAACCAGATGTATGAGAACCCCGAAGTCGCCTTCGAGGAGTATGTCACCGCCGCTCTTCTGGCTGACTATCTGGACGAGCACGGCTTCGAGGTCGAGCGGTCCGCCTTCGGGCTCGACACCGCCTTCGCCGCCCGGGCCGGTTCCGGTGGCCGTGAGGTGATCATCTGCGCCGAAATGGACGCTCTTCCTGGCGTCGGTCATGCCTGCGGCCACAACATCATCGCCACGGCCGCCCTCGGAGCCGGGGCCGCTCTCGCCCCGATGGCCGACGAACTGGGAATCCGGGTCACCGTGCTCGGCACTCCGGCGGAGGAGAATTTCGGGGGTAAGGTCGACCTGATCAACGCCGGAGCCTTCACCGGTGCCGCCGCGGCAATGATGGTCCACCCTTCACCGCAGAACGTTGTCGACCCCAACGTCATCGCAGTCGCCCACTGGGACGTCGAATTCCACGGCAAGTCGACGCATGCATCGGCCTATCCGGACAAAGGAGTCAACGCCCTCGATGCCGCGGTCCAGTCCTACGTGAACATCTCGACCCTGCGCCAGTCGATCCTGCCCACCGACAAGGTCCACGGGATCATCGTCTCCGGTGGAGACGCGGCCAACATCATCCCCCACTACACGAAGAGCGCCTGGTACGTGAGGGCGCAGACGATGGAACGCCTTGCGGTACTCAGCGAGAAGGTCCGTGCTTGTTTCGATGCCGCCGCCACCGCAACCGGGTGCCGTCTCAAGATCGAAGCGATGGGCCACACCTACACCCAGATGGTCAACAATCCGTTGCTGGTCGACCTCTACGCGGCGAACAGCGCTGCCCTGGGCCGGCCGATGCTGAGAGGCGCCGACCTTCCGCCGTCACAGACCGGTTCCACCGACATGGGCAACGTCTCTCTGGTGGTGCCGACCATCCACCCGATGCTCGACATCGACCCCGGCGATGCGGTCAATCACCAGCCCGAGTTCGCCGCAGCCACAATCAAGCCTGCGGGAGTGAAGGCGATTCACGACGGGGCCGTCGCCATGGCCTGGACCGTCATCGACCTCGCCGAACAGAACTTATGGGATCAGTTGGACGGCCCGGCCGACAGTCCCCGCATGTAGCCGTCACGGGCGCCGAGGTAGATCCACCCGTCCCACACCGCAGGTGTCGATTCGAGGCACGATCCTCCCAGCCCGACCGACCACAGAGGGGCCGGCGCCCTCGGGTCGGTCAACGAATATGCCCTGATGTCCCCGAGACACGTGGCCGCCAGGAGAACCTCGTTGACGACGACCGGAGAGGACCAGGAGTGGAAACCCACATCAGCACTCCAGGCGACCTCTCCGGTTTCGCCGTCGACAGCTATCAGATTTCCCTGATGCGTCGTCAGGTAAACCATCCCGCCGAAGAGTGCCGGCGAGGCCCACGCTCCAGAGTCGGCATTTCCAGAGACCGTCAGGTCGACTCCCCAGACCCTCGGGTCGCCGTCGGTGTACGGGTCGAGCTTGACGAGCTGGCCCACCTCGAGATTGCGGGCACGCTCGAAACTGCCCATTTCCGATGGTTCATGCTCGATCGCTATATAGAGCATCCCCTCGGCGTCTATTGCCGGAGTGGCGTCGATATCGCCTCCGGTGTAGTAGTCGAACACGATCGGCGCCTCCCCTTCCCGGATCCGGCTGACGTCGACGCCGACCACCCTCCCGCCCGAGTTGGCGAAGTAGACACGCTGCTCGTAGACGGCAACCGAGCTCTCGATGCTCACATTGCGACCCGAGCTGGCCAGGAGCTCGTCGTTGTAGCCGGGCATCGCCAGCAATACGTCTGGGGCAATGGTGACCAGATCATCCGCGTCGTAGCCCCGGTTGAGAGCCACCCCGAAGAACCAGCCGTTCTCTCCCCCTTCGTACATGATGTCGTCGACGATCACCGGGTTGGAGTCCCAGTCGTCGTTCCAAATCCCGTCCACTTCGTTGGCGTCCATCGACCACAGCTCGGTCGGAACGTCACGGTCCAGGGCAACGATGCGCAACCTGTTGTCACGCGATCCGAAGTAGAGCAGCGGATAGCCGTCCGGGTCGAGTGTCACCGAGCCCTTGATGATGTCGTTGGTGGCAAACGACGGTCGGGTTTGCTCGCCGGTGTCGGCGTCCACAAAGTGGACGGCATGGTCGTATGCGCCGAAAATCAACTCGGTGATCCCATCCGGACGCTCCCAGACCACTGGCTGGCCGGTCCACCCGGTCCCGCACCACACCGTCGTCTCCCCACCCACCGAGGAGGGACCGCACATCGCCGAATCGGGGTAGGTCCACTGCACGGAGGGTTCCGAGCTCACGTCGCCACTGCCGTAGAAGGTCCTTGTCGGATTTCCCCGGAACATGGTCAGGCCGAGCGTCTCGCCCCAGGGCTGTCCAACAGTGAAGCCCGGAACAGTGCCCGGTTGGCGTTCCGGGACCGTGGTTGTGGTGGTCGCCGACGTAGTCGTGGTCGAAGCCGTGGTGGGGGCAACTGTCGATACCGAGGAGGTTGTCGTGTCGGCAGCCACCAACGGCTCGGCGTCCGATTGACGGTCGAGAAAGTAGATCGAGACGCCGGCGCCGACGAGAAGAAGCACGAGCAGCAAGCCGGTTGGCGCCCGACTTTCCTTCCCGGCGACATGGGTCATCTCACACCGGAGGACCGCATTCGGCTCCACCGGTGATCTCGGGGCGCCCGTGGGTCCTGATGTACGCGTCGATGAGGCATGCTTCTATCGAACCGTCAGGATTGACCACCACTCGGGCCACCGCTGTGGTGGCACTTGCCACCGAGTTATGTGGCCAGACGAAGTTCCCGAGGCCCCAGAAGACGGGCTTGCCGTCGATGAACTCCAGCGGCTGCAGTCTGTGTTGGTGGTGCCCGAAAATGACGTCGGCCCCGGCAGCGATCATCGCGTGTGCTGCCTCGATGTCCTCTGCGCGCGGCTGGGTGTCCAGTTCGAAACCCCAATGAACACTGACCACAACGATGTCGGCCAGCTCCGACGCCGCTTCCACGGCGCGAGCCATCGACGGCGCGTCGTCCCCACTTCTCATGCCCGGTGAGTCGACCGTTGCGTACCAGGACGCCGAAGGGGCCACTCCCCCGAAGCCAATTACCGCGACTGTCCACCCGTTGACCTCGTAGAGGGCGGGCGCGGCCGCTTCGGAAGTGTCGTTGCCCACACCGACAGGGATGATCCCGACATTGAGCAATTGCTGGCGGCCGTCGAGCATCGCCTCGGTGCCGAAGTCCTGGGAATGGTTGTTGGCCAGGTTGACGACGTCGATGCCGTTGTCCTTGATCGACGGCAGGGCTTCGGTGGGGCAACGGAAGACGAACGCCTTGTCCAACGGCGTGCCGAGGTCGCTGGGGACGCACTCGAGGTTGATCACAGTCAGGTCGTCGCCAAGGAAGAGGCCGTCGAGCCCAGACCAGGCGTGGTCGTAGCCCTCCCTTGCGAGGGTCGGGATATAGACGGGGTCGACTGCGACATCCCCGGTTCCGTGGATCAAGACCGAGCCTTTTGGAGGCACCGTGGTCGTGGTTGTGCTGGTGGTGGTCGTTGTCGACGTCGTGCTTGATGTTGAGGTGGTGGCTGCAACCGCAAGAGGCGCAGTGGTCGTAGTGGATTCGGGCGTAGCGTCGAGTCCCGCAACACGAAATGCCCCGAAGCCGAGCAGGGCACCGAGGAGGACAATCACCAGGATCCTGGAGACACGGGACATGAAGGCAAAGACTAGACCCCACCCCATTCAATCCCGGGACTGTGCTCTCCGCCCCTGGCAATCCTGCGCGCGCTGTGGCCCCTCAACATCAGAGGCGGGGGGACAAGGGGGTTCATCCCCCTTGTAAAATCAGAGTCCGAATCACCCACCCGACCGCACCCGCCACCTGTATCCCAGCCCAACCAAGACGCCCACCAACCTGTCGCGGGGATACAAGGGGGGTCGTCCCCCCTTGCAAAATCAGAGGATCTGGCTTAGGAAGAGTTTGGTGCGATCTTCTTGGGGGTTGGTGAAGAAGTGCTCTGGGGTTCCGACTTCGACGATGCGGCCGTCGGACATGAAGACGACCCGGTCGGCGACGGCCCGGGCAAATCCCATCTCATGGGTGACAACAATCATCGTCATCCCGCCTTTGGCCAGTTCGACCATCACGTCGAGGACTTCTTTGATCATCTCCGGGTCGAGGGCCGAGGTCGGCTCGTCGAAAAGCATGACCTTCGGCTTCATCGCCAGTGACCGGGCGATGGCGACTCGCTGTTGCTGGCCACCAGAGAGCTGACCGGGGTATTTGCGGGCCTGTTCGGGGATCCCCACCCGTTCCAGGAGCTTCATCGCCTCAGCTTCGGCATCGTCTTTCGCCGTACGCCGGACCTGGCGGGGAGCAAGAGTGATGTTGTCGATGACGGTGAGATGGGGGAAGAGATTGAAGGATTGGAAAACCATGCCGGTCTCGCGGCGGATCTCCTGGACATTGCGGATGTCGTCGGTGAGCTCGATGCCACCTACCTTGATCGACCCCCGGTCGTGCTTCTCGAGACGGTTGATGCAGCGAATGAGTGTCGACTTTCCCGATCCCGACGGTCCGATGACGACGACGACCTCTTGCTGTCCAACATTCATATTGATGTCATAGAGCGCCTGGAAGTCACCGAAGAACTTGTCGACTCCTACACATTCGATAACGGGTTCGCCTTTTGCCTGGGTTGCGTCGGCGAACACACTTCGTTGATCTGTCATCTCACTCCAACTCCGAGCTTATGCTCCAACCTTCTTGCTGCTCTTGACATCACATACGAGCCGACCCAGAACGCGAGAGCCACAAACGGCAGAGTCACCCGATGTAAACCCTGGGCGAGGAACGCTCCCTGGGCATTCGCTGACTGGGAGGCACCGAGAATATCGATCATCCCGACAATGATCACAAGCGTGGTGTCCTTGAACAGGCTGATGAACTGACCCACCATCGCAGGAATGGTGTTGCGCAAGGCTTGGGGGAGAACGATCCTCCTCATAGTCTTCCACGGAGCCAGACCCAGAGCCTGAGCTGCCTCGACCTGGCCACCGGGCACCGATTGCAGTCCGCCGCGAACAACTTCGGCAATGTACGCCGACTCGAAGAGGGTTATCGCTATCAGAACTCTGGTGACGTTGCCGGGCCGGAAACCCGTCGGAAGGAAGAAGCCGATCACGAAGATTCCCATCAGGAGAAGGGTGATCAATGGCACTCCGCGGATGAATTCGATGTACGTCACCGACATCGCCCGCAGGGCCGGCAAAGTCGACCGGCGCCCGAGCGCCAGCAGCAAACCAAGAGGGAAAGCAAGAAGGAGGCCCGCCACCGTGAGGAAGAGATTGAGGTGCAGCCCACCCCAACCGTCCCAACCGACTCCGCCGCTGACCAACACCATATAGATGGCCGCGATCAAGATTGCCAGGATGAGCCATCCAAATCTCCGCACCCCTGCAGGAAGTCCCCTACCGAGCGGGAAGCTCCCCACCCCGGCCACCAATGCAGCACCGGCCACCAGCCAGGGCGTGACGGTCTCGGTCAACAAAAGCACCACCACAACAAATGCGAGAACGGGCCAGAATCTCTTCAATACCGCGATTGGGGTGGAGCGCTGATACGGGAGGCCGGTTTGTTCTGCGGTGTCTCGGGCTGACGCCGAGCCGATTCCTGCCATCAGTCCGAGAAGGACCGCGATGAGGATGAAAGCCACAACAGGACGCCACAACTGGTCGCGGGGGAACCCTCCGACCATGAGCAGTGCCAGGTTCACCTGCAGGATCTCAAAGTCGCTGGTGAACAGGAAACGGACCAGGGTCCATCCGAAAACGCCAAAGAGAGATCCAAGAGTCAGAGTAAGGAGAGCGTCGTACCAGGTTGAAAACAGGTTCTTCCTGACCCAGGCCCAGGCACCCAGCCGGATATGGACCGGTCTGCCGTCCGTTGCCCGATCGGCTTCCCGCTCGATCGTTTCCCGATCGCTCATGTGCGACCCACAAGCTGAAGGCGGCGGTTCAGGACGTTAACGACGGCCGATATGGTCAATGAGAAAACCAAATATGCACCCATGAGGAGCAGAATCATTTGCGGGGCCGGACGACCATTACCGATCGCCTGAAAAGCAATCAAAGTCACCTCGGAATAGCCGACCGCTATGCCAAGAGAGGTGTTCTTCACGAAATTCAGGTACTGGTTGATGGTGGGAGGTATTGCAATCCGCATCGACTGGGGAAGGAC
>JBHJOQ010000072.1:0-28751 GCA_050329555.1 Acidimicrobiia bacterium | reverse complement strand
CGGGGACATAGTGGCGGATGCCCCGGGCATCGCGGTATTCACCCGCGGGAACGACTACGGAATCAAACGGTCAATCGAATTCCTCGGCACCGAGGCAATGCGACCGGGCGACGTCTTTCTCAATAACTATCCATATTGGTCGTCCGCCCACACGCTCGATCCGCTGATATTTGCTCCGATTCATGACGGCGACACCCTGGTCGGATTCGCCTCATGCAGGGTTCATGTCTTGGACCTGAAACAGAAGGACCCCGGCTACGTTCTCGACTCGACCGACATGTACCAAGAGGGCATCTTCTTTCCCGTGGTCAGGCTCTATCGAGAGGGCCAGGTCAACGAAGACATCTTCAATATTGTCAAGTTCAATAGCCGCTTGCCAAGCCACACGATTGGCGACCTACAGGCGCAAGTGTCCGCGGTCTTCACCGGAGTGAAACGGACCCAAGAGATCGTCGCCAAATATGGGTCGGCGACGCTGAGCGCGGCCATGGTTGCAATCAACGACCACGGCGAGCGCCTGGCCAGAGCCGCACTGAAACGTATGCCCAAAGGCACCTGGAGCGCCGTCGACTATGTCGACCACGATGGCGTCGACGTTGACAAACCCGTGAAGATGGCGGTTACGATCTCCATCACCGACGACGAGATGATCGTCGACTGGACCGACAGCGCCGACAACGTCCGCGGGCCGATCAACTTGCCGCGAGGCATGACCGAAGCATTCAACTGCCTCATCTTCAAAGCCCTGACCACACCCGAATGGCCAGTCAACGCCGGGAACTTTCGTCCTCTGAGAATCATCACAAAGGAAGGCTCGGTAATGCATGCGGTCCCGCCTATGCCGACGTTCACATTGTGGACGGGCCTTCTTGGCGGTGAAGTCATGCTAAAAGCATTGGCCCAAGGTATGCCTGACGTTGTCCCGGCCTGTTCCGGCGGGGATGTCTGTTCGGTGATGGGACTCGGGGTCAGGCCTGAGACCGGCGAACCATGGTTGGAGGCAACCAACGACGCAGTCGGCTTCGGCGCCCATGTCGGTGGAGATGGCGAAGACGGCATCATGCACCTCACCGAGCCCGGTTGCCGCAACAATCCGGTAGAGGTGCTCGAGGTGAAGGCGCCACTGCTCATCGAATCCTACGGATACCGCCCTGACACCGGGGGTGCTGGCCAGCACCGGGGCGGAGTCGGTGTGAGCCGGGCGTACCGATTCTTGGCGCCGAGCACCGCCATATCGATCCTGTATAAGACCAAAAGCAAGCCATGGGGGATCAACGGAGGGTTGGAGGGCGACAATAATCACATCGTGCTCAACCCTGGAACCAGCAACGAGGTCGTGCAGGGGGGCAGCTACAACACTCTCGCCAAGGATGATGTTCTCGTGAATAACACAGGGGGAGGCGGGGGATGGGGCGACCCCCATCGGCGCGACCCAAAGCTTGTGGCCGATGACGTTCGCAACGGGTTCGTTTCCCTCCGCGCAGCCAAGGACCAATATGGGGTCGTCGTCGATCCCGAAGCGTTCACGGTGGACGACGATGCAACAGCTCAACTCCGCGAAGGATGAAAGACCGACGACAAGGCTCGGGTGCCGATTCGGACCAGGTTCGGGCGGTGGTCGACCAAACGATGGAATCCGCTGCGGAAGCGTTCCGGTCGCGCCGGCTGGCCGAATGCTATGTCCGCGAACTTCTGTCACGAAGAGTGGGGCGTCTGACGCGAACCTGGACACATGCCTTCCACGTCGTCGCCGTACCTCAGCATTGAAGCACTCTGCCGCGTAGGAGGACGCGGGCGTCGGGCTTGGTTACGGTCCTTGAGTGGCTGGCTGCCGATTTGTGCCGCGATACCCCTCGTTCTTGGCCTATCGACTTTTACCCGCCCTTAGCTCATGATGAGAATAGGGATCCCTTTGACCTCCTGGCGGAAGGTGCACATATCAGGTCCTCCGTTGTAGATCCCTTGCGAGTAGCTACACAATCCGCCAGGTGTTCCAGCTGACACCCCGTGGGGTTCTTAGACCTGGTTCGTCGGAGAGCGAATCCAGTGCGTGCATCAGCTGCTGTTGGATCTCGTCCTTCCGCTCGTCGGGGAGGGCATCGTATGCGTCCTCCGAAACGACGAATACCGAGTCACATATCTCGCTCCCGACCTTGATCTGTCGTCTGATAACAGTATAATGAATGGAAACACAACTAGACAGCATGGAACGCATGATATCGGATCCAGACACGCATCAGAGAATGACGTCTCGTGCGATGGAGCATTTGCTGACACTCGAGGAGACTGCTGAATATCTGCGGCTCACCCCAGGTGCGCTCTATACGCAGCGGTATCGCCGGGAGAAGCCAGGCGTGCTCGGGATTCGAGTGGGGAGAAGGGTCCTCTTTCGACCTTCGGATATCGACCGCTTTCTTGACGAGAGGCTCAGCGAAGTCGAGGTCGACGAGGATCGGTAAACCGTTTCCACGGTGCCGCTGATGGAGCATGAGACTGGACTCGCTCGTCTCCGATCCGGAGGAGTTCCTCGCCTACAGGTCGCCGTACCGCTCCTCGATCCGGTCGGCCAGCGTCTCGAGGTCTTCCTCGAACAGCGACCCATACACGTCCAGGGTCATCTTGGCGGAGGCATGTCCGAGCATACGCTGCACCGCCTTGATCGAGGCCCCCGACGAGATCGCTAACGATGCCGCGGTATCCCTCAAGTCGTGCGGCACTAACTCGGGCTTCCCGATCCGCTCTGCAGCCGACGCGAAGACTCGACTCCGGAAGTTGTTCAACCGCACCGGCCCGCCCCTCGGAGCAGTGAACACCAAAGCGTCGACGGCCTTACCTTCGAGGAGAGGTTCGATCGCGCCGACGACGAACTGAGGGACGATCACGGTTCGGGCTTCATGGGTCTTAGGAGCGCCCAAGACCAAACGTCCGCCTACCTCGGTGGTCGCCTCCTCCGCTCGTACCCTTCGCCGTGACGGGTCGACCCGTCCGACTCGCAACGCCGTCGCCTCCCCGAATCGGAGACCGGACCACCCGAGGAACCACACGAGGGGCGCGAAGTCGCCGCATTCGTCGGCAAGCGCTCTGAGTTCGTCGGCGCTCAGGAAGAGCTGACGCCGTGGCCGGACGGAAGGCGCTTTCGCCTTCTTCACCGGGTTTGACACGATGAGGCCATCGTCGACGGCCTGATCGAGAATCTGGGCAAGGATCCGCCGGTATGTGTAGACGGTTGAAGCGGCGAGACCTTCGTCCGCCATCTTGGCCATCCAATTCCGGACGTCGGCTGTGGTGATCTGTTTCAGCTTCCTGGCCTCGAACTCCGGGAGAACCCGCGCCCGTAGCAATGACTCAGTATTGGTGGCGGTGGTTTCCCCGACCGTGGAACGTTTGACTGCGATCCAGTCTTCGGCGTACGGACCGAAAGGCTCTACTCCGGCGGCCGGATCGACCCACCGGCCCGTGAGCGACTCCGCCTCGGATACCTTCAACCAGCGTTCGGCGTCGACTTTGCGAGCGAAGCTTTTGGAGTGCTGGCGCCCATCCGGTCCCCAATAACGGGCTCGCCATGGTTTGGAGCGATTGATGCGCTGGATGTTTCCCATCTCGCCATCCCGTCTGTGTCACGTATGTGTCACAAGACTAGTCAAACGAGGGGGAGAATACTACAAAGGTCGTGAGGTGCGGTGAGACCTCGGATTCCGATGTTATCCCAGGTGAGAGGCCATTTCTGGGTGTTTTCCCAGGTCGGTAACTTGTGGGCCCACGTGGACTTGAACCACGGACCTCATCCTTATCAGGGATGCGCTCTAACCGGGCTGAGCTATGGGCCCAACGACGTGATGGTCGGGATTGGTGATTATACCGCCGCCCTTAGACTGACCTGAAGTCGAATGGATCGACTACACCGTTTCCAGCTTCTTGAAGAAACGCATAGCCAGGTTCTCGACGACCGTCCATCCGATTAGGGCGGTCACGATCACGGCGTCGAGACCTTCCCCGGCGATCATCTCGATGCCGCCGCCGCCAAAGAGCGCACCGAGGCCGCTTCCGATCCCCTGGACCGGGGCGGCCAGGACGTTGCTCCAGAACACGACGATGTCGGAGAAGGTGTTCTCGGTCGGGATGACTCCGAGATCGATCAGGATCCTGGCGATGAGAACCCCCTGGATCAGCGTGAAGACCAGAACGACTATCCGGCGGATCAGCCGGAACGGGTTGAATCCGGTTCCCTGGGCGGACGCACCTACACCAAACACGCGCCGCCTCCATCTGCGAAATCGTGAATTGCGGGTTCAAAACTCATGGTGCCTCCCGTGCCAGGTGCGACCCTACCAGGGGAGACATAAGGAGTGTCGGGTCCAACCCGCACCGGGAGGATCAGCTGGCGTCGGGCCAACCACCCCGGCCGATGACCATCGGATGAAAAGGAAGACTCCGGGGCGGTGGGGGCGATGCCCGCCAGACACCCGGCGGCGGTTCCATTGCTTCCGCCAGGGGTGAATTTGCCAGGATGTTGCTGTCTCCGACCAACGCCATTAGCGTCTTTGCCAGCCGGTTAACAGGTTCGCCTCCGTACCGCGCCCGCCATTGGGTCTCGACCAGGTCGAGCCTGTCGTGGTATCCAGACTGCGCAGCAAGGCCTCTTGGAGTGAGAAGGGCCTGTTTCCCCCGTCCGTTGCGGATCGGCTCGACGGCGACCAGGTCGTGGCGGGCCAGGACGGTAAGCGCCTGGGCAGTTCCCTCCTTGGAAACCCCGGCGCGCTCAGGGAGGTCCCGTATCGGGGTGGGCTCCGGGCCTGACACCCGCAGCGTGTTTGCCGCAATCGGCAGAGCCACGCTGGATCCGGCCTCGAAGTCGAGGGTGAGTTCGAGCAGGACGCGGGAGAGGAGAGCAAAGAGGGGTCCTGGGTTCGGCAGGCCCGTCCCGGTGGCCGGCGGTGAGAGAGTGAACATCTCGTCGCGGGAGGTCACGTCGGGCAGATACAGCGGGGTGGGCCGGTGGTCGAATCGGTCGATAAGCGACTGGAGTGCGATTTCCAGGTCTTCGATCACCGTCGCCCCGTAACGCTCGCGCCATCTCGATTCGATCAGGGCCGGTAATGGCTCCCATAGGTCGCAGGCAAACAATCCGTCGTCGGTGGGGCACACGATCCACTCACGACGGGGCGCTTTCGGCATCCCCTCGGGAGGCTCCACCGTTGCGTATCGCCAACGGGTCAGCCCGTTCAGATCGACCTTGTGCTGGGCCAGTTCTTCCAGTCCGCCAGCGGGGATTCCTGCGGTCGGTATCAGCCTCAGGTAGTTGGCCCACATCATGAACGAGAGGAGGAAGATCCGCGGTCGCTTCGACTCGAGAAGTTGACGTTCCCATTCGTTGTCCAGCTCGATGGTGTAGGCGACCAGCACCTGGGACAGCAGCGTGTCGAGCGCCGGTCCCGTCATGTCTTGGCCCCCGCCAGGTTCGCGCCCGGCGAGCTTCTCCTCGCATCCCGGCCCATCCACTGCCTTCCGATCGGATCGGGGTT
Source organism: Acidimicrobiia bacterium (assembly GCA_050329555.1). Lineage (GTDB taxonomy): Bacteria > Actinomycetota > Acidimicrobiia > Spongiisociales > ZC4RG35 > MA-ANB-1. The sequence continues at coordinate 23,229 of JBHJOQ010000072.1, read as the reverse complement.
ATTCCACCAATCTATTCGTCGGGTGTGATCGTGGGATCCGGATCAAGGGCCGCAGAATTCAGACCAGAGCCCACTCCAGGACTTCGTCCATGTTGTCGGCAATGTGGAAGGTCATCGCCCTACGGATCGCCTCGGGCACGTCGTCGATGTCGGCTTCGTTGCGCCGGGGGAGGATCACCCGGGTCAACCCGGCACGATGAGCCGCGAGCACCTTTTGCTTGACGCCACCGATCGGAAGCACTTTGCCCTGCAGGGTCACCTCGCCGGTCATACCCAGGTCGCCGTGGACTTTTCTACCGGTGAGTAGCGAAGCAAGTGCTGTGGTCATGGTGATGCCCGCCGACGGTCCGTCCTTCGGCACCGCACCGGCAGGGACGTGGACATGGAAGCTGCGGTCGAGACTCGCAGGTTCAAAGCCCATCTTCTCCGCCCTCGACTCGAGGTAGGAGAGGGCGATACGCGCCGACTCCTTCATCACATCTCCGAGTTGTCCGGTGAGCACCAAATCGCGCTTGCCGTCCTTAGAGGTCGCCTCGATGAACAAGACATCACCACCCGCACCGGTGACGGCGAGGCCGGTGGCCACTCCGGGCACGTCAGTCCGGTCCTTGGCTTCATCCTTCCAGACTTTGGGCCGACCGAGGTACTCCTTCAGGTCGTCTTCTTCGACCACAACCTTGCTCTCTCCGGACTTCCGGGCGACCTTGGTCGCCACCTTCCGGGCGAGCTTGCCGAGTTGGCGCTCCAAGCTCCTGACCCCCGCCTCGCGGGTGTAGCGGTCGACCACGGTCGCCAGGGCCGCTTCGCTCACCTCCAGCTCTTCGGGCTCGAGGCCGGCACCCCGCAACTGGCGGGGGAGGAGGTGGTCTCTTGCGATCTCCACCTTCTCGGCGTCGGTGTATCCGTCGATGCTGATGACCTCGGTCCTGTCGAGCAGGGGACCGGGAATGGTCTCGACCACGTTTGCGGTTGCGATGAACAACACGTTGGAAAGGTCGAGGTCGGTCTCCAGGTAGTGGTCTCGGAAAGTGTGGTTCTGGGCGGGGTCGAGCACCTCGAGCAGGGCCGAGGACGGGTCGCCCCTCCAGTCGTTGCCTACCTTGTCCATCTCGTCGAGAAGGAACACCGGGTTCATCGACCCGGCCTCGATCAGGGAGCGGACGATGCGGCCCGGCCTGGCTCCGACGTAGGTGCGGCGGTGACCTCTGATCTCCGCCTCGTCACGGACTCCTCCGAGGGCGACCCGGACGAACTTGCGGCCGAGTGCCTTGGCGACCGACTCGCCGAGGGAGGTCTTGCCCACGCCGGGAGGCCCGACCAGGAGCAGGATTGCACCCGCGCGTCGGTCCTCTTCGCCTTCGAGGCCCCGCTCCTGGCGCAGCTTGCGCACCGCGAGGTGCTCGACGATGCGCTCTTTGACATCTGCCAGGCCGGTGTGGTCGGCGTCGAGGACGGTCCATGCCGCGTCGAGGTCGAGCTGGTCTTCGGTGGTTGTCGACCAGGGCACCTCGAACATGGTGTCGAGCCAGGTCCTGATCCAGGAATGCTCGGGCGACTGCTCACTCATCCGCTCGAGGCGATCGATCTCCCGGGTCACCGCTTGGGCGACCTTCTCGGGCATGCCGACTTCGGTGAGTTTGGCCCGATATTGGCCGGCGACGTCGTCGTCGTCGCCCAGTTCCTTGCGGATGGCGTCCATCTGCTGGCGGAGGATGTACTCGCGCTGGCTCTTGTCGATGCGCTCCGTTGCATCCTCGCGGACCTTCCTGCGCAGGTTGAGGTCGGCAAGCACCTCGCGCATCCAGTCGAGGAGGAGGGCGAGGCGGGCCCTCAGGTCGATCGTCTCGAGAACCTGTACCTTCTGTTCGAGTGAGAGGTCAGGCGAGTACACGGCAAGGTCGGCCAGTTGGGATGCGTTGTCGACGTCGAGCACACGTTCGGCGAGGCGGCCGATTCCGCGCAGGTCGAGGACCTCGGTGACGACGGCTCGATACTCGGCGACCAGCTCTTCGAGAGCGGGGTCGTTGAGGACGTCGACTTCGAGGATGGGCTCGGCTTCAACCCAAAGAGCGCCGTTGTCGTCGGTGGACCCGGTGCCGACACGGGCACGGCTCATCCCGGTGACAACGATGTTTCCTTCGTCGTCGGCATCCTGGATCTTGGCAACGGTGCCAACGGAGGCATATGTCCCGTCCACCCGCGGGACGAGGAGCAGCTGGCCGTCACTGGCTTGAGCGGCGGCAAGGGCGAGCTTGCCCTCCTCCGACTCCATGCGGACCGTGATCACCATGTGCGGGAACACGACCCCGTTGTTGAGCGGCAACACCGGAAGGGCGAGACGGGAGACGAGGTCTGACATTTATGTGTTATCCAATCTAAGAATCTGAGTGACCTGGACTAAGAAAACAGATCGAGCCGCTCCTCTATTCCCCGAATGGAACCCCGGACCTACCCGACGATGGTGTCGGGCTCAAGTTCCAATCGCGGAGCAGGCCGAACCCAATCGAGATCTAATCCTGTCGACCCATAACTATGGGTTATCTGATACAGTTAGCTGTATGAAAACGACCGTCGATATCGCGGATGACCTTCTCGCCCGGGCCAAGAGGCTGGCGTCATCACGAGGAACGACTCTGCGTGATGTCATCGAGCGCGGCCTGCGTCGCGAGCTTGCCGACACCGACACCGGCTATGTGCTCGTGGATGCAACCTTCACCGGTTCGGGCTTGCAGGCCGGTATCGACGAGGGCGACTGGGCGTCGGTACGGGAGTTGATTTACAGCGGTCGCGGCGGATGATCGCCGTCGACACCAACATCCTGGTGTACGCCCACCGCGGGGACTCCCGATTCCACGGCCAAGCAGTGGAAGCAGTTCGCTCCCTCGCAGAGGCCAAGGCATCGTGGGCGATTCCGTCGACGTGTCTGCACGAGTTTCTGGCGATAGTCACCCATCCGAAGATCTACAGCCCACCCTCGCCGGTCGACGCCGCTTTCGCTCAGGTCGAGGCGTGGCTGGACTCACCTTCTCTTTTAGTACTGCAAGAGGGTGCACAGCACTGGACAAAGCTCCGCGACGCAGTTGAGTCTGGAGCAATCGGGGCCAGGGTTCACGACGGTCGCGTGTATGCGGTCTGTGCAGATGCCGGGGTCACCGAGTTATGGAGCGCAGATCGAGACTTCAGCCGTTTTCCGATCACGGTGAGCAATCCGCTCATCGCTTAGCGGAAGAGTCAACTCGGATCCGGCTGGTCTTCCTCGCCCTGCCGCTCGGCTCGTTGCACCGACTCGAGATGGGACCGAAGCGTTGAGCCTTCGGCGCCGAGGATTGTGATCTCGGTTGCACCGGCCGCTTCAAGGTTCTCGGTTTCCTTCGCCGCCCGATCGCTACCCGCTTCGACGGTGATCACGAATCCGTCGGTCTCAGTGACGTCGTGGTAATCGGTTTCTGTGGTGGTTCGCTTGGTCGCCCCTCGGTCGGTCGCCCCGAGCAGGGCGCCGATGGCCGTGCCGGCGAGCCCACCCCCCGCTGCTCCGGCGGCTGCGGCTGCGGCGGCGGCAGCAGCGGTGCCTCCCCCGAGGAGGACGGCAACGTTCGGTCCGAGGATGATTCCGGCCCCGGCAAGCAGTGCGCTCGCCACTCCGAAAGCCGCCCCACCGAGCACTCCTCCCCAGGCCCCCTTCTTCGCTTCGATGGCCGGCCCTTCGAAGTGGTCGACGTATGTCACCACTTCGATCTCTTCGGCCCTGCGAACGATCTTCTCGCGCCACACCACCCCAATGTGCTCTCGATCGGTGCCGCGGCTCACGAGCTGTTCTATCACTGAGTCGGGATCGGTATGGTCCCGAAACACGCCCAAGATTGTCGGCATTTGAACCTCTAGCTCTATACCCAACAATGTACCCGCGGTTGCCGGATAGAAGACGCCTATTTGGGCTGCAAGTCATTTGATCGGTGGCGCTCCGGTTCGGCTGATGCCACGACCGGCACTTCGCCTGCCCGCCTCCGATGCCGCGTTCAAGTCAGGGTTCGGACACTGGCGGCACGAGCCCGGCCGTGACGAGGTGACCTGCCCCGTCGCCGTAGAGGCTCAAACGGAGCGCCGGACAACAGTGTCCCGGCCCCGGATCTCGATCGGCTCAAACCGACGGTTGTCGAACATCGGTCGTGGGCCCCGGAAGTTCTTGCTGTCTTCTTCCGGTGACTCGTTGAAGGGGTACGCCTCGACCCAAAAGGCGCCGCGTTCGGTGGCGTCAGCCATCACGCGGTCGAGCAGGGCCCCAGCCACGCCGTGCTGTCGATACGGGGGAGCGACGATGAAGCAGGAAACGCCAATCACATCTGCAGGCTCGGGGCCACCGGGGTCGACGGCCCGGTACAGCGCGTATTTGTCTCGGGTCGATGCATTGACCCAGCCCGCCGGCCGCCCCTCGACGTAGGCCAGGTACCCGTACGTTTCGCCTTCACGGAGCCGGGTGACCATTGCTTCCCGGTTCGTCCGCCAGTCGGGATCCTCCCCATCCGGGGGGTTATCCGGGTCGCGAACGTGGGGCTCCAAGCAGTAGCAGGCAGCCCATTCCGGTGTCCCGACGAACGCATGATGGTCGAAGAAGTCCAGCCAGTCATCGATGCGATCCTCGGTGACCCTATGAACTGTGATCTCACCGATCGTCTCCAACCGTTCGGCGGAACCGGTGAGTCGCTGGGTGGTATGGGCGTAATTTCGGATGGCCTGATCGCTGTACGGCCACTCGTGTGTGCTGCGGGCATGTTCGACGAATTCGCTACCGAGCGAATCGAGGTCGTCCCCGGTTATTGCATCTCCGCATTCAAAGCAGGTCAGTTTCATCTGTGCTCTCCGGGATCGGGGTCGAACGCGACGTGTTGAAACGTCGGATCCGTCAGCTTAAAGAGCTCGGGCTCACCGAGAGCTGCGATTCGGTTGTCGGTTCTCGCCGCCGCGGGGAGGCCTACGTGGCCAGTAGGTCGGAGCGCTCAAGAAAAGGGCCGCTGACGTGTCTTGAAGATGCCAGCGGCCCTTGAGCGAATTGGTCAGGCGTCGAGCTTGCGCTTGATGTCTTCGGCTGTCTCGCCGGTCCGCTCCTTGATCTTTCCGACGAACTCGTCGTAGTTGCCTTCGGCAACATCAAGGTCATCGTTGGTCAGGTCGCCCCATGTCTGCTGGGCCTTGCCCTTGAGCTGGTCCCAACGACCTTCCCACTTCATCTTGGTGCTTTCGTCCATGGCTCTGTCCTTTCGTTGCGAGCTACCAAAGGGGTACCCCCAAAACGACGTCGTCAAACCCTTCTATTGACCAAGGAAATTGTGTCTCGAGGAGTCCAATGCGCTTATTGGGGTCGGCAGCTCTATATGCAAATCAACCTCGACTATTTGGTCTGGCCCGGCAGGAATCAACCGACTCTGGCCGGCAGTGGGATGGTGGCGACCAGCCAGCCGCTCGCCTCCAGCGTCGGTGTCCAAGTGCTCCGCTCGGGTGGAAACGCGGTCGACGGGGCCACCGCCATGGCGGCCGCACTCACAGTTGTCGAACCGGCGGCGTCTTCGATCGGCGGGAATATCTTCGCCATCGTCCGGGACGGTCAGAGCCTGCACGGGCTCAATGGATCGCAGCTTCCACGGTGGTAGCCAGATTGGCCGAGGACGAGGAGGGGTTCACGAGCACTCCAGCGGAGGGCATGGTCTTGCCGATACCCTGGCAGAGGAAGAATGTGGCCTCGGAGATGACCCCTTGAATGAAGCGCAAGAGTGTGGCCGCATACGCGGAGTCAAAGGCGGCCGTACGCGCCCTCGCCAAGTCGATTACCTCCGAGTATGCGCGCTATGGGATCAAGTCGAATGCGCTCGCCCTGCCCTGATCAACACCCTGATGGTCGCTGGTATCGCAGGCCTCGAGGACGCAATCCCGTCAGCAGGCTGGAACAGCCCGAGGACCTCGCCCGCTCGGTTCTCTCCCTCGCCTCCGATGGTGCCTCGTTTATCACCGCCAGAGTAGTGGATGTCAACTGGGGGCATTCTCGTCGACTGAACCTCGTGGTGAGGTGAGGAGGTAGAGCGATGGGTGCTGCTGGTTTCGGCCTGATCGCAGCCCTTGGGTTCGCAGCGGGGTCAATTGTCACCAAGCGGCTCGTGGGCAGGTTCGACTTCGCCCAGTTGATCGGACCTGCTTTCGCCTTGAACGCGATGTGGCTGTTCCCGCTGGTCCCGTTCGTCGAATGGAAGTGGACGGGTCCTATCCTTCTTCTGCACGCGGTCAGCGTTGCTGCGATCTCGTTGACGTCGTGGGCGATTTTCGACCTGTTCCAGCATGGGGCGGCGTCGGCAGTGACCACCGCACAGGCAACCAGTCCTCTGGCCACCGTGCTCGGGGTGGCGGTACTGGTTCCAGCCACCTTCTCGTGGGTGGAGACCGCTGTTGCCGTTGTGGTGGTCGGTGCGGTAACTGCCGCTCTCTCCGACTCCTTCCCATCCATCGGACGTGCCCGGGCCCTGGCGTTGGCCGCAGCGGTGGCCGGCGGCACCGGGTTGACCACCGTGTTCGCCCGACAGCTTGTGGATGAAGGCCTCGGCCTTGTCGAGATCTACACGACGCGCACGGTGGTCGCTGCCATCCTGTTTCTGGTTCTGTTCCCGCCGCTTTCCATCGACAGGAGCGCCATGCCGGCTCTGCTCTTGAGGTCTGCGGTGATGTCGACGGCATGGGCTGCTTCGATACTCGGGGTGCAGGTAGGGAGTCCGACGGTGGTCCAAACCATGGCGGCGACGACCCCGCTGTGGGTGCTCTCCTGGGAGTTCTCCCGGTCGGGTCGGCGTCCACCCGCAAGGGTCCTGGTCGGCGCGCTCCTGGTCGCCGCCGGAGTCGTCGTTGTCCTGATTCTCTGATCCTTCAGGGAAGGCTCGGCCCCCGCTTGGGGTTGTCAAATGCATGATTCGATCGCGCGTCACTGTTCTTGCTACTGCGGGAGCTCTGGTTCTAGCGGCATGTTCGGCTGGGGGAGATCCCAATCCGGATGGAGCACAAACGTCGACGACGATCGAGGGAACGTCGACCACGGTTGAGGGAACGTCGACCACGGTCGAGGGCAGTGGGTCAGTTTCGGAGTCACCGGGTGTGCCGCCCGACGTTGACGTCTCAATCCACACGGTCCCCCTCGAAGAGATCTACTTCGACACCTTCGACGGCGGAAGCGTTCCACTGTCTGAGTCAACCCCTGAGCTGAGGGCGAGGCTCCTCGACGCGATACCGCCAATCGACGAGCCCGTTTACGACGAAGTCACCTCCGGCGACTGGCTGAACCCGGATGATCCGGTCCTCGGTTATGTCGCAGGGGGGCAGGCCTACGCCTATCCCTTCAAGATCCTCAACTTCCACGAGATCGTCAACGACGTCCTCGATGGGTTGCCCATCCTGATCAGCTACTGCCCCCTGTGCCGCAGCGCAATTGTCTACGACCGTCGCGTCGAGGGCGAGGTATTGAGCTTCGGCAATACCAGTGCCCTATACGAGGCCGACATGGTGATGGTTGACCGCAAGACCGGCTCCTATTGGTGGCAGGTGGCGGGAAGTGCGATCGTGGGCCCTCTGGCCGGGGCACAGATGAAGCCGATGCCGGCTTCGGTCGCCACCTGGGGGGACTGGAAGGCCGAGCATCCCGACACGTTGATACTGAGCCGGGATACCGGATACCACAGGCCGTACGAGAATGATAGCTTCGCCGGCTACCCCGCATTCCTTGATTCGGGTCGGTTCCCCTTCCCGGTCAGTGATGCGGCACGCGACGATCGGTTGGCTTCGTCGGCGTTGGTGGTGGGGCTGACTGTCGGTGGGGAAACCCGCGCCTACCATGTCGACGGGTTGGCCGGTCCGATCAACGACGAGGTCGGAGGCGAGCCCATCGTGGTCCTGCCCACCGACGTTGGCGCCTCTGTCTTTTCGGCGACTGTCGACGGTGAGACCCTTCGGTTCGAGTCGAACGACGGGGAGTTCATCGACACCACGACCCAGTCGACGTGGTCGGTGAGTGGCCTGGCCGTCTCCGGCCCGCTGCAGGGGGAGATGCTGGAGCCTTTGGGAAGTCGCACCACCTTCTGGTTCGCCTTCGTGGCAGCTTTCCCCGAGGTCGAGCTCTATCAGGGCTGAGCTGCGTTGCCGGGACCGGGTTCTCCGGTCCGTGTGCCAGTGGCCTCGTCCCCCTTCCTCCAGCTCGGCCGCCGCGGACCGAGATCCGCAAATCAACAGATGCCCGGCTCCGGATCTCAAAAACGAGAGATCCGGTGCGGTCGTCGTCGCGTATCCCGGCGATATCGCCTTCGAAAGTCACGAATCATCTATTGGTGGACGGGAACCTCCTCGATATGAACGGAGAGGCAATCGAACTCGATGACGATGAGGCTTTCTGAACTCGTGGTGTCAGTCGCCGAGGGCGAAACTGGACGCAGAGCAGATCGCTGAGCTTCTCATCATCTCTTGGCTGCGGCCGCCCTTCTCGGCTTCCCTTCCTTCTGGATGGTTCGCTCAGGAGGCTGACACTTCGTACACTATGCAACAATCCAAGGAACGGGCGGTCGGTGCTCACCAGGTTTTGCTGTTGCACCTTGGGGGTCCTGAAATCGCCAATGCTTGGTTTAAAGAAAGAAGGGGACGTAGCTCAGCCTGGCAGAGCACCGGCTTTGCAAGCCGGGGGTCGTGGGTTCGAATCCCATCGTCTCCACTTTCAAGATTCAAAAGAAGTTCTGGGCGATGAGAGCGGCGATGATCGCCATCAGACCGGCGGCGAGGGTGAGGACGATCCTGTCGAGACGCAGGTTCATCGCATCGAACCGGGCCGTGACCGAATGTTCGAACCGATCGATTCGAGTCGTGAGCTTGCCTTCAACTTTGTCGATTCGGGCGGTCAGATCCCGTTCGACGTTGTCGATTCGTGAGGTGAGGCTGCGCTCTACGTTGTCGATTCGTGTGGTGAGGCTGCGCTCTACGTTGTCGATGCGTGTGGTGAGGCTGCTCTCTACGTTGTCGATGCGTCCGGTGAGGCTGCTCTCCGCGTCATCGATTCGGCCGCTCAAGCCGTAGATGTCGGTCCTTGTTGCTTGCTGGCTGCCCTCGATCGAGGGAAGAAACTGCATAAGCGTGTCCGCTCTTTCGATTCCCAGGACTTCTGTCAGCCCATTGTACAGGTCCCGGCGACGAGATTCGTAAGTGGCCATGTCGCCACCATGCCTGCCGGCAGACCTGACTTCAAGGGCTCCGGCGTTCCCGGCCCTGCAGCCACCCCGTACAATGCATGAACGGAACAATCGTTCGCCATGCCGGGTTGTAGCGATAGAGCCAGAGGAGTGAAATGCCCAACGCAGTAATCGTCGACGCAGTAAGAACCCCGACCGGACGCCGTAACGGGGTATTCAAAGATATCCATGCAGTCGATCTCGCTTCGATCCCGCTGCAGGCCCTGGTGGAGCGCAACGCCCTCGACCCGATGATGATCGACGACGTGATCATGGGGAACGTCTCCCAGACGGGAGAACAGGCCTACAACATCGGCCGCAACGCCGCCCTCGCCGCCGGGTTCCCCGAAGAGGTGCCCGGGGTCACCATCGACCGTCAGTGCGGGTCGAGCCAGCAGGCCGCCCATTTCGCGGCTCAGGCGATCATGGCCGGCGCCCAGGACATCGTCATTGCCGCCGGCGTCGAGTCCATGACGAGGGTCCCGATGGGTATCACCGCCGAGCAGGGCCCGGGCATGCCGTTCGGTCCGAGGATGGTGGAGCGCTACGCCCAGGGTCTCGTACCTCAGGGGATCTCGGCGGAGATGATCGCAGAGAAGTGGGGGATCAGCCGTGACGAGCTCGACCAGCTGAGCCTCGAATCCCACCAGCGGGCCGACCGTGCCACCGAAGAGGGCCGATTCGAGGCCCAGATCGTGCCGGTGGAGATCTCCCGGGACAACGGCGACACCGAGATCATCACCCGCGACGAGGGGATCCGTTCCGACACCTCACTGGAGAAACTGGCAAACCTGCAACCCGCCTTCAAAGCCGACGGCGTGGTGACCGCAGGCAACTCCTCGCAAATATCCGACGGCGCTGCCGCCGTCCTGATCATGTCAGAGGAGAAGGCCAACGAGCTCGGTTTCGCTCCGAAAGCACGATTCGTCAACTTCTCAATGGTTGGTGTCGACCCGATCACAATGCTCACCGGCCCGATCCCGGCCACTGAAAGAGTGCTCGAGCGGGCCGGCCTCGGCATCGACGACATCGACCTCTTCGAAGTCAACGAGGCCTTTGCCGCGGTCACCGTGGCCTGGCGGATGGAACATGGTGGCTCCGACCCCAAGAAGCTGTGGAATCGCACCAACGTCAACGGCGGGGCGATCGCGCTGGGTCATCCTCTGGGGTGCTCCGGAGCGCGTCTGCTCACCACACTGGTTTGGGAGTTGGAACGCACCGGCGGCCGATATGGGCTGCAGACCATGTGCGAAGGCGGAGGCATGGCCAACGGGACGATCATCGAACGGTTCTGAGCCGCAGCTCACTGTTTTGACCAGGGAGAGTTGGAACCAGCGCTACCAGGGAAAGGACCTGGTCTGGTCGGCCACCCCCAACGCCACCTTGGTGGGTGAGGTCAGTGGGCTCAATCCGGGCCGGGCCCTCGACCTCGGCTGCGGAGAGGGCCGGAATTCGATCTGGCTGGCCGAAGAAGGCTGGGATGTCACCGGTGTCGACTTCTCGAGCGTGGCCATCGAACGCGCCCGTGACATTGCAGAACGGCGCGGGGTCTCGGTCGAGTGGGAGGTCGCCGACCTCAACGAATACGAACCACCGAGCATGTGGTTCGACCTGGTGGTCGACCTGTATATCCACCTCATACCGTCCGAGCGCAGAACCCTCACCAGGAAGGCAGCCGGTGCCGTCGCCGAGGGCGGCACGCTGGTCATCCTCGGGCATGACAGGTCGAACCTCGATGAGGGATATGGCGGGCCACAAGACCTGACGCTCCTCCACGACCCCGAAGAGATTGCCGGCGAACTCACGGACCTGACAGTGGTTCGTTCCGGGCGTATCCGGAGAATGGTCGAAACCGAGGAGGGGACCGTCGAGGCCATCGACTCTCTGGTGCGAGCGACGCGAAAGTAGGGGTTGACAGGTCTCCTGTCTCCCTAAGCCAACCGGGGCATAGGGCTGCGGTCGGTGAAAGCCTCCGTCGCTGGCGACATGGACCTGGCCGGGATCATGGGGATCGACCAGGGAGTCCGCAACGGCTTCTCGGGGATCACGGTGCGCTTACGAGATCGACGCCGACGCCACCCGGGAAGAGATCGAGAGCATCGTCGCCCAATCGCAGAAGCGCTCCGCCGTCTACGACGCCATCACCAACCCGATAGCGGTGACCGTGGAGGTTGCGTGATGCGCGTTGCGGGCGACTTCCCGGAGATCGTGCCACAGCCGGTTGGGGCCGTCCTCGGACGGCCCCGGTCGGCCGACTACGACGTGGTGGTGATCGGGGCCAGGGCGGCGGGAGCCGCGACCGCGATGCTGCTCGCGCGTCGCGGCCACCGGGTGCTGATGGTGGACCGTGCGCCTGCCGGGGCAGATACCACCTCGACTCACGTTCTGCTCCGCTCCGGAGTGCTCCAACTGAAGCGCTGGGGTTTGCTCGATCGTGTGATGGAAGCCGGCACACCAACAATTCGCGCGTGACCCTCGGGTTCGGCTCGGATCTGGTCGCGATCGATCTCAGCACCGACTACGGGGTCGACTCCCTTTATGCACCCAGGAGGACAGTTCTCGACCCGATCCTGGTCGGGGCCGCAGTCGTAGCCGGTGTGGACTACATGGAACGGTGTCGGGCGAAGTCGCTCGTCAAGGACTCCGACGGCACAGTGCGGGGAGTGGTTCTCGACGCTGGCAGCGGTGAGGTCTTACTACCGGGGGACCGAGACCCACGGGGTCTACTTTCAGTTCACACCAGGAGAAAATGCAGGTTTGATACCGACCAATGACGACCTCGTGTGCGTGGAGCGCCGAGCTGGCCGCCTACACCTGGGACGAAGGGCGCGCCTCACAACTGATGAAGGACCTGAGCGGTGCGGTAAAAGCCGAGTGCGAAGCCCTGCTGAACGGGGTCGGAATGCCAATGCCTGCCGTGTGAGTTTCTCGCCCGCTCACCGTCTTTTCGCCGGTCTACCATCCGGGCACCAACCACCTGATGGAGGTGCCCCGGTGGGCACACCGACGCTGCAAATCCGACCCGGGAACCCGGACTTCCTCGACCTGCCGTGGGAGGCACCGATCAGTGAATGGACCCACGACAGTTTGGTGACCATGCCGACCGGGGTCCACCGTCATCCGGTGGAGTTCGTTGCCTACGACGAAGGGATCTACGCGATAAAGGAGATGCCGGTCCGGGTGGCAATCAAGGAGTACACCGTCCTCGTAGCCCTGCAGGAGCGGACCCACCGTGCCGCCATCCCCGCCGGGTTGGTCAAGAGAACCTGGCTCGACCCCCACGATGAGTCTTCTGGCGCGGTGGTGACCCGGTTCGTCGAGCATTCCTTCCCCTACCGGCGTCTGGTGTCGGGGCTGGGATTCGGGGATCGCCGTTCCCAGATGCTCGACGCGGTTGCCGGCCTCCTGGTCGAACTGCACATCGCGGGGTGCTTCTGGGGTGACTGCTCGCTCTCCAACGTCCTCTACCGATTTGACGCAGGCGGGATCGAGGCGGTGATGATCGACGCCGAGACGTCCGAACTGCACCCGTCGCTGAGCACCGGACAGCGCATGCACGACCTGGAGATAATGAAGGAGAACCTCGCCGGAGAGATGTCAGACATCGCCGCGATGAACGAGGCAGAACTGGCCGATGCCGACCTCGGGCTGGGCGAGGATATCGCCCGGCGCTACGAAGGGCTTTGGGGGGAGATCACCGAACCCCTGGTCATCGAGAAGAATGAGGCATACAAGATCCGGGAGCGGATCGCCCGGATCAACGACATCGGCTTTGCAGTGCACGACATCGAGATCGAGCCCACCGCAGCTGGTGATGTGGTGACGATGACGACCAGGGTCGGGGGAAGGACATTCAATACCGACAAGCTCCGTGAGCTGACAGGGATCGAAGCCTCTGAGAACCAGGCGCGGCTCATCCTCGGTGACCTCAACTATTACCTCGCCAAGCACGGAGGACACGCCACCCCGACTGGAAAGAGTGTGGGCACGTTCAAGTGGCTGACCAACTCGTTCGAGCCGCTGGTGAAAGAGATTGCCGCGATCTGGCACGGTGAAGATCCCGTCCAGGGCTACTGCGACTTCTTGAACCACCGAATGGTGCTGGCCATGGCGCGGGGCGAAGACGTGCCAAACGACGAAGCCTTCAAATCGTGGGTCGACAGCGGGTATCCCGGCTTCCCACTCACCTCCGACTAACCCCCCGTAGGGTGGTTAGCCCGCGGCGGCGGCCATCTTCTTGACCCCCACCCGGTCTCCGGTGTCGGGGTCGAAGAAGAGGAGCTTTTCTCCGTCGACTGTGAGTTCGAGGGTGTCGCCCTGCCTCACGGGAACGTCAGGGCTGACTCGGGCGACGAAGCTGGTCTTGTCGCCCAGCGACTCCGAAGTCTGGCCGGTGTCGGCGAGCAACTCTTCGATGTCGGGGGTGATCACCGGGCTCCTGTCGACCGTGAAGTGGATATAGGTGTCGGCCCCCAACATCTCGGTCACCTCGATGTTGGCGGTCATCGAGCGTTCCGGGTCGCGACCGGCGACAGTTGCGGCTTCGAGGTCGCTGGGCCGGATCCCGATCACCAGCTCGCTACCGACCATGTTCTCGAGTCCGGGGTGCTTGTCGAGCGCCTTCTTGCCGACCAGGACCCTGGCATTGGGCAGGACTGCGTGAACCCTGTCGCCTTCGGTTTCGAGATGGCCGTAGCTGAGGTTCATCGCCGGGCTGCCGATGAACCCTGCCACGAACAGGTTGTCCGGGCTGTTGTACAACTCGGTGGGCGGGCCTACCTGCTGGAGGTTGTAGGGCGCTCTCGGGGAAACCGCCCGCAACACCGCAACCCGATCACCGAGGGTCATCGCCTCGACCTGGTCATGGGTCACGTAGACGGTTGTCGTGCCGAGCCGGGTGTGGAGCCGTTCCAACTCTGCCCGCATCTGGACACGGAGCTTGGCGTCGAGGTTGGAGAGCGGCTCGTCCATGAGGTAGGCGGCGGGCTCGCGCACGATGGCACGGCCCATTGCAACCCGCTGGCGCTGGCCACCGGAGAGAGCCTTCGGCTTGCGTTCGAGGAGGTCGCGGATTTCGAGGATGTCAGCAGCCTCATGGACCCGCTTCTGGATTTCGACCTTGGGCATCTTGCGCAGCTTGAGACCGAAGGCCATGTTGTCGAACACGCTCATGTGGGGGTAAAGGGCGTAGTTCTGGAAGACCATGGCAATATCGCGGTCTTTGGGAGGGACATCGTTGACGAGGCGATCGCCGATCTTCATGGTGCCTTCTGAGATCTCTTCGAGCCCGGCGATCATCCGCAAAATCGTCGATTTGCCGCAACCGGAGGGCCCGACGAGAACGAGGAACTCTCCATCGTGGATCTCGAGATCGACGTTGCCGACCGCACGGGTGCCCCCGTCGTAGATCTTGCCCAGGCCTTCCATGGTGATGGCCGCCATCTTTGTCACTCCCTGTGATTGAAGAATTGACTGAAACATAGCCGAATTCACCGCACCCCGGGTCGGTTGCCCACGGTTCGCCCCCCGACCGATCGCCCCGGACACCGCCGTAGTGTCGTTCGGGACGCATGAATGACTCGGCGGCGCGTACACCGGCTCGTGACCTGACCACCCTCACCCGTGTGCAGCCCTTCGTTTGGCGTTGTCGCGCTCACTCCAGATGTCCGCTCCTCTAATCGCAAGCAGCGGAGTCACCGCTCCGGCAAATACACCAGCCTGGGGGAGAATCATCACCAGCAGCGTCACGTAACCCGCTGCCATGACCACAGCAATCACCCGTGGCTTGAACGGAATTCCTTCGGCACGATGCAATGTGACGGCCGCCGCCGCCGTAAACCCTGCGCAAATCCCAGTGACGGGGTTGATCAAGCTGAGAGGGAGAGCAACGAGGAGCCATAGGCCCATGCCCTTGAGGACCGAAGCCGCCGGGCCCACCCTGCCCGAACCGAAGGCAACGACCACCAACACCAAAGGGACCATGCCAAACCCGATCGCAAATGCAGGCCCTCCCGCCTCGGGAGTGTCTGATTGCGAGGCGACTGCTCCGAGCAGGAGCGATCCGAAACTGATTGCCTGAAGGATCGTCCCGATCCCGATCGCAAGCCAGACACGCTTCAGGTTCTCCGATGGTGTGGCAGCCGTCACGCGCGACGATTGCTGGCTACGTAGCTGATGTGCTCGATCAGCCCTTGACCGATCCGGCCGTGAGACCTCTCACGAAGAAGCGCTGCAACCCGAGGAAGACAGCCAGAGGCAGTGCCATCGTGATGAATGCGCCCGCGGTCAGCAGATGCCACGCCTCACCGCGCGATCCGTTCAAGTCGCGCAGGGCGAGGGTCACCACCCTCACGTCTTGCTCTCCACCCAGGAACACCAGGGCCACCAGCAGATCGTTCCACACCCAGAGAAACTGGAAGATGGCAAACGATGCCAGGACCGGGACCGAAAGGGGAACCACCAGCTTGGTGAATATCTCGTAGTGGGTGGCCCCATCGATCCGGGCCGATTCCATCATCGACGACGGCAGCGACCCGATGTAGTTTCGCAACAGGTAGACGGCCAGAGGCAGGCCGAATCCGGTGTGCGCCAGCCAGACCGCCGGAAAGGTGCCGTTCAGGTCGAAGTTGACATAGACCCGGAGCAGAGGGATAAGCGACATCTGGAGTGGGACCACCAGCAGTGCTACCACGCCGACGAAGATCCACTGCCGACCCGGAAAGTGCATCCAGGCAAAGGCGTAGGCGGCGAAGGCCGCGATCGTGATTGGAATCACTGTGGCGGGGATGGTCACGGAGAGACTGTTGAGGAAGGCGTTGCCGAAACCCTCCGAGGTCAGGACCGTGCTGTAGTTTTCGAAGGTCCATTCGTTGGCGCCCCAGTTGGTGAACACCGTCCACCATCCGGTCGAGTTGACCAAACCTGCGGGTCGGAACGAGCTGATCAGGACTCCAAGCGTGGGTATGACCCACACAATGACGATGACGAGAACTACGAGCTTCAGGACCCAGCGGTCGAAGATCCTGTCAAGCAGGGTTGGTTCCTTAGGCTTGTAGAGTTGCCTCTCCGTTGTTGCGGTGGCGGTCATCTGGTCTCCTCCTGCTCCTGGAAGCGCTTCACGTTGAGAACCATCAGCGGGACCACGGCGACGAGCATCACCACTGCCAACGTCGCCCCGATGCCGCTGTTGCGGTTGGTGAAGAACTCGGTGACCATTCGCTCGGCAACCACCTGGGTTCCGAACCGTCCCCCGGTCATGACGAACACGACGTCGAAAACTTTCCACACCGTGATGATCACCGTTGTCGCCACGACAACGATCGTTGAGGAGATCGAGGGGATGGTCACCTTGCGGAAGACCTGCCATTCGTTGGCGCCGTCGATCCGGGCAGCCTCGATTATCTCCTCAGGGACGGTCTTGATCGCGGCGGAGAGGATGACCATGGCGAAACCGGTCTGAAGCCAGACCAGGATTACCATCAGGTAGAAGTTGTTCCACGGCTCCTGCAGGAGCCATGCGATGGGCTCCTGGCCCAGTCCGGTGAATAGCCCGTTGAGAATGCCGATCTGCTCGCCGAAGCCCTCGGGCCTGAAGCTGTAGACGAAACGCCAGACGATGGAGGCGCCGACGAATGAAATCGCCATCGGCATGAAGATGAACGTCTTGGACAGAGCCTCGGATCGTTTCCCGAGCCGGTCGGCCATCGCGGCGAAAGCGAGGCCGATGATAACGGAGAAGAGAGGCACCACAATCACCCATCCCAGCGAGTTGCGAAGTGCGACCAGCAAGCTGGAGTCAGTAAAGACTCTCAGGTAGTTGGCGAAGCCCACCCATTCCTCACCCCGGGTGTCCTGGAAGCTGAGAACGATGGTGTTGATTGTCGGGTAGAGGAGGAAGATGCCGAGGAGGACCACCGCGGGGCCGACGAATGCGAACGGGCGCACCGCCTCCCGGTGTCGCTTCGGCAGTCTGTTGACCACCCTGTCCATTCCGAGGAAGAGGCCGAATACGCCCCCCACACCGATCAAGATTGCCATGATGACAACGAGGACGCGGTTGGCGTCTTCGTCGAGCACCACAGTCCCCGCGTAGTAGAGCCCGACAATTGCTACCACTGGGACCACCAGCGATACACCGATCCGCAGCAAGTGGGTCGCGAAATTCGACTTGGGCTCGTCAGACCCTGCCTCCGGCGGCGGAGGTGGTGCGACCTCCGTGTCGGGTGTCAATACCAAGCTGTGTCCTTTCTCTCGGCTGCGACTCTACACAAACGGAAGGAGGGGTGGCTGGGCCACCCCTCCTTCAATGTCTCGATCGGGTCCTTCTACTCGGCTGGCCAGCTCGCTTCGATGGTGGCGAGTACGTCGGCCGTGGCTTCGCCACGGGTCCATTCGACCATTCCCTCCCAGAAGCTGCCTTGACCGACAGCCGAGGGCATCAAGTCGGATGCGTCGAAGACGAATCCGTTGCCTGCCAGCGCCGCAGCCACAGCCTCGGCCTGCTTGCGAACCGTGTCCGATTCGTAGCAGTCTGGCGAGGTGTTGGCGTTTGCCGAGATTCGCTCGATTCCGGCAACTCCGTGACCAGCCGCTGAGGCCTGGACACACTGCAAAGCGGGCTCTGAGTAAGCCCTCAGCAGCGCGACCACCTCGGGCCGGTCGTTGAAGACCATCGCCAACTCACCGCCACCCATGGCGGCCGGGGGCAGGTCCGGGTTGATCGACGGGAAGTCGAAGAAGTCGGCGTCCACACCGGATTCCACCCCGTCGGGGAAGAAGCTGGCGATGAACGAAGCCTGCCTGTGAAGCATGCACGAAGGTGGCTCATTGAACATAGGGTTCGGAGCGTCGCGGAAGTCGATGGCTGAAACGCCATCGGCCCCACCAAGCACCCAACCGTCGGTGAACATGACCTCACCAAATGTTTCGAATGCCTCGGCAACTGCTGGGTCGTTGAACGGGATCTCGTGGTTCACCCACTGGTTGTAGACGTCAGCGCCTGCGGTGCGGACGAGGATGTCCTCGATCCAGTCGGTCCCGGGCCATCCGGTGGCGGCTTCGCTCCCGAGTCCGATGCACCATGGTGTGATCCCATCGTCGGCGAGTTGCTGGGACAGAGCCATCAGCTCATCCCACGTCGTCGGGATGGTGTATCCGCCAGCCTCGAAGGCGGGCTTGTTGTACCAGATGATGCTCTTGTAGTTGGCGTTGGTGGGCACCGCGTAGTGGCTGCCGTCACATTCACCGAGACCGATGAAGTAGGCGCCGTGGGCGGCTTCGAGGGCAGCGATGTCGAATCCCATGTCTTCCAATGACACCAGCTGACCGGCGTCGGCGAACTCGCAAATCGAGCCCGGTTGTGGGGTGATTGCGATGTCTGGCGGAGATCCACCATCAGCGGCAATGCGGAGGTCCTGTTCGAAGGAGTCGCTACCGAGGTACTGCGCTACAGAATCGGTGGCCTCGCCGTAGATATTGAACGTCGCTTGTATCGACGCCCCTTCGTCTCCGGTGGGGGCTCCCCAAACGGTGACTTCGGTACCCGAGACATCGACATCGGTGAACTCGTTGTCGGTTCCGGGGTCTTCGCCGGCTGCGGTGGTGGTTGTCTCTTCGGTTCCACCGTCGTCGCCACACGCCGCTAGGACAAGGGCGAAGACGCTGAACAGCACTAATAGCCTGTTCCATCGTTTCATATTGGTTATCTCCTGATTCGTGAATGCCCCGCCATCGAGGGCAAAGGGGCAGACAATGACCATACCAGTTCGACGAGCTTTGAGTCCCAATTCCGGTCGGATGCTGGCTGGGCCGCTACACCGGCACCGGAGAGCGGTTGGCCCAGAGGTGGAGGAGGGTGAATATTGCAGTGATCCCGAATAGCCCGGGTCCAAGGGTTTTGAGTCCGTAGGCCCCGGCCAGCAGACCTATGGCCCAGGGGAGGGTGGCGAAGCCGAGGCCTGCCGCCGCCAGCTGGTATCCCACCATCCGGGTAGAGCGATCGCGTCCGATCCGGAGTGGGGTCAGGGAGACCAGCGTCGGGACGATCGCGGCAAATCCGATGCCTGCGATTGGAAGCCCGACGAATCCGGCACCTGCCGGATCCCACCACAGAACTCCGACTCCGATGAACGCCATGACCACCGAAGCGTTGAGCGTGTTAGACGCTGAGACGCGTTTTCCCACGGCACCGACCAGGAACCGCCCTGCGGTCAACCCACCCCAGTATGCGGCGACCCAGCCGCCCGCAATGGCCGTGGGCATGCCCCTGCCTTCGCTGAGCAGCGTGTATGCCCAATAGCCAACCCCTATCTCGGCACCGGTGTATACGAAAAACAGCGACAAGAGCAAGACGACACGTGCGCGGCGGACGGTCACCACCCCGTCGCCCCCGGTTTGGGGCGGCCTCGGGGTCCATCGACGGCCAGGCGACCCCCAGGGAACCTTCGGCCAGACCGAACATCACAAGAGTGGCGAACGCGCCCAGGACGACGCCACTGCGCCCGGTTGTATCGCCTCCGGCAGAAATCATCTGCCGACCGGATGCATGCCCGGTCAGGCCTCTTCGGCTGCGATCCACACTGCCACGTCCCGGGGGAGGGAGCGGTCGGACAACGGCTCGCTTGAGATAAGGACACGACCCGGTGGCAGGGGCAGGGGATCATCGCCGAAGTTGACGATGCATTTGACGCCTGAGCCGCGTCGGAAGGCGAGGACCTCGGGCCCGAGATCGAGCCAATCGATCGTCGTCGTGTGGAAGTTCTCCGACCGGGTGCGGATCGCCTCCCGATAGAGTTCGAGTGTCGACCCTGCGACGCCATCCTGGGCCTCCACCGAGCATTCGCCCCACCAGTCGGGTTGGGGGAGCCACGGCTCGGCCTCGCCGAAACCAAAGGAGGGACCACCCTTGGACCAGGGCAGCGGAACCCGGCATCCGTCTCTGCCCTTCTCGGTGTGATTCGATCGCTCCCACACCGGGTCATCGAGGACGTCGACAGGAAGGTCATGGACTTCGGGCAAACCGAGTTCCTCGCCCTGGTAGAGGTACACAGATCCGGGGAGGGCCAGCATGAGCAGGATTGCCGACCGGGCCCGGCGCAGCCCCGTCTCGGCGTCAAGCAGAGAGCGATCGCCTGCGGCAAGCCACTTCTTGGAGTCGATGTCCTGGGGGAGGCCGTAACGAGTGGCGTGTCGAACCACGTCGTGATTGGAAAGCACCCAGGTAGGGACGGTGCCCACTTCGGCTGTGGTCTTGATTGCCACGTCGGTCCGCTTCTTTATCTCAGCGGCTTGCCATGGCGAAACCAGGAAATGGAAGTCGAAAGCCTGGTGGTACTCACCGGGGCGGAGATACCGGGCCAGGCGGTCCCAGGACGGAACCCAGGCCTCGGCGATCATCACCGAATCCGGGTCCCCGTCGAGGACACTCCGCCACTCTTCGACGATCTCGTGCAGCTCGTCGCGATCCCACATCGGGCTCGGAGTTCCCGCCGGGGGCTGGAGGTGACGGTCGAATTCGTCGCCGGCGTCGGGATAACCCGGCGCCTTGACCAGTGAGTGGGCCACGTCGACCCTGAAGCCGGAGGCACCGCGGTCGAGCCAGAAGCGGAGGATGTCCTCGAACTCCTGGCGAACCTCGGGGTTCTCCCAGTTGAGGTCGGGTTGGGAGGGGTCGAAGAGATGCAGGTACCACTCGTCGTCGGGGAGCCGGGTCCAGGCCGGGCCGCCGAACACACTTCGCCAGTCGTTCGGCGGCAACGAGCCGTCGCGGCCTTTGCCGGGAAGGAAGTGGTAGCGCCTCCGCGCCTCGCTTCCCGGGGGCGAAGCTACGGCTTCTTTGAACCAGCGATGCTCGGAGGAGGTGTGGTTGGGTACGAGGTCAACAAGCAGCCGCAGTCCGATGTTGCGTGCCTCCTCGATCAGCCGGGTTGCTTCGTCCAGAGTCCCGAAGAGGGGGTTGATGCTCCGGTAGTCGGCGACGTCGTATCCGCCGTCGCGCAACGGGGACTCGTACCAGGGGTTGACCCAGATGGCGTCGATCCCCAACGACTTCAGGTAGGGGAGCCGGGAGCGGAGGCCTGCGATGTCACCGGTGCCGTCTCCGTTGCCGTCGGCGAACGACCTCACGTACACCTGATATACGATTGCGTCTTTCCACCATGGTTTTGCCTCGGTCATCGGCTCGATTATTGCGGCTATCTCGATCGAGGCGAACCCGGGCGCCGTGGTGGGTGTCCTTACTGCTTATTCTGAAGCAGGTTCATGACCGGTAACACCTTCATCGACGTCCTGCTCGCCCTTGTTCTCGGGTTCACCATCTGGCGCGGGTCGATTGCAATGATCCGGATGATGTCGACACCTCCCCCGGAGATCGACCCCGACGATGTCAAGGAGGTCGACCAGGACTATCGCTGCACTGTGTGTGGCGCCGAACTGACGATGAGAGCCGTCAACGTCAGAGACGAAGCCGCCCCCCGCCACTGCCGGGAAGACATGGTCCCGGTCTGGCGCCCTTGAGAGCCTTCTTGTATACGTATAGAATACGTACATGAGGCGAAAGATGACCATCACACTCGACGAAGAGGTGTACCTCGGCCTGCACCGGCATGTAGGCAAACGGAAGATCAGCCAGTTCATCGAGGATCTAGCGCGACCCCACGTCATTGACGACGAGCTTGAAATGGCATACAAAGAAATGGGTGCCGACGAGGAGAGGGAAAGAGAGGCGGCGGAGTGGGTCGAGGGCGTTGTCGGGGACGCGGCGGATGAACCGCGGTGAGGTCTGGTGGGTGAGCTTCGGGCCCAGCGACGGGGGTGAGGTCAGCAAGACCCGCCCGGCGGTGATCATCAGTAACAATGCTTCGAATCGGGCGCTGAACAGAGTCCAACTGGTCCCGCTCACATCGAACGTCGAGCGTCTCTACCCGAGTGAGGCCTACGTGAGGGTCTCCGGGAAATACAGCAAGGCGATGGCCGACCAGATTGCAACCGTGTCGAAGTTGCGCCTCCAGGATCGGGCCGGAAAGGTCTCCGCACAGGATCTCGCCGCAATCGAGCGGGTAGTCAGGCTACAACTCGGCCTCTAGTGCTCGTCTCCGTCCAATACACGGTGCACCATCTGCCGAGACGGGCTGGGCGTCAAGGACGCCGGCGGAACTGATCCCTGCGTGGGTCTGGTTTAGTGGCGCTTCGGAAATGAGCGGGGTGTGGGGGTTCCCGGCTGTTGAGGGGGGCTCTGCCAATCTGACGGTTACTACGCCTTCAGATTGGAGAGCCCCTTGGAAACGAACCCTATCCGCGTGTGCGAGCTGCTGGTGGGTCTGCCCGACGTGACCGTGTTGGGTGTTGAGGACGTGGTTGATGGGCCGATCCGAGTGCATGTCGAATGCCGGATGCGGCGGCCGTCCTGTGGGGAGTGTGGGATGGTGGCCGTGGTGAAGGACCGGGCAACGGTGGAACTGGCCGATCTCCCAGCTTTTGGGCGGCCGGTGCGGCTGGCGTGGCGCAAACACCGTTTCAGATGTCCCGATACGAGCTGTCCAGTCGGCTCCTGGACTGGGGAGGATCACCGTATCGCCGCGCCTCGACTGGGGATGACCGACCGGGCGGGACGGTGGGTCACCTTCCAGGTGGGCAAGCTTGGCCGCACCGTGGCCGAGGTGGCTCGGGAGTTGGGTTGTGACTGGCATACCGTCAACGACACGGTCATCGCCTACGGGGAGACGCTCATCGACGACGACCCGGATCGGATCGGCGAAGTGGCAGCCCTTGGATTGGATGAGACCCTGTTCTGTCGCGAGGGCCGATGGCGGACCAAGCAGTGGGCCACGTCGATCGTTGATGTCGCCGCTCCAGGTGGTGCCCGGCTGTTAGATGTGGTCGAAGGCCGCAGCGCCGCCGGAGCCTCAGAATGGCTGGGGAACCGACCTGATGAATGGTGTGCAGGGATCCGCTACGGGGTGTTGGACCTTTCCGGCCCCTACCGCAAGACCTT
>JBHJOQ010000132.1:0-8275 GCA_050329555.1 Acidimicrobiia bacterium | reverse complement strand
AGGCTCATCCCCATTGCCTCCGCTACGGGCCGCAACGCCTGGCGGGCAAGAGGCTCATCCAGAGTCAGTGTCCCCGCCAACGGTGTCTCCGTGCCCAAGTATCCGACGACCAAAGCCGCGTCGGTAACAGTCGGCTCGGTCCCGCCGCTGCCGTACGACGCCGGGCCCGGATCGGCCCCTGCACTTTGAGGTCCCACCTGAAGACCGCCGGCTTCGTCAATCCATGCGATTGATCCGCCACCCGCTCCTATGGTGTGGATGTACAGCGACGAGACGTTGATTGGGAGACCTTCAAACTCGGCGCCCTGGTAGCTGACTGGATCGCCTCCGATAACCAAGGACGCGTCAAGGCTCGTACCCCCCATATCGATCGTCACCAGGTCTGGTTCACCGACTATTCCCGAGAATCCGGCAGCGCCCACAACTCCGCCGGCGGGTCCAGAGAGGATCAGGTTGACCGGCTGTTCAAGTGCGGCATTGGCGGTCATCGCCCCGCCACCCGACCGCATCATCAGGAACCGCCCTCTGAACCCGCCATCGGCCAGTTCGGAGCCCAGTTCTCGCAGGTACGTCCGGACCACCGGCTTGATGTATGCGTCGAGCACGGCAGTGCTCGTCCGTTCATACTCTCGATACTCCCGGGACAGGTCGGACGACAGCGACACCTCGACCTCGGGAGCGACCTCCGACAGGATCCTTTTCATCTCGCGCTCATGGGCATCGTTGGCATACGCGTGGAGAAAGGCAACGGCCACCGACTCGTAACCCCGGTCTCGCACCATTTCGGCGACGCGCCGAGCGTCGGACTGGTCGAAAGGCAGGTGTACTCCCCCGTCGTGGAGCATGCGCTCTGCAACCTCGAAGGTGTCGGCGCGCTCGAGAAGGCCCGGTGGTTTCTGGTATTTGATGTCGTAGTTTGTCTTGCGGGCGGTCCTGCCCAGCAGATACACGTCGCGAAACCCTTTCGTTGCTATAACCGCGGTTCGGGCTCCGGTTCGGGTCAGCAGTGCATTAAGACCGAGTGTCGTTCCATGTGTGAACACCGTGGTCGACGGAAAAGGGGCGTCGACTCGCTCGAAGGCTGCAATCACACCTTCTGTCGGCCTGGCGGGTGTTGTGGGTACCTTGCCGAACGTGAGGCGTCCGTCCTCGTCGAGTCGAACGACGTCGGTAAAGGTACCGCCTACGTCGACAGCAAGTC
Source organism: Acidimicrobiia bacterium (assembly GCA_050329555.1). Taxonomy (GTDB): domain Bacteria; phylum Actinomycetota; class Acidimicrobiia; order Spongiisociales; family ZC4RG35; genus MA-ANB-1. Next base: position 7,074 of record JBHJOQ010000132.1, on the reverse strand, counting down.
GTGCTGAGGTCACGATTCTCCTTTCATGGGCTGGTCGGCCCGACCAGGTAAGACACTGTGGGCGATCGTGTACTGAGCGCCGGTCGATTCGGGCCGGATCGGGGTCGCCAGAAACTGACTCAAGCGTTCCGCATAACTGGCTCGATCCGAACGCGAGGTCCAGTCGGCGTACTTCTCGATGCTGTCCCACGTGGCCGTGACGATGGCCTGTCTCCCGTCCTCAGACAGGGTCAACTCTGCCGAAAGGCAGTCGGCCTCCTCCACTGAGGCTTCCAGGATTTGCAGATCTTTGAACAAACGGACCAAGTCGGCTGCTTGGCCCTGCTCGACGTCCAGGTGGAGATATGTGCGGATCATTGGGATACGAGCCTTCCTGACTTGATGACGGTGCGAGACGGTGACCACAGGGCGCTGGGGGTCTGGAAAGGGTTTCCCTCAAACAGCAGGAGGTCGGCGACGGCGCCTTCCCTGATCCGACCCAGGTCCTCCCGCCCGATGATCGATGCATTGGTCGTCGTGGCGGAACGAAGCAAGTCGATTACTGGCTCGATTTGCGAACGGATCTGGAACTCGAGCAGTTGGTCATCCTCGAGTTCTCCCATGAGATCAGTCCCAAAACCGATTCTGACGCCGGCGGCGCGGGCTATTTCGATAGACCGCAGGCCTGCGTTGAATATCTCGGCGTTCTTCTCTTGAGAGGTCGCGGCCAGACCCAATTCCTGTCCCCGGCGGCTCATGGCGTCGTAGGCCACAAGCGTTGGAACCAGATAGGCCTTGCCTTCAGCCATCAGCGTCGCTGCGTTCTCGTCGATTAGATTGCCGTGTTCAATGGTCCGCACCCCATTCGAAACAGAAACGGTGATCGCTTCTGACGTATAGGCGTGAGCTGCAACGTAGGAGCCATGTCGGCGAGCCTCTTCGGTGACGACGGCGATCTCGGCGGGGCTGTACTGCGACCCGGTGATCGAATCATTCGGCGAGATGACACCGCCGGAGGTCATGATCTTTACGGCATGGGCACCGGTGCGAAAGCGCTCGCGCACAACCCTTCGGAGCGGGTCGACCCCATCGACAATTTCTCCAACGTGGGAGGACATCGAGCTACCAGTCGCATGGGCGGGACGTGGATCAGAATGCCCACCCGTCTGGCTCAGAGCGGGGCCGGTGAAGAGATACCGAGGCCCAGGGATCACTCCCTCATCGAGGGCGCGTTGCAGCCCGATGTCGCCACCCGCCACGTCGCGGACTGTGGTGAAGCCCCGTTGCAGCGCACCCCGCAGGCGAGTAGTCGCGCGACTCACAACATAGCTGAGAGGCAAAGACTCCAGCTCTTGTAGATCAAGACTCACCCCGTAGGCATGGAAGTGAGCGTCTATCAGGCCGGGTGCCACAAGAGAACCACGCGCATCGACTAGCTCTGCCTTGTTGGATCCCTTTCCCCCGAGCCCTACGATCCGCCCTTCAGCCACATGAATTGCATGCTCTCGGAGATCAGAGGACTCGCCATCGAAAACCAGCGCATTGATGATCGACAGAGATCGCGCAGGTTTCGTCATCGTCGACGCTTCCCAGCGCTCAGAGCCACAGCGAGCACGATGATCAGGCCGGTAGTTAGCTCCCGATAGAACGGGTTGGCGTTGAGGATGTTGAATCCGTTGGTGATAAGAGCCAGGAGCATCACACCAGCAAAGGATCGCCAAACCGCCCCTTCACCCCCGTAGATACTCGTACCCCCAAGAATCACGGCCGCAATAGCGGTTAGCTCAAGTCCGACCCCTGCCTGTGCCGAGCCGGTGGCGACCCTCGAAACCGTAATCGCACCAGCGAGCCCCGCGGCGAGACCGCTCAAAGCGAAGGTGAGAACTTGAATGCGAGCCGTTCGGACGCCCGACAACACAGCTGCTTCGATGTTGCCTCCCACGGCATAGATGAACCTGCCCGCCACCGTCTTAGTGAGCAAGAAGGACAGAGCCGCGAAGACCGCAAACAGGATGAATATGACGTAGTTGACCTCACCAAGCCTCCCCCGACCGAGAACGGCGAACTGCTCGTTGTTCGTAAGAGAAATCAACGATCCACCGGTGATCAACACCGCCAAACCTCGGTAGACAAGGCTAGTGGCCAAAGTGGCAAGGAAGGAGTGCACCTTGAGAGCTGTGACGATCAGCCCATTTATCGTCCCGAGTCCGAGCCCTATCAGCGGTGCGAGGGTCAGACCCAACGCCGGACTCACATTGAGTCCCAACCATGCCGCGGATACAGACGCGACCGCGAATATGGCTCCGGTCGATAGGTCAAACCCTCCAGCAATAATCACGAAAGTCCCAGCCATTGCAATAATCGCAATCGGCGCGTTCTGGTTGAGGATGTTCAAGAGGTTCCGGCCCGAGAAAAAGGCGTCGCTGCCCAATGAGAGGGCAATGAACAGAATCACCAAGAGGATGACGACACCAAAGCGCCGCACGAATTCGACGACGTCCTCGAGCGGCCGTTTGCTCTCCACCGGCTCCAGGCTATCTGTTGCTTGGTTGGGCTCTGCGGACGAGTCTCGATTTGTCTTGAGCGCGCTCATGACGGTTTCCCTCCGGTCGACGCAGCGAAAAGTCGGCGCAGAGCCCCGTCGACAGTGAGATCGGCTGCTGACTCACTCCCGACGACGCGACCATTGGACATGAAGAGGACGCGATGGGACAGGTGCACGACCTCCTCTAGTTCAGACGAGATCAAGATGACGGCCGAGCCGGCGGCGGCCACACCGGTTATAGCCTTGTAGATGCTTCTCTTGGCGCCAACATCGACTCCTCTCGTCGGCTCGTCAAGCACGATCAAGCTCGGTGTTTCCGAGGTCCATTTGGCGAAGAGCGCCTTCTGTTGATTGCCCCCTGAGAAGAACTGAAGTTCACCGTCGACATGCGGGGGGACTATGTTCAGGGCGCGAATACTCTCACTAACCTGCGAGCGCTCCTCTGATCGCCTGATAACTCCTCCCTTGGCAAATCGCCGGATCCTGGGAAGCGTGACATTCTCACGAAGGTTCTGGGACATGACCAGACCTAGCCCACGCCGGTCTTCAGGCAGCATCGCTAACCCGGCGGCTATTGCTGCTGACGGCGATGTCCACGAACAAAGGGCCCCCTGCATTTTTATCTCACCTCCCGATAAACGGTCTGCGCCGAACAGCAGCCGGGCGAGCTCGGTCCGACCACTCCCCACCAAACCTGCCAACCCGACGATCTCGCCGGCCCTCACCTCGAAACTGATGTCTTTGGGAACCGCCCCAGACAGGTTCGTCACCTCAAGGACGACGGGCGCATTCGCCGGGAGCGGAGGCACGAGCGGGAAAGTGGCGTCGAATGACCTCCCGAGCATCGCCTCGATCAGCGAATCCTTGGTCTCTTCATTCGTCTGCGATGTCCGCTTCACGACACCGTCACGCATCACGGTCACACGATCGGCCACCTCGAGGACTTCGTCCAAGAAGTGACTCACGTACACAATGGTTCTGCCCTCCTCACTCAGTCGGGACATCACTCCGTGGAGAAGCTCAGCCTCATCCTGGGTAAGTGACGACGTCGGCTCGTCCATGACGATCAGCCGGGCATCTCGAGCCACGGCGCGGAGGATCTCGACCTTCTGCTGGTCGGCCAGTCGCAGGGAGGCCACGGGGACATCAGGTGGAATCCCGAACCCGACAACGCTGTCAAGAGCTGCGTAGCGCTGGCGCTCGGAACCTCGAAGAACTCCAAATGTTGCTGTCTCCAGGCCGAGAAAGACGTTCTCGGACACGGATCGTGCCGGGACAAGGGACAACTCTTGTTGGATTGTGACAATCCCTGCGGCCAAGGCACTCGGCGGATCCCACTTGATCACTTGTTCGCCGTCAACTTCTAGCATCCCCGAGTCCGCGACATAGAGGCCACCAATGATCTTGCCGAGCGTTGACTTGCCGGCGCCGTTTTCTCCAACAAGGGCATGGATCTCGCCGGGTTCTATGTCAAGAGAAACATTGTCGAGAGCCTGGGTCGCGCCGAATCGCTTCGAAATTCCCGCCAAGACGACGCGTGCCCCTCCGATATTCATCATCGGTCCACCTCAGTGATTTAGCTCACAAGGGCATGGACCCAACCGGGTCCATGCCCTTGATCGAGGAGAACGGTGCCCTCAACTCATCCTGCCCATTCAGGCTCCCAATCTGGAAATGCGTCGAGTTCGGTCTGGGTGACTACCGACACTCCGAGCTCGTTCACGACGTTGATGTCGTTGACTTGCTCGAACGGCTCGCCGCGAAGCGACGCGATGACGGCCTTGGCCGCCAGGTACCCTTCGGTGACGGGGAGACCTATGATTGTGGCGTCCCACGTACCCGCCCGGAGTCCGTCGATCGCGACCTCCGAGGCGCCGCCTCCTGAAATCCACATCGACTCCACATCAAGCCCAGCGTCCTGTAACGCGATCAGCGCTCCGGTAACGTGCTGGTCGGCATTCGACAGGAGGACTTCGAAGTCGGGATGAGCCTGAAGCAGGTCCTGCATTGTCGTCAGGGAGACGTCTTGGGAGTACTGCCCTTCACCGACGGCGAGGATCTCGATGTTGTCGTGCTGGTCCAGTACCTGCTCGAAACCCTCCAGGCGCAGGTTGTCGAACGGAAACTGAAGCTGGCCTATAAGGATGATGACTCGACACGGGTCTTTATCCTCGCAGAACTCAACCACCTTCTCGGCTGCCGCGATGGCCTGAACCGACACAGATCCCGCAGACGTGATCATCCCTTCCAGTTGGGGTTCCATCGTTTCGAGGTCAGGTCCAATCGGGAATAGCGAGGTTGCGGTCGGTCCACTGGCGAGTGCCTGCTCGGCGGCTGGGGCTATCCCGACCGGGTCGTTAGGAACGATGACATAGCCGTCGAAACGGCCTGACGCCACAACGTCCTCGATCTGGTTGAACTGCACCTCGGCGCTGAACTCACCGTCGAATATCTCCGCCTCCACGTTGCCGGCTTCCGCGGCCGCACGCTCGATACCCTCGAACGTCGCCTGGTTGTACCCGTTCTGACTGGACGACGCGAAGAACGCGATCCGGAGGGGCTCGCCGTCTCCGCTGTCGTCTTCTGGCGTTGTCGTGTCCGATTGCGGAGCGGTGGTCACGCTGGAGGCTTCAGTCGTCGACGTATCCTCCGTCGCATCTCCCGCACACGCAGTCGCCAAAAGGGCCAGGGCAGCCGCTGCGAGAACCGCCCAGCGCCACCTTGTCGATCTTTTCTTTTTCATGCTTCCTCCTTGGGCCTCGGCCCGTTTGGCTGCATACTATACGGGATCAAAATGAACTTGTCGTAGTAATACCGAACAAGCTGAGTTCGGCGTCGACGCGGCCGAGAACGTAAGCTGAGAGGAGTGGATGTGGAACTTGCCGCTGTCGGGCAGAATGTGAAAGAGTTGAGAACCGCCAGAGGGCTGCGGCTAGCAGACCTGGCTGAGATCACCGGTTACACCACGTCCTATCTTTCACAGATCGAACGCGGCTTTTCGATTCCTTCGCTTTCGGCCTTAGCCGCCGTGGCAATGGCCCTTGGGGTCGAGATGGCAACACTCCTCGACTCACGCTCCGGGCCCACAGTCCACATCACACGCGCCGACGAGGGAGAACTGATACGCCTTCCCAACGACTCGCTCCAGTTTCGAGTTCTCGCAAGCCATGGACCTGAGGGTTCCTATACAGCCATCGTCCATGGCGCTCACAAGACACCGAAAACGTTTCGTCACTTCGGAGAGAGGTTCATGCTGGTGTTAGAAGGTTCGGTGCGAATGCGGTTTGGTGACGAACAGCACGATCTGAACGCCTCGGAAGCACTCCACTACGGAGCTCACGAGGCGCATGAGTTAACCGACACGGGCGACACAGAGGTCAAACTGCTCATGATCTCAAGCCCCGCCCTGTTCTAGTCGTGGCCAACACGGCATCACTTCCGTCTCAGAACGAAGAAAGGTCGACCCTTGCCCTTGAAGTTGGAACTCGACTCCGAGAGCGCCGTGAGGAACTGGGCACGCCCCTACGCGAGGTTGCGGCAACCGCCGAGATCTCAGCGTCGCATCTCAGCGATATCGAGAACGGCCGCTCTCATGCATCGCTGCCAGTCTTACTCCGGCTGTGCCGGGTCCTACATCTTCCTATGGCCCGCCTACTGCCACGTCTCGGGGGACATAGGGTCTTCCGGAGCAAGCTGGGCGACCAACCTCGGACGATCCATTTGTCTCATCCCGAGCTGGAGCTTGTGGTCACAAACGTCAATCTTGCTCAAGGAACCGAACATCGAATGAGTGTGGGAAGTGATGAAGACGTGTTCGCCTTCGTCCTCAGCGGGAACTGCGAGGTCGAAATCGACGGAGTCAGTCATTCACTCGGAACTCACGACGCCCTCGATGTGGAGCACGCGATGACGGTTCTCTTCCGAGCGAGCGCGTGGTGCAGTTTGCTCGTGTGCCGAGGAAGCCGCCGGTAGCGTTTTGACCACAATGCCTATCGACGGCCGAGCGACCAAACGCCGACTTCGCTGAGGTATTCGCGTCCATCGTCCGTCCCAAAGCCTCGTGGCTAGGGGCTTCATCGCACTGGTTCTGTCGGGTGGTTTCAAAAGGCCCGCCGCCAGCCGCGTCAACAACCCAAGGGATCAATACACCTAGGTCGCCCTCGCCCGCGGCAGGCCCGAAGCTTGGAGAGGACCGCACGCGACACGGCATCCTGACGACATCAAGACATTCATCTAGCCGAGTCGAGCTACCCGATTGCGAATCTGATCGCGGGCGCCTCCCCCTCGATCGAGCGACTGAGCGAATTGCCAAGCCGCACGATTTCTTCCGCCCCGTGCATGGTCGCTGTGTGATGCCACCCGCCGAGGCCGTCGTATCTATAAGCACCGGCACGGGCTTCGGTGAGGTTCGGGCCAATCGGCTGGCTGATGGGATGCTCGACGGTCATCCGGAGGCCGTCCGTACCGAATGGCTGGAACACGAGAAGTCCGGTTGGGGTGAGTCCCACGGGGGCGCCGAAACGGAGTCCCCACTGGCCGGCGATTGCGTA
>JBHJOQ010000099.1:0-49381 GCA_050329555.1 Acidimicrobiia bacterium | reverse complement strand
GCATCCACCGCCATCCCGATGGCAAGGACGAAACCGGCGATTCCCGGCAGGGTCAGGGTGGCCCCGATCCCGATCAGGGCTGCGTAAGAGATCAGCCCGTAAGTGAGAAGGGAAATCGCCGCGGCGAGCCCCATCATCCGGTAGTAGACCAGCATGTAGAGGATGGTGAGGCTGGCGCCGATCAGGGCCGCCTGCAGGCTGGCGTCGATCGCCGCCTGGCCCAACGAAGGGCCGATCGTGCCCCGCTCGATCACTACGACCGGGACCGGTAGGGCGCCGGCCCGGATCAGCAAGGCAAGCTCGGAAGCCTCCTCCTCGTCGAAGTTCCCTGTCACCTGGGTGGCGCCGCCGGTGATGCCGATGTCACAAGGGACCGAGGTGGAAACCCCCGGGCTGGAGAGCACCTGGGCGTCGAGCACGATTGCAATGCGGCGTCTCGGATCGCCAGGGGCGAAACAAGCCGACTCGGCGGTCAGCGCGGCCCACGCTTGATTTCCTTCGGAGTGGAACTGGATCGAGACGATCCACTGCGCGGTTCCCTGGCTGTCGAATGTGGCGGCTGCGACCTCGACCTGATCGCCGATCACTGCAGCCGGACCGAGTACCAATTCCTCGCCGGGGTCGCCGGGCAGGATGGTTGCCCCTTCCGGAAGACCATCGGGGGGGCTCTGACCTGCGCCGAGAGCGTTGAGGACCGGGTGAAATGTGAGTTGTGCCGTCCGCCCGATCGTCTCCAGAGCCTCGTCCGGGTCATCTACGCCCGGGAGTTCGATGATGATGCGACGATCCCCCGCGACCTGGAGGGTCGGCTCGGAAACCCCGAATTCATCGACCCGGCGTCGCAGGACCTCGAGGGTGCGATTGGTGACATCGGCATCGACGGTCACCTCGGGGGTGTCCTGCGCCTCGAGGAGAATGTGAGTGCCGCCCCTCAGGTCCAGGCCAAGCTGGATCGGCATCGTCGAGACGACGTAGATCGCGGCACCAATGGAAAGCAAGGTCCAGAAGAGGCGCCAGCGGGACACTTTGAGCATTTGGCTCCCTTCAGAGCTCCCGTGGGGACCGGACCATACTATCGGCATCGCCCGGTCACGCCACTTTGGTGACATGGTGGCAGCGGACAACGTCAGCACGACCCCGGAGCAGCTTTAGACTGTCGTGGTGGAAAGATTCAATTCCCTCATTCGCGACATCCCGGACTTTCCCGAGAAGGGTGTGATCTTCAAAGACATCACACCTGTTCTCGCCGATGGGAAGGCCTTCAGCGAGCTGATCACCGCCCTCGCCGACCCGTTCCAAGGCAAGGGAGTCACCAAGGTCGCCGGGATCGAAGCCCGCGGGTTCACCCTGGCGACACCGGTCGCGGAAAGACTGGGAGCAGGGTTCATCCCGATCCGCAAGCCCGGCAAGCTCCCCTACGAGACGGTCCGTGAGGACTACGAGCTCGAATACGGGATCGACGCCCTGGAGATCCACACCGACGCTGCTTTCGACGGTGAGAAGGTCCTCGTGGTCGACGACGTCATCGCCACCGGTGGCACAGCAGCCGCCGCCGTGAGGCTGCTCCGGAGGGTGGGAGCCGATGTGGTCGGGATTTCTGTCTTCATCGAGCTCACGTTCCTCAACGGCTCCGAACAACTCAACGGTGTACCCCTACATGCACTCATACGCTACGACTGAAGACGAGCCTGCGGTCCAACTCGCCGATGTCCTCGATGCCTTCCGCCTCCATCACCGTGATGGTGACATCGAGCTACTGCGTCGAGCCTACGACCTGGCCAAAGAGGCGCACCAAGGCCAGGTTCGCAAGACCGGTGCCCCGTACATAACCCACCCGCTTGCGGTGGCCAAGATGCTGGCCGAGACCGGGCTCGACGCCCCAACGCTTGCGGCGGCACTGCTACACGACACCGTAGAAGATACCCACCTCACCCTGGCGATGATCAAAGACGAGTTCGGTGCCGAAATTGCCTCGCTCATCGATGGCGTCACCAAGCTCGACCGGGTTCGCTACACCAACCGGGAACAGGCCCAGGCGGCGACGATCCGGAAGATGGTCGTGGCAATGGCTCAGGACGTCCGGGTGCTGATAATCAAGCTCTTCGACCGACTTCACAACATCCGGACTGTCTATGCCCTCCGGGAAGAGAAACAGATCAGGGTGGCCAGAGAAACGCTCGATGTGTACGCCCCGCTGGCGCACCGCCTCGGCGTTCAGGAGATCAAGCACGAACTGGAGGACAGGTGCTTCTCGATTCTCTTCCCCGGCCCCCAGGCTGAGATCCAAGCCAAGCTCGCCCTCCTCGCACCGGAACGAGAGGCATTCATCGAGAAGATGGTCACCGAGATCTCGGGGCTGCTGGCTGACTCCAACATCGATTCGTCGGTGACCGGCAGGCCCAAGCACCACTATTCGATCTACCGGAAGATGAAGGAGCAGAACCGCCCGTTCGAGGACATTCACGATCTTATCGGCATCAGGATCGTCGTGGAGTCGACCCGCGACTGCTACGCCGCCCTCGGGCTCGTCCACAGCCACTGGGTGCCGGTGGCAGGCCGCTTCAAGGACTACATAGCGATGCCCAAGATCAACCTCTATCAGTCGATTCATACGACGGTGATCGGCCCCGACGGGAAGCCACTGGAAATCCAGATCCGCACCGAGGAGATGCACTGGCGGGCGGAGGCCGGAATCGCCGCGCATTGGCGTTACAAGGAGGGCGAACAAGCCCCGATACTGAGCTTCGATGTCGACTCACTGATGTCTGAGGAGGATCCCGAGGAATTCCTGGCCAATCTGAAGCTTGACCTCCACCACGACGAGGTGTTCGTCCTCACGCCGGGGGGTGATGTCAAGTCGCTGCCCGAAGGCGCAACCCCTGTCGACTTCGCCTACACGGTGCACACCGAGGTCGGCCATCATTGCGTCGGGGCCAGGGTCAACGGGCGGCTCGTCCCGCTCTCTACGAAACTCCAGTCCGGCGATATCGTCGAGGTGCTCACCTCGAAATCCATGGACGCCGGGCCGAGCCGTGATTGGCTGAAGTTCGCCAGAACCGGCCGTGCGAAATCCAAGATCAAACACTGGTTCCAGAGGGAGCGACGCGATCAGGCGGCGATCGAGGGCCGGGACCAGATCAACGCCCTCTTCGCCCGGGAGGCCTCTGAACTGACCGCACCGGAAAAGGAGGACGTTCTCGGTCTTGTGGCAAACGAGCTCGGGTACAGCGACCAGGACACGCTCGTTGTCGCGCTGGGAGAGGGCAACGTCTCATTCGATTCGATTCAGACCCGGTTGGTCAGGATCCTCCGCCCCGGCCCGGCGGTGGACGATCGACTCTTCACCCAGCGACGTCGGGAGGGCCCGGCTGCGGCTCATGTGGTCGTCGAGGGTCAGGACGACATGCTGGTCCACCTCGCACGGTGCTGTGCCCCCGTCCCGGGAGACGACATCATCGGTTATGTGACGGTGGGGAGGGGCGTTTCCGTGCACCGCTTCGACTGCACGAATGTCGCCTCGCTGGCCGAGCGCCAGGAGCGCGCCGTCGACGTCTCATGGCCCGTGGAGGGCGTAGGCTCGTTTCTCGTCTGGATCCAGGTCGAAGCCCTCGACCGGACCAAGCTTCTCCGGGACGTCACGTCGATGGTCACCGAGACGGGGGGGAACATCACTGCAAGCTCGACGGTCACCGGCGACGACCGGGTTGCGATCATCCGCTTCGAGATCGAGCTTTCCGACTCCAGCCAGCTGGGCCGTCTCCTCAGCGATTTGAGAGGGATCGACGGGGTCTACACGGCGTTTCGCCTCTCCAACGACCCGGCATCTCAGTGAAGGTCGTCGCCACACCGGCCTGGTTTGCCGCAACCAACGCCTATCTCGTCTTCGACCCCCAGGACCGGGTGGGTGTCCTCGTCGACATCCCACCTGATCCCGACCTGGTCGGGCAAGTGGTGCTCGACCACAAGGTGACTGTGGGGGCGGTGCTCCTCACCCACGGCCATGTCGACCATGCCGGAGGTGCGGGGGAGTTCGTGTCCCGCCATGGGAGCGAGGTGTATGTCCATCCCGATGACGACTTTCTCACGCTCCACCCAAAAGAACAGCTGAGACAGATATTCGGCACCGAGCCGCCGGGCTCCTACGAAGTCCCCGACAAGCTCACCGACCTCGAAGACAGACAGGTGCTCGACCTCGCCGGCTTCCGCTTCGAGACCCGCCATACACCGGGCCACACACCGGGCCACTGCTGCTTCTATGTCGCAGCAGAGGGCACCCTGTTCTCCGGGGACCAGCTGTTCGCCGGGAGCGTGGGGAGAACGGACCTGCCCGGGGGCTCTCACACCCAACTACTCGAGTCGATGGCGGCCAGCGTCCTGTCACTCGATGACGGGGTCAGGGTCCTCCCCGGGCACGGCCCGGAGACCAGCATCGGACGGGAACGAAAGACGAATCCCTTCATTCAAGGGTTGTGAACCAGTCATGGAAGGGTCATTCCTAAGGCGCAGCGTCTCATATTTGATAGCTCCGGCGTACGGTTCGGCCTCAAACTCCGATCGGGTCGTTCCGGGCGGGCACGATCTCACATGTGAGACGTCACGCCTTAGGTTCCGTCTTGGTTCCTCTCCTTCCTAGTCTTCGCTATTCATGAGCTTCAAACCGCCAAAAGGCGTCTCCGACATCCACATGCCCGAATCGGCAGTGTGGCGGCGCGTCCTTGTCGCCTGGGAGGAATGGTCGGAGCGTTTTGGCTATCCACTGATCCTGACGCCCGTGTTCGAAGCGACCGATCTGTTCGAACGGGGGGTCGGCGATACCACCGAGGTCGTCACCAAGCAGATGTACACATTCGAGGACAAGGGCGGGAGGTCCGTGACTTTGCGCCCGGAAGGCACCGCCGGCGTGGTCAGGGCCTTCCTCGACTCCGGGGCGCAGGGGGCCTGGAAGGCAGCCTATTCCGGTCCGATGTTCCGCTACGAGAGACCGCAGAAGGGGAGGAGCCGGCAGTTCTACCAGGTGGGGGTGGAGTATCTCGATGTGGTGTCACCGCTGGCCGATGTCGAAGTGATCGAGCTCGGTTACCGGTTCATCCAGGCCACTGGCCTCGAACAGCTGGAACTGAGGTTGAACACCCTCGGCGACGCCAACTGCCGCCCCGTCTATCTCGAAGCGCTGCGGAGATTCTTCCGCGACCGGGAGGACCGACTCTGCTCCGATTCGGCTTCGCTGATCGAGCAGAACCCGTTGCGGATACTCGACTGCAAGACCTGTGTGGACGTGGTGCAAGACGCGCCCGCGATGGCGGACCATCTCTGCGACGCCTGCCGTGACCACTACGACGCGGTGCGTTCGGGCCTCGACCTGCTTGGTGTCTCCTATGTGGAGGACCCGACTCTGGTGAGAGGGCTGGACTACTACTCACGAACTGCTTTCGAGTACATCGGTGTTGGCCTCGACGCGGCACAGAACGCAGTCGGGGGAGGGGGACGTTACGACGGTCTGGCAGAGAGCCTCGGCGGCAGAAGCGCCCCAGGGGTGGGTTTTGCGCTCGGTGTCGACCGGATCGTGCTGGCTCTCGCCGCCGCAGCAGAACCGGCCCTCGACATCTTCGTCATTTCGGAGACCGGCCCCGATGGGGTGATTTCGCTCGTTTCGGAATTGCGGCTTCTCGGATTGGCCGTCGACTACGACCTTGAAGGCAAGTCGACGAAGGCGCAGTTCAAGTCGGCAGCCCGCACGGGGGCACCGACCACGATCATCTATCACGGGCCTGGCCAGGACGCCAGTGTCCGCATCGAAGACGAGCGCTTTGAAGTGCCGTTGCAGGAGGTTGCCTCGTGGCTGACAAAACAGTGATCCGGACTCATCGCGCCGGAGAAGTCTCACGTGCCCTGATCGGCGAGAGCGTCACCATTGCCGGATGGGTGCAGCGGCGGCGGGACCACGGAGGGGTGGCCTTTCTCGACATTCGCGACGCTTCCGGGTTGGTCCAGGTGGTTGCAGACCCTGAGGAGCACCCCGCAATCGAAGAGCTCAGGATGGAGTTCTGCGTGAGTGTGCGCGGCACCGTCCGCGCCCGGCCCGAGGGGACGGCAAACCCCGACATGGCGACGGGTGAGGTCGAAATCGGCGTCGAAGAACTGGTCGTGCTCTCCCGGGCAGAAGCACTGCCCTTCCTGATCGACGACCGGACCGAAGTCGACGAGAGGATTCGGCTGCAGCACAGATACCTCGACCTGAGGCGGCCCCGGATGGCCGCCAATTTGAAAGCCCGGTCGAAAGCCACATCGGCAATCCGTCGCACCCTCGATGAGCAGGGTTTTCTCGAGGTGGAAACCCCGACACTGGTCAACAGCACACCGGAGGGGGCCCGGGACATGCTGGTCCCGTCACGTCTCCGCCAGGGCGAGTTCTACGCGCTTCCCCAGTCGCCGCAGTTGTTCAAGCAACTGCTGATGGTGGGCGGCATCGAGAGGTACTTTCAGATTGCGCGCTGTTATCGGGACGAAGACTTTCGTGCCGATCGACAGCTCGAGTTCACCCAACTCGACCTGGAAGGCTCGTTCTGGGGCCGGGAAGACGTGCTCGATACGATCGAGACCGTCCTCAAGGCAGTGGTTGCCGATGTGCGCGGTGTCACCATCGACGAAGACTTCCCCCGGATCACCTGGCAGGAGGCGATGGACAGGTTCGGGTCGGACAAACCCGACATCCGCTTCGGCATGGAGATCACCGACGTCTCCGATGTCGTGGCGAAATCGGAATTCGGCGTGTTCTCCAAGACGATCGCCGACGGCGGAACGGTCAGGGGCATCAATGCCGGTGCCCGGGAGTGGGCCCGCAGCCGCGCCGATGCCCTCACCGAGCGCGCCCGCGAGCTCGGCGCAGGCGGTCTGGTGTGGATGGTGGTCGAGGCAGACGGGACGCTGCGCTCCCCGGTCGCCAAATTCCTCTCCGACCAGGAACAAGAAGGGATAAAAGCCCGAATGGACGCCTCTCCCGGCGACGTGCTCTTGATGGTTGCCGACCGCTGGAAGACCGTTGTTGGGGTTCTCGGGACGCTGCGGCTGGATCTGGGGCGGCCTGCGGGCCACGAGGCGCTTGCCTTCCTCTGGGTCGTCGACTTCCCGCTGTTCGAGGAGGATGACTCCGGGAAAATCACCTTCTCCCACCATCCGTTCACTGCACCGGCGTCACTGGAAGAGATGGCGACCAACCCGGAGAACGCGTTGTCGAAGGCCTATGACGCCGTGCTCAACGGTGTCGAGTTGGGCTCGGGTTCGGTTCGTATCCACGATCCGGAAACTCAGAAGCAAGTATTCGACATCCTCTCGATCGCCCCGGATGTCGCCGAGCGCCGCTTCGGGTGGTTCCTTCAGGCGCTGCGCTACGGGACCCCTCCGCACGCCGGGTTCGCCTTCGGCATCGACCGGCTAGTGATGATCCTCCAGAATGAGTCTTCGATACGGGAGGTGATCCCCTTCCCCAAGACCCAGACCGGGTCGGACCCGATGACCGGGGCACCGACGTGGGTCGACGACGAGCTGCTCGGCGAACTCGGCCTCGCCCTGGGCCCTGCGGCCCTGGAGCGGAAGGAGCCGTGATGCCGACTCCGCCTTCAGTCTCATCAACCCGGATCCGGGCAAGCCGTTCCTTAGGATTGATCGAACCTTGAATAGCCAACAGATCCGGGACAAGTTCATATCCTTCTTCGAGGAGCGGGGCCACGTGCTCCGGCCCTCCGCCTCGTTGATCCCGGTAGACCCGACGCTGCTCCTGAACAACGCCGGGATGGTCCCTTTCAAGCCCTACTTCCTGGGCGAGGAGGAACCCCCTTGGGACCGGGCGGTGTCGATCCAGAAGTGTGTCCGCACGGTCGACATCGACATAATCGGGACCACAACACGCCATTTCTCCTTCTTCGAGATGGCGGGCAACTTCAGCTTCGGTGATTATTTCAAGGAAAAGGCGATCCCGTTTGCATACGAGTTCATCACAGAGCACCTGGGATTGGATGACGGCCGGCTCTGGTACACGGTCTATGACGACGACGACGAAGCTGCCGAGATCTGGGTTGACGGGGTCGGTGTTCCTGCAGAACGGGTGCAGCGGGGTGGCAGGGACAACTTCTGGCAGATGGGTGTGCCCGGCCCATGTGGTCCGAGCTCGGAGCTCTTCTGGGACAAGGGCCCGGAATTTGGAGAGGATGGGGGCCCGATCGGCGGCGATGAGGATCGATTCGTCGAGATCTGGAACCTGGTGTTCATGCAGAACATCCAGAATGAGCCGTATCAGGTGGTCGGCGACCTGCCTTCGAAGAACATCGACACGGGAATGGGCCTCGAGCGAGTTGCAGCGGTGATGCAGGGAGTTCCCTCCTCCTTCGATATCGACACAGTGAAAGCGGTTCGTGATCGTGCTGCGGCGTATACCGGGATCACTTACGGCGAAAGCGAGCGTGACGACGTTTCGCTGCGTCTGCTCGCCGATCACGGTCGATCGGTGACGTTCCTCATCGCGGATGGTGTCGTCCCGTCGAACGAAGGTCGGGGCTACGTTCTCCGCCGGATCCTGCGCCGGGCCGTTCGCCACGCCTGGCAATTCGGCGGCGAAGGTCTCGTCTTCCCCGGCCTTGTCGAAGCGACGGTGGAGACAATGGGGTCGGCTTATCCCGAGCTGGTTGCCAAGAGCGACTTCATCACGGCCATGGTGACCAGGGAAGAGGAGCGTTTTCGCCGCACCCTGGAGTCGGGACACCAGCTGCTCGCAACCGAGCTGGGCGATGAGATCAGCGAGTTGTCGGGCGACACCGTCTTCAAACTCCATGATACCTACGGTTTCCCGGTCGACCTGACCCGGGAGATAGCTCAAGAAAAGGGCGTGGCGGTCGATCTCGCCGGCTTCGAATCGGCAATGGAGGAGCAGCGCAAGAGGGCCCGGCTGGCCTGGAAGGGTGGCGACACCGCAGCCGCTGCCGAGCTCTACCGGGAAATCCTCGACTCGGCGGGCCCGACCCAATTCGTCGGTTACCAGTTCGAATCAGCGACCGGGGCCATCCTTTCGATGGTTTCCGACGGAGATCTGGTAGAACGCGCTGAGAAAGGTCAAACCGTCGAACTGTTCCTCGACACCACACCGTTCTACGGTGAGTCCGGCGGGCAGGTTGGCGACACCGGGCTGGTCGAGACCGAGACGGGGGCTGCCGAGGTTGTCGACACCCAACACGCCCTGCAGGGTCTGCACGGCCATCGCGCCCGGATCGTCCGCGGTTTCATTGCCACCGGCCAGCAGGCCAATGCATCCATCGACTCACCCCGCCGCGAGGCGATTCGCAAGAGCCACACCGGTACCCACGTCCTCCATTGGGCGATCAGGGATGTGGTTGGCTAACATGCCAGCCAGGCCGGGTCGCTGGTCGAGCCGGGACGGCTCCGTTTCGACTTCTCCCACCATTCGGGGGTGCCGGCGGCGGAACTCAGTGAGATCGAGGCCGAAGTCAACGAGCGGCTCATCGCAAATGCCCCCGTGAAGACCGAAGTCACTTCCAAGGATCAGGCGAGAGAGATGGGCGCCATCGCCTTCTTCGGAGACAAGTACGGGGAGACCGTGCGCGTCGTCAGCGTCGGCGACTTCTCTGTGGAGTTCTGCGGGGGCACCCACACCGATACATCGGGCCAGGTCGGCCCCCTGATTCTGCTGAGCGAGTCGTCGATCGGAGCCAACGTGCGGCGGGTCGAGGCGCTTACCGGCATGGCGGCGTTCGGCGAGCTGGTCAGGATGAGGAATGATCTCGATCAGGTGGCCCGAACGCTGAAAGTTGCGCCGGCGGAGGCGCCGGCGCGGGTTGAGGCGATCCTGGAGAAATCGCTCGACCTGGAGAAGCAGGTAGAGGCAGTCAGGTCACGGGAGCGGGGCCAGCTTGCCCGCCAGCTCGCCGGGGCCGCGGTGACGATAAAAGACCACAAGCTCGTCGTCGCTCTGGCGGATCTGGGTGGGAACGAACTGCGCCAACTTGCCCAGCTCGTGGGCGAAAGGCTCGGCAGGGGCTCGGTGGTGATTCTCGGTTCCCGGCACGGCGGCAAGGGGGCCCTTGTCGGTCTGGTGAGCTCCGACCTCGTCGAAGCGGGCGTATCCGCGGCGGAACTGATAACAGGGGGAGCCCGCGAGTTGGGCGGCGGCGGATCACGCGATCCGGAGCTCGCACAGGCCGGCGGGCCGGGCGGGCACCGCCTCGAAACAGCCCTGGCCACCTCCCGGGAAGCGGCGGAACAGGCGCTCGCAGGCCTGTGAGCCGCATCCTCGGAATCGACTCCGGGACCAAGCGGGTGGGGTTGGCGATCTCCGATGGGCTCGGCGTTCTGGCGACACCCCTCGATGTGGTGCCCCGGGACCGCATCGTCGACGTGGTCAAGAGCATCGTCATAGAAATGGATGTCGCTAAAATCGTTGTTGGTCTTCCCACAGCACTCGGAGGACATGAGGGAGCTTCTGCCGATGAAGCCCGAGCCCTCGGAAAGGACCTCCACAATGCCACAGAGCTTCCTGTCGTCTATCACGACGAGCGCTTCACCTCCCGTATGGCAGAGACAGCTCTGCTGGGCAAAGGGATGAAGCGACGGGATCGCCGCCTGAAAGTGGACAAGATCGCGGCGGCAATAATCCTTCAGGACTATCTGGACAACCAATGACTTACGACAACCCCCCGGAGCCGAAGCCAACGACCCGTCTAGTGAAGGTTCTCGGCGCGCTCGCCATAATCATCCTGGCCGGCTTTGTGATCGTTGGCGGGGCGTCATACCTGGGGCGCCAGGTAGGGCTGGCAATCGGCGACGAAAGCGGGGGCTCGGGAACTCCGGTGAATGTCGTGCCGGGCCAGGAGGTTACGATCGACGTCCCCTCCGGCTCCTCGGCGCAGGAAATCGGTGCAATCCTCGCGGCCAACGGTGTGGTGCAGTCGGCACTGGAGTTCGAGGTTGCCGTGCGCAATTCCGATGCAGCCGCCGACTTGAAGGCCGGCACCTACCGAATGACGACACTGATGGACCCGAACGAGGTCGTCGCTGTGCTCGTCGTCGGGCCGGTAGCTGATGTCTACCGGGTAACGGTCATCGAAGGTCTCCGGATCGAGGAAATCCTGACATCGTTGTCCGAGAGCACCGACATCGAGTACAGGGAGTTCGAAGCGGCGTTGCTTTCCGGGGATGTGACCTCATCTCTGTTCCCCGAGCCCGAATCGCTGACCGATTGGGAAGGCCTGCTCTTCCCCGACACCTACGAATTCACCAGCTCGGCGAGCGCCACCAGCATTCTGCAGCGTCTTGCCTCGACTATGGAGCAAAGGGTCAACAGCATCGACTGGACAGCAGTCGAGGCGCTCGGTTTCACCGTTTATGAAGGGCTGATCATCGCGTCGCTCATCGAGACCGAGGTCCTGCTCGATATCGAGCGCCCGGTGGTGTCAAGCGTCCTCCACAACCGGCTCGAGCTGGGGATGAGGCTCGATATCGACGCCACTGTGCTGTACGCCGTCGGCTCCCGAGACATCGCTGATTTCGACCGGGGGGTCGACTCGCCGTACAACACGTACGTTGTGAACGGGCTCCCACCGACCCCGATCGCGTCGCCGGGGCGGGCATCGCTGGAAGCTGCTGCCAACCCTGACCAAACTGACTACCTGTTCTATGTCCTCTCCGACCTCGACGGCAACCATGCTTTCGCTGTGACGCTAGACGAGCACAACGCGAATGTTGCCCGTGCCCGCGAGGACGGGGTGCTTCCCTAGTCGGGCGACACGCCGCCAGCACCTGCCACACTTCCCCCATGAAGTACAGGTTTGCACTAGCCGGCGATCCGGTCGCACATAGCCTTTCCCCGGCCATGCACACCGCAGCGCTGCGGGCAACCGGGTTGGAGGGCTCCTATGAGCTGGTCCGGTGCGATGCCGACGGTTTCCGCGATCTCGTCGGCCGTCTCGGCGGTGGGGAGTTCGCCGGGCTCAATGTCACAATGCCCTACAAGGGAATCGCCCATGAGGTCAGCGACCGCGTGACCCCGGAAGCGGAGGCAGCCGCCTCAGTCAACACAATGCGGTCGACAGGCGGATCGATCCACGGGCACTCGTCCGATGTCGTCGCCTTCAGGGAGGCCTTCGCCGTGATCGGTCGGGCATCGCGAATCGTCCTCATGGGCACGGGAGGCTCGGCTCGCGCTGCTCTGGCTGCGTTCGATGGGGAGGTGCTGGTTTGGGGACGCAATCCGGAACGGGTCGAAGCGTTCGTGGCCGCCAACAGTGGGGCGGCCCTCGCCACCCTCCCCCCGGACTACGTCCTGGTCAACTGCACCCCGCTCGGCATGAGAGGCGAAGTCCTCCCCGACGGCCTGCTCGAGTCCGCCGCCGGGGTTATCGACCTTCCGTACGGGCCGGGGGAGACACCGGCGGTCACCGCCGCCCGGCATGCAGGCATTCCGGTCGTGGACGGCTTGTGGTTCCTGGCGGTGCAGGCCGCAGAGTCATTCCGCTGGTGGACCGGCGTTGAAGTCGGTGTCGATACCATGGTGGACGCCGCCAGAAATGGCTAAAGGATGATCTGGTGAAGCCGAAGTTTTGGTTACGCCTCTTTCATCAAGGAGTGGAGCGACAGATGACCCTTTCAGGTAACTTAGGATTTGTGCCTCTCGACGAGGTGTTGCGACTCCTCACCCGTTCCGGGAACGCCGGTGTGGTGGAGATAACGAACAGAGAAACCAGCGGCCGGATTTTTGTCACCGGCGCGGGCATCAGCCTCGCCACCACCTTCGATGACCACGTCTTGAAAGAGCACCTGATCAGTTCGGGATACCTCTCACCCGACGCAGCATCGTCCGCCGGTGCCCCGTTCAACGAGGATCTCATTGCCCTCATCCGCGAGATGACCGTGGAGAGCATCTACCGGATGGACGGCGACAACGCCGACTTCGAGGTGGTTAAAGATGCAACCAGTGTCTACACCTCACCCGAACCGTTCGATCTCGAGCGGATCCTCGAAGACAGTCGCAAGCGCGCCGAGGAGTGGGAGAGCGTGAGCAAGCGCGTGCCCGACCTCGATGCGACGATGAAGCTCAGCCGCACGCTCACGGCAGAGACCGTCCAGCTCGATCGCGAATCGTGGCGCCTTCTCAGCGAAATCGGCTCGGGCGCGTCGGTCAATGACCTTTCTGAGAGACTGGGCACCACAAGGTATGCAGTGGCGAGCGTCGCGGCCACCATGGTGGACAACGAGCTTCTTGTGGTTGGCGACGGAGCGTTCGCAATCGCCCCGCTTCCCGTGGACTACGTTGCAGAGCAAGCGGACACACACGTCGATGAGACCGAAGTCGACCCCAACCGTTCCTGGTGGGACGAACCTGAGCCGGAGCAACCGACCGCGGTTGAAGAGACCGAACCACAGCCTGTTGCAGCCGAAACGGACCACATCTCCGACGAGCATGCTGATTCCGGCACGGCGCACGATGCCGAGGACACCGATGCATTTCTCGAGAAGGTCTTTTCCGAAGTGAGCAGTGAGCCTGCCGACGAGGACGGGCACGGCCTGATGCGTCGTCGGCGGATGGGTTCGATCCTTCGCGAGCTCGGCGAAGAATAGGCTTCGGCTGTCGGACGTCTCAGTCCGTAACGGCTAACTTCGAAAGCCGTGACAGTCACACTGGCCGCCATCGCCGGGGCGCTTATCGGCCTAACTGCGCACGACCTTGCTGCCCAGGCCCTCAGAGACCGGCCGCTTCGGCCATTGGCCGGCACATGTCCCGGCTGCGGGCATCGCAGGGGATGGCTACGGTCAAAATGTCCCGAATGCGGGAGAAGGCCGAAACGCGAGCCGGGCGTGGCCGCAACGACAGCCCTGGTCGCTGTCGGTTTCGTCAATGCCATTGGTGTCGGGTGGGCACTCATACCGTTCGCAGGGTTCCTGCTGCTGACCGCCGCGCTGATGCTCACCGACATCGACGACATGAGGATCGTCGACCGCCTCAACCTCCGCGGTTCAGCCATTCTGATCATCACCCTCGGGGTGATTTCCCTCGCCATCGGCGAGTTGCCTGCCTTCTGGCGCGGCGTTGGTGGTGGAGCTGCGTACTTCGGAGGGAGCCTGTTCCTCTTCGTACTTGCACGAGGCAACGGCTTTGGAGCCGGGGACGTGAAACTTGCCCCGCTCCTCGGAGTCTTCACCACATGCTTCTCCTGGACGATTCTCGCCAGGTCTGTGTTGGCAACTGCATTTATCGGCGGGATCCTCGCCGTGGCCGTCCTGTTGTTCTCGGAGGCCAAGCGCGACACCGAGCTCCCATACGGGCCGGCGATGATCCTGGGCGCCTGGCTGGCAATCATCTCGGCTGGGATTAGCGCCTTGTGAATTACGTCGTAGCATTCCGACCATGCTCCGATTTCTGACTGCCGGCGAATCCCACGGACCGGGCCTGGTGACCATTGTCGAAGGTCTGCCGAAAGGGCTCGAATTCTCGGTCGAGGGCCTCGACCATGAGCTCGCACGAAGGCGCCTCGGCCACGGTCGGGGTGGGCGCATGAAAGTGGAGACGGACCGGGTGGAGGTCCTGGGGGGTATCCGCCACGGCCGAACGATTGGTGCGCCGGTGGCAGTGGTGGTCCGGAACGCGGAGGCTGAGAAGTGGTCGCGGCAGATGTCGGTGACCCCGATCGAGGAGCCCGTAGGCCGGGTGACCCGCCCTCGTCCAGGACATGCTGACCTGGCCGGCATGATCAAGTACGACACCGAAGATGCCCGGGACGTGCTGGAGCGGGCGTCAGCCCGGGAAACCGCCGCCCGAACGGTTGCCGGGTACCTGGCAAAATCCCTACTGGACACCGTCGAGGTCCAGATCAGGAGCCATGTCGTCTCCATCGGCAAGGTGGCCGCTGCGGAGCGCCCGCTGACCCTCGGCGACTTCGACAACGTCGACTCCGACCCGGTCCGCTGCCTCGACCCCGAAGCGTCTGCGACGATGATCGACCTCATCGATCGGGTCACCGAAGACAAGGACACCCTGGGCGGGATATTCGAAGTTGCCGGGTTCGGGCTCCCGATCGGGCTCGGATCGTACGTCCACTACGACAGAAGGCTCGACGCGGCCCTCGCCGGGGCCATGATGTCGATTCCGGCGGTGAAAGGTGTCGAGATAGGGGACGGCTATCGGGCGGCGGTAAGCCTCGGGTCTGATGCCCACGACGAGATCGTCCGCTCCGACGGAGCGGTGGGGCGGAGCACGAACCGTGCCGGTGGTGTCGAAGGCGGGGTGAGCAACGGCGAGGTCCTCAGGGTAAGGGGAGCGATGAAACCGATCTCGACGCTGATGCGACCCCTGCGAACCGTTGACATGGACTCTGGCGAAGATGCCGTCGCGGTCCGGGAGCGATCCGACGTCTGTGCAGTGCCGGCAGCGGCAGTGGTCGGTGAGCAGATGGTCGCCTGGGTCGTGGCGTGTGAGGTGATGACGAAGTTTGGCGGGGACACCATCGAAGAGCTGTCGTCCGCCGCCATCGATTATCGGGCCCACGTGGCCCGCCGTCTCGAACAGTGATCCTCTGGTTGGTGGGAATGATGGGAAGCGGGAAGACGACGGTCGGCCGGCTGATCGCAGGCTCCGCGGGAGCCGAGTTCCGTGATACCGATGCCGAAGTCGAGAGTCGCGCC
Source organism: Acidimicrobiia bacterium (assembly GCA_050329555.1). Taxonomy (GTDB): domain Bacteria; phylum Actinomycetota; class Acidimicrobiia; order Spongiisociales; family ZC4RG35; genus MA-ANB-1. The sequence goes on along the minus strand of JBHJOQ010000099.1, from coordinate 33,700 downwards.
GGCATGGCCATCGCCGATCTGTGGGCCGAAGGTGGCGAGGAGCTGTTTCGATCGATCGAAGCCGAAGTAGTGGTCGACTTGGCACGGATGGAATCAGCCGTTGTCGCCACTGGAGGCGGGGCGGTGACCGACCCTGCGACCCGGTCGGTGATTTCCTCCTCGGGATCAGTCGTCTGGCTGAGGGCCCAGCCCGGGGAGCTCGTGAACAGGCTGAGCGGCCACGAAGGGAGGCCGCTTCTCGATTCGGCCGACGATCTCGAGGCGACTCTGAGGGATCTCGCAATCCGCAGGAGCGGGAACTACCGATCTCTCGCCGACCACACAGTCGACGTGGACGGTCGCACTCCGGAAGACCTTGCAGCCGAGATCGAGGCACTGTGGAAGAGCTGAAAGTCGGCGGATCCACCGTCCGCATCGTCTCCGGGATTCGCGGCTCCATCCTTCCGGAGCGAGAAGGAAGGCGCCGGGTGGCGATAATCACCCAGCCCGGCGCAAGTCAGCACGCCGTGCGCATCTCGAGATTCCTCAAAGACGGTGGGCTCGACGTCGACGTACTCGGCGTCCCCGACCGTGACGAGGCGAAGACTCTCGCAGTGGCCGCAACCCTGTACGAACGGTTCTCCAGAATCGGCCTGGGGCGGGAAGACACGGTCGTCGGAGTCGGGGGAGGAGCAGTCACCGACCTTGCCGGGTTCGTCGCCGGCACCTGGATGAGGGGAGTGGAGGTGGTCCACTTCCCGACAACGCTGCTGGCAGCGGTCGATGCCTCGATCGGAGGGAAAACCGGGGTGAACCACATCGGCAAAAACCTCGTAGGCGTGTTCTGGGATCCCACGTTGGTGGTAATCGATCTCGACATCCTCGACAAGCTTCCCACCGCACTGGTGAGAGAGGGGATGGCCGAAGCTCTGAAGGCAGGTCTGGTCGGCGACGCCGGCCTGGTCGAGTTGATCGAGGCCCACGGCATCGATGCGCCACTGGACAAGGTCGTCCCCGCCGCGGTGAAGGTCAAGGCCCGATATGTCGGCGACGACCCCCGGGATGTTTCCGGGAGGGCCATGCTCAACTTCGGCCACACGGTCGGCCATGCAGTCGAATATGCGTCATCGCTGAGCCATGGTTCCGCAGTGGGGGTTGGGATGGTGGCGGCCGCCGCCGTGTCGGAGGCCGATGTCGGATTCGTCGAGAGAAGCCGTGTAGTCGAGGCGATCGCGCGCACCGGGCTGGCAACCTCGGTCGAAGGCCTCGATCGGACCCGTGTGCGCGACCTGATCGGGGTGGACAAAAAACGCGACCGGAACGGGGTCCGTATGGTGCTTCTCGAGGCAGTGGGCAAGCCGACGTTACGCCACGCCGACGAAGGCTCGATCGACCTGGCCTTGCGGGCGATAGGTCTTTGACACGGGTACCGTCTGCGACTTGAACTCACGAGGATTCGTCGATGATCAGCACAAATGACGTCAGGCCTGGAATGGCGCTGCAACTCGACGACGGTCTCTTCACGATCGTCGAGTACCAACACGTCAAGCCGGGCAAGGGCAAAGCTTTCGTCCGGATGAAACTCAAGAAGGTCGAGACCGGACAGGTGATGGACCGGACTTTCCGCGCCGACGAGAACGTCGACCAGGCCATCATCGACAGGAGCGACTATCAGTACCTCTATCGCGATGACATCGGCTTCCACTTCATGAACCTCCAGGATTACGGCCAGATCGCCGTCGGGGCCGCAGAAGTGGGTGACGCCGCCATGTTCATGGTCGAGGGGGGCACCGTGAGCCTCGCCATCCACGACGGAACACCGATCGGCGTCGAGCTTCCCGCCTCCGTCGAGCTCGAAGTCACTTATGCCGAGCCTGCAGTCAAAGGCGATACCAGGACCGGTGCCTCGAAACTGGTCACCACCGAGACGGGACACGAAGTCCAGGTTCCGCTCTTCATCGAACAGGGAGACAGGATCAGAGTCGAGACCCGCACGGGTGATTACCAGACCCGGGTATGAGCGATGGCCCGACTCACCCGTCTATCCCGGCGCGGGTGACAGCTACGGAGCTGGCCCGGAAGATCGGGCTCGACGTGTCGGCCGTTCAGGCGGTACTGGCAGCACGTGGCGAGCCGGACAGCCCCGATGACGTCCTCGATTCCAGCCTTGCTGTGGAAACTGCGAAAACCCTCGGTTTCGAGGTAGAGGTCGAGCCCCGTGACCTTGCCCTGGAATGTCTCTATGAGATCGACAGTCGCGCCCCACAGCCGATACGGGAGGGTCTTCCCCCGCGTGTCCTGCGAATGGTCAGCGGGGTCGTGGGCGAAGCGGAGTCACTGGACACCGTCATCGAGGCGGCCTCCGAGCACTGGTCGGTCGCAAGGATGCCTCTGATCGACCGGGCGATCCTGCGCCTGGGTCTCTGGGAGTTGCGCAATGAGCCCGGCACCCCAACGTCGGTTGTGGTCTCGGAGGCGGTGCGTCTCGCCAATACCTACTCCACGGGCCGGAGTGGTGCGTTCATCAACGGGGTGCTGGCGACTCTTGCCAGATCGGTCAGACCCGAGTGATTTGATCGCCACAAGTCAGCGCTAGAGTTGCAGCGACCTTTAAGGACGGTCCAGTGAGGCCGGAAAGGACGAGATGCCAGACAACGGCCCGGTGTCGGCCTGATGCCACAGATCATGAGCGATGAAGACGTCGCCCGCGCCCTCCGTCGGATCGCCCACGAAATCATCGAACGCCACCGCGTTGTCGCCTCTGTTGCGCTCCTGGGAATCAGGACCCGGGGAATCCACCTGGCACGGGCCCTGGCCGCCGCAATCGAAGAGTTTGAGAGCACCCCTGTACCGCTCGGCGAGCTCGACGTCAGAGCCCATCGAGACGACATCAACGGTGAGGAGAGGCCCGCCGACGTCGCTACTTCGATCCCGTTCGATATTCACGGGATGTCCCTTGTCGTCGTCGATGACGTGCTCTACACCGGAAGGACCGTGCGCGCGGCCCTCGACGCCATCGCAGAAATCGGGAGGGCCGACCAGATCGAACTGGCCGTGCTCATCGACAGGGGCCACCGCGAGCTACCGGTCCGCGCCGACTACGTAGGAAAAAACGTGCCGACCGCCGCCCGGGAGCGAGTCTCGGTGCATGTCCCCGAGGTCGACGGCGACGGTGGTGTCTGGATCGAAAGGGACAGTTGAATGTCTCTATTCGACATCGCCAGTCTCTCACCGGACGAGATCACCGAAATCCTCGATGCGGCCGAAACCATGACGCACCGGGCGCCTGGAGGTTTTGCGGGCAGGACGGTGGTTCCGATGTTCTTCGAGGCTTCCACCCGGACCAGGCTGTCTTTCGACCTTGCCGCTTCCCGCCTTGGGGCGAACCTGGTCGTCTTCGATCACGAGACCTCCTCGGCGATGAAGGGCGAAAGCTTGCGGGACACCGCCCGCACCGTTGGAGCGATGGGCCCGGACCTTCTCATCGTTCGTCACGAGCACGCCGGTGCCCCCGAGGCGGTGGCGCGGTGGTCGGGGGTGCCGGTGGTCAACGCCGGTGACGGCCGACGCGCCCATCCCACCCAAACCCTTGCCGACCTGTTCACAATGCGCAAACGTTTTGGCGGCATCGCCGGGCTGCGTGTGGGCATGGTGGGTGACATCGTCAACAGCCGGGTGGCCCGGGGATTACTCGGCGCCCTGCCGGCGCTCGGTGCTGTTGTCGTCGCTGTGGGCCCGGCAACTTTCCTTCCCTATCGCGGTGAAGCGGACATCGAGCACAGCGGCGATTTGGAGTCGGTGCTCGGCGAACTCGATGTGGTCTACCTGCTCCGGGTTCAGAAGGAGCGGGGAGGGGGCCTCGGCTACCCCTCCGACGCCGAGTACCACGCCCGTTTCGGCCTGACCGAGCGCAGGGCAGAGCTGATGAAGCCAGACGCAGCGGTGATGCACCCCGGTCCGATGAATCGCGGTGTCGAGATCTCCGGGGCAGTGGCTGACAGCGAGAGGTCTCTGATACTCGAACAGGTCGCGTCGGGAGTCCCGGTGCGGATGGCGGTAATGGCCCGGATTCTCGGGGGCGGGACATGATTGTCGTCAGTGGGGCGCGGACCCTGACTTCTGCAGGCTGGCGGACCTGTGATGTGGCGGTCGACGGCGAGACGGTTGTAGCGGTCGGAGAAGTGGCCTCCGGGCCCGGCGACGTTGTCATCGAGGGTGCCGGGAAGGTGCTCGGGCCGGGGTTCGTCGATCTCCACACCCATCTCCGCGACCCTGGCCAGACCTGGAAGGAAGACATGGAGACGGGGACCCGGTCCGCCGCCCGGGGCGGCTTCACCGCCGTGCTGGCCATGCCGAACACCGAACCGGCCATCGATAGCGGCGAGATGGTGCGGCGCTGCCAAAGACGTGCAGCAGACTCGGGCGTCGTCGAAGTCGGTTTCGGTGGCGCGCTGAGCATGAGCCGGGCCGGCGAGGAGATGGCACATCTCGACGAGATGTACGACGAGGGTGTCCGGATCTTCACCGACGATGGTGACACTCTCGCCGACGGCGGTCTGCTGCGCCGGATCATGCTGTACCTCGGTGATCGCCGCGATGCCGTCATCGCCCAGCATGCAGAAGACCGCGCCATCGCCGGCAGCGGGCAGATGCACGAGGGCGCAAGGTCTCAGGCCCTCGGGCTGGTCGGCCTGCCCGCCTCCGCCGAAGTGGCGGTGATTGCTCGCGATCTGGCGCTTGTCGCCGAAACCGGCGCCCGGTACCACGTCCAGCACATTTCGACAGCCGGTGGGGTCGCATTGGTCGGGCGGGCAAAAGAAGAAGGCTTGAAAGTCACCGCCGAGGTGACCCCGCACCATTTGATGTTGAGCGAAGAAGACCTCGACTGCCTCGACGCCAACCTGAAGATGTATCCGCCGCTGCGCTCTACTGCCGATCGGCAAGCGTTGGTGAGCGGACTGTGTGATGGGGTGATCGACGCAGTTGCCACCGATCATGCTCCGCACGCTGCGAGTGAGAAGGACCTGCCGTTCGAGATAGCGCCCCGTGGGGTGATCGGGCTCGAGACTGCCTTCCCGGTCGCTCTGGCAGCCGTCGGCGGCGACCTCGATCTGGTTTTCGACCGGATGAGCATCGCACCGGCGAGGATCGGAAGATTCGGGGCTCAGGGCCAGGTCGTGTCGGAAGGTTCACCGGCGAATCTGGTCCTTGTCGATCCCGACCAGAGGTGGGTGGCCGACGAATTTGCCTCTCGCTCGAAGAATTCACCGTTTTCCGGGCAGGAACTGAAAGGAAGAGTTGTGGCGACGATCGTCAAAGGCGGGCTTGTTCACGGAGGCGGCAGATGAAACGGAAACCGGGACTGTTGGTCACCTCCGACGGTGAGGTCTTTCGCGGGCATTCGGTGGGTGCCGACGGCATCCGCACCGGTGAAGCCGTGTTCAACACCTCGATGTCCGGCTATCTCGAGGTCCTCACAGATCCTTCCTACGCCGGCCAGGTCGTAGTGATGACCTCCCCGCACATCGGCAACTACGGGGTGACCGCCGCCGACACCCAGGCGGACCAGCCGCACGTTTCGGGATTCGTCACCAGGTCGATGTCGAGACGCGACTCCAACTGGCGATCCGAAGGGTCCCTGGGCGACTATCTGATCAGCCAGGACGTGGTTGCGCTGTCCGGGGTCGACACCCGCCGGCTCACCCGCCACATCCGGGACAGGGGAGCGATGCCCGTCGCCCTCGGCGCCGACCTGACCGAACAGGAACTGAGAGATGCAGCTTCGGCCGCTCCCGGGATGACCGGCCAGGACCTTGCCGGCAAGGTCAGCACTCTCGAGGAGTACACGGTCGGTTCGGTCGGGGAAAGTCACGGCACCATCGTGGCGATCGACCTCGGGATCAAGAGAGACATCCTCACCAACCTGACGTTGAGGGGGTTCGACGTCGTCGTGGTTCCCTACGCCACACCACAATCGAGGATCCTCGCATTGGAGCCGTCCGGGGTGTTCGTCTCCAACGGCCCTGGTGACCCCGAGCCCCTGGAGGCAACAACTGACACCCTGCAAGGGCTGATCGGGAAGATCCCCGTCTTCGGGATCTGTCTCGGGCACCAGGTACTGGGCCGCGCCGTCGGCGCCGCCACCTTCAAACTCCCGTTCGGCCATCACGGGGGAAACCACCCTGTCCGGCGCATGGACGACGGCAAGGTCGAGATCACATCACAGAACCACGGGTTCGCCGTGGACCTGTGGAGCCTGGTCGACGGGGAGGCGCCGGAGCGAGAAGGCCTGGTCGGGAGCCAGCTGCTCCCATCCACAGCCACCACTCCCTTCGGCGAGCTCATTCCCACGCATCAGAACCTCAACGACGGGACGGTGGAAGGGATGCGGCTGGTCGAAGCGTCTGCATACTCGGTGCAATACCATCCCGAAGCTGCTCCCGGGCCCAGGGACGCCTCGCCCCTGTTCGATGGCTTTGTCGAAGCGATCCGAAACGGGGTGGAGTAATGCCCGCCCGGACTGACATCCGCTCCATCCTCCTCATCGGCTCCGGCCCGATCATCATCGGCCAGGGATGTGAATTCGACTACTCCGGCACCCAGGCCGCCAAGGTTCTTCGCCAGGAGGGCTACCGGGTGATCCTGGTGAACAGCAACCCGGCGACGATCATGACCGACCCCGAATATGCCGACGCCACCTACGTCGAGCCGATCACCCCCGAAGTCGTCACCGAGATCATCGCCAGGGAGCGGCCCGACGCACTCCTCGCCACCCTCGGGGGGCAAACCGCCCTCAACGTCGCTTCAACGCTTGCCCGCACCGGGGTGCTGCAGCGCCACAACGTGGAGATGATCGGCGCCGGGCTCGAAGCCATCGAGAAGGCGGAAGACCGCGGTCTGTTCAAAACCACGATGGAAGCGGCCGGCCTCGAGTGCCCCCGGGCTGGATATGCCCGTTCGATGGGCGAGGCGATGACCATCGCCCGGGAGATCGGGTTCCCGATAATGGTGAGGCCCTCCTACATCCTCGGAGGCGGCGGTACCGGCATCGCCGACAACGAGGAAGATTTCGTGGCCGTTGCCCGCTACGGCCTGGAGATGTCACCGGTCTCGGAGATTCTCGTCGAGGAATCAGTTCTCGGATGGAAGGAGTTCGAGCTCGAAGTGATGCGTGACCGCAACGACAACGCAGTCATCGTCTGCTCGATCGAGAACCTCGACCCGATGGGTGTCCACACGGGGGATTCGATAACCGTGGCTCCGATCCAGACACTCTCCGATCGCGAATATCAGGACATGCGCGAAGACGCGATCGCAGTCCTTCGTGCCATCGGTGTCGAGACCGGCGGCTCCAATGTCCAGTTCGCGGTCGACCCTGCAACCGGGAAGCGCCTTGTCATCGAGATGAACCCTCGCGTCTCCCGATCCTCAGCCCTGGCTTCGAAGGCCACCGGATTTCCCATCGCCAAGATCGCCGCGTTGTTGGCGGTCGGGTACACCCTCGACGAGATCGCCAATGACATCACACTCGCCACGCCGGCGTCTTTCGAGCCCGCTCTCGACTACGTGGTGGTGAAAATCCCGAGATTCGACTTCGAGAAGTTTCCGTCTGCGCCCCGCAAGCTCGGCACTTCGATGCGCAGCGTGGGAGAGGCCATGGCGATTGGCCGGACCTTTCCCGAAGCCCTGCAGAAGGCCCTCCGCAGCCTCGAGAACGGGCACTCCGGGCTGAACGCGGACGCGACCGAGTCAGACCTGCGACAGCTGTCCGAAGCCGACCTGGGGCGCCAGGTGGTCGAGCCGACCCCGGAGCGGATATTCGCAGTCGGAGAAGCCCTGCGACGCGGTTGGAGTGTCGACAGGCTCAGCGAGCTCTCCTCGATCGACCCGTGGTTCATCGATCAGATGGCAGAGATCGTCGAAGTGCGCCATGAGCTTGTCGACGACCCGTCCGACATGACAGTCCTGGCCGAAGCGAAACGGTACGGATTCTCCGACGTGCAGATCGCCTATCTCACCGATACCACGCCCGAGACGGTCCGCTCGATCAGGGAGGGGGCGATGATCCGCCGAACCTATCAGCGGGTGGACACCTGCGCCGCCGAGTTCGTGGCGAAGACGCCGTACATGTACGGAACCTTCGAAGACGAGTCAGAAGTCGTCGAGGCGGAGAAGCCCCGGGTCGTCGTGCTCGGCTCGGGGCCGAACCGGATCGGCCAGGGCATCGAGTTCGACTATTGCTGTGTCCATGCGTCCTTCGCCCTTCGTGACGCTGGTTACGAGACAGTGATGATCAACTGCAATCCGGAGACGGTGTCCACCGACTACGACACCTCTGACCGCCTCTATTTCGAGCCGCTGACAATCGAAGATGTCCTCGATGTGATCGACGCCGAGAAGCCGGAGGCCGTGATCGTCCAGCTCGGCGGGCAGACCCCGCTCAACCTCGCCTCAGCGCTCGAGGCCGCCGGTGTCAACGTCGCCGGGACGTCGTCGGCGTCCATTGCCCTCGCGGAGGATCGAGAGCAGTTCGGCGAGATCTGCGCCAACCTCGGCCTTCGCCAGCCTTCCGGGGGCACCGCCCGTTCAGCTGCTGAGGCTCTCGATGTGATCGATCAGGTCGGCCTGCCGGCGATGGTTCGTCCCTCATTCGTGCTCGGCGGCCGCAAGATGCGTGTCGTCTATTCGGTGGAGGAACTGGGTGCGTACATGCGTGAGCTCTACGGCGATGCCGACCCGGAGGTGATGGGTGCGCCGATCCTGATCGACCGGTTCCTGGAGTCGGCTGTGGAGGTCGACGTCGACGCCATCTTCGACGGATCCGAGCTCCTGCTGGGCGGCGTCATGGAACATGTCGAAGAAGCAGGAATCCATTCCGGGGACTCGGCCTGTGTCACCCCGCCCCCAACGCTGTCGGGTGAGGCGATGAAAGAGATCATCAAGGCGACCAGAGATCTCGCAGGAGCGCTCTCGGTGCGGGGTCTGATCAACATCCAGTTCGCAGTGAAAGGAGACGAGATCTTCGTCATCGAGGCGAACCCACGCGGCAGCCGTACGATCCCCTTCATCTCCAAAGCGACCGGCGTCCTCCTCGCCCGGGTGGCGACCAGGGTGATGATGGGGGCAAGCATCGAGGACCTCCGGGAAGAGGGGATGATCCCCGCCAACACCACTCCGCCATTTGTGGCGGTGAAGAACGCGGTGCTGCCCTGGGACCGCTTCCCCGAAGAGGACTCCGTGCTCGGCCCGGAGATGAAGGCAACCGGCGAGGTGATGGGGATCGGCGAGGACTTCGGCACCGCATACGCTAAGGCTTTGCTCGGTGGGGGTCGGATCCTCCCCGACCGGGGGCGGGTGTTCGTCTCTTTCGCGGACCGCGACAAGCCGACCGGGCTTGCGGTGGCCCAGGCCTTCGCGATGCTCGGCTTCGAACTGGTGGCAACACCGGGGACTGCCCGCTATCTGAGTCATCATGCCATCGACGCCGAAGTCGTGCCCAAGATCGGTGACGGCCCCGATGATGTCGCCCAGCGCCTCGACAACGGAGAGATCCAGCTCGTCATCAACACGCCGAGGGGTGGGAAGGCTCGCACCGACGGCCGCACGATCCGCCAGGCGGCCCGCGGCCACCAGGTACCCTGTGTGACCACGGTGCGAGGCGGGCTGGCCGTGGCCCGCAGTCTCCGTGCCGGTCCCGGGGCGATCAACAGGCCGAGAAGCCTCCAGGAATGGCACAGGTAGCGATGCAGACCCGGCTGGGCCCGATCACGATGAGATCGCCCCTGGTGGCGGCGTCGGGCACGGTCGGCTCGGTCTGGGAGTGGGCCACCGTTGCCGATGTGGCGCCTTTTGGCGCCGCAGTTGCAAAATCGGTTTCGGAGGTCCCATGGGCGGGACGGCCCGCGCCGAGGATCGCACCGGCAGGCCCCGGCATGCTCAACGGCATCGGCATCGAGAACCCCGGTATCGACCATTGGGTCGCCGACATGTCCGGGCGGATCGAGGATTGCCGGGTGCCGATCTGGGGCTCGGCAGTTGGGGAGACCGTCGCCGGCTTCGTCAAGGTGGCTATCGGCGAGGAGTCGGCAGGGGTGGAGGCAATCGAGGTCAATCTGTCATGCCCGAATCTGGAACAGGGCAGGATCTTCGCACTCGATGCCGGCCTGTCGGCCGGGGTTGTCGATGAGGTGGTGAGTGCGGTGAATGTGCCGGTGGGCGCGAAGCTTTCTCCGGCGGCGCCCGACATAGTCGACATTGCCGGAGCCTGCATCGAGGCGGGGGCGAAGTTCCTCACGCTCACCAACACCGCGCCTGGCTTCGGCGTCGACCTCGATTTGGCCGCTCCAAAGCTCTCCGGGGGGGTTGGTGGCTACAGCGGTCCCGGGTTGAAGGCGATTTCGCTGCGTTGTGTCTACGAGGTTGCCCGGGCCTACCCCGGGTTCCCGATCGTTGGCTGCGGGGGCGTGACGACAGGCCACGACGTTGTCGAGTACCTGATGAGCGGGGCCTCCGCTGTCGGGTTGGGAACCGTGCTGCTCGCGGAACCGCGAGCGGGTACCAGAATCGAGAAGGAGATGCATCGCATCATGAAGAAGCTGGGCCTGGTGACTGTCGCCGATGCTGTCGGGGCAGCCATCCGGTGACCGGGGTACTCGTTGCCCTCGATCTACCCACTGTCGATCGCGCAGTAGATCTGGCGCGCTCGATCAAAGACCACGTGGCCGGGTTCAAGGTGGGGCTGGGACTGCTGCACAGCGAAGGCGGAAGCATCGAGCGAATCGCTGACCTCGGGCTGCCTGTTTTTGCCGACGCCAAATTGCACGACATCCCCGCCCAGGTCGAGTCGGCCGCTCGTGCCCTGGGCAGACGCGGGGCGCGCTGGGTGACGGCTCATATCCCGGGTGGCAGCGAGATGCTGCGGGCCGCAGTGGCCGGGCTGGCTGAAGGCTCCGGCGGCAAGGCGGGGATTCTGGGTGTGAGCGTGCTCACCAGCATCGGGGAGGAAGACCTCGCCGAAATCGGAGTACGCGGACCGGCGGATGCTGCTGTCGAGCGTCTGGTCCACATTGCCGCCGGGGTGCCGGTCGAAGGCGTCGTGAGCGCGGTACATGAGGTGCCGATCGTGAGGCGGGTTGCCCCGGGCATGATCACTGTGACTCCCGGGATTCGTCCGGTTGGGGTCGGAGACCATGACCAGAAGCGGACTGCAACGGTGCAAATGGGGATCGCCGCCGGCTCCGACTACCTCGTAGTGGGACGCCCGATCACCGCCAGTGACGATCCCATTCGCGCCGCTGCCGCCATTGCCGAAGAAATCGGCTCCGGATCGAGGGTTTAGCCCGCATTGCAAAGAGGTAAACAACTATCGTTCGGCAACCCAAGAACGGGAGCAAGATATTGCCTACTCCACCCACATTGACCCCAGAACAGCGCCAGGCTGCCCTCAAGAAGGCGGCAGAGGTGCGCCGGGCTAGGGCTGAGGTAAAAGAACTCCTCAAGACCGGCTCGATGAGTATCACCGAGCTCTTCGACAAGGCCGACAGCGACGAAGTGATCGGTGGCATCAAAGTCGAGCGCCTGATCGCTTCGATGCCCGGAATGGGTAAAGTGAAGGCCATGCGCCTTATGGAATCTGTTGGAATCGCCGAAAACCGCCGTCTTCGTGGTTTGGGCGACCGCCAGAGAGAGGCTCTTCTCAAAGAGTTCACTTGAGGAGACCGGGCCGGTTATTTGTCGTCTCGGGTCCGTCCGGTTCGGGAAAATCGAGCCTGATCTCGGAGATATTGAGCATGACGGACGTCGATTTCTCCGTTTCCGCCACCACCAGATCGCCCCGACCCGGGGAAATCGACGGATATCACTACCGATTCACGACCCGCGACGAATTCGAGGACATGATCGCCAACGGCGAATTGCTGGAATGTGCCGAATACAACAATCATCTCTACGGCACCCCGTTAGCCCCGATCGATGACGCCAATGCAAGGGGCCGCGATGTCCTGCTCGATATCGAGATCCAGGGCGCCCGCCAGGTCAGGGAGGCGAAACCCGACGCAACAATGATCTTTATCGCGGCCCCTTCCATCGACGAACTGGAGAGACGATTGCGGTTACGGGGGGACACGAGCGACGACGACATCGTGGACCGCCTCGAAATTGCCTCGCGTCAACTCGCCGAAGCAGGCGAAGTATTCGACCACATCGTGGTCAACGACAGGTTCGAAGACGCGGTTGGCGAACTCTTGAGTCTTATTACCACCGCTCCATGAGTTAACCTGTTCTCATCCACCCTCTGAGAAGGATCCAATGAAAATTGAAGAAGTAATCGACCAGATCGGCAATCGGTTCGCCACCGTTGTCGTCTCGTCGCGCCGGGCCCGTCAGATCAACGCGTATTTTCACCAGTTGGGCGACGGCTACGGAAGTTACGTCCCACCTCAAGTCCACTCACTGTCCCGCAAGCCACTGACCATTGCCATGGAAGAGATCGCTGAGGGCAAAGTGGCCGTGGAGACTGTCGAGTCCTGATGCTCGGCGGACGGCGGGTGGTACTCGCCGTGACCGGGGGTGTGGCTGCCTACAAATCGGCATACCTGGCTCGCCGTCTCGCCGAGGCCGGCGCCGAGCTCAAAGTGGCGATGTCGGCGTCGGCTGCTGAGTTCATCGGCCCCCAGACGTTTGCGGCAATCACCGGCGAACAACCCTTTCTCGACCTCTTCGGAGCGGAGGACGCTTCTCCGCACACCAACCTCGCCCGGTGGGCCGACATCGTCATAGTTGCTCCGGCCACCGCCGCTACCCTTGCCCGGGCAGCCAACGGTTTGTCCGAGGACCTCATCTCCGCCCTCCTGCTCGCGACCAGGGCGCCTGTGCTCTTCGCTCCTGCCATGCATACGGAGATGTGGGAGAACCCGGCGACTGTCCGTAATGTCAAGGTTCTCGGTAACGACGGGAGTCATTTCGTCGGGCCGGCCGAAGGAGACCTCGCCGGCGGAGACGTGGGTATCGGCAGGGTTGCCGAACCCGAAGACATCGTTGAAGCTGCCTGCTCGATCCTGGGCGCCAGGGGCACCGGTCTGTCGGTGCTGATCACCGCCGGGGGAACCCGGGAGGCGATCGACCCGGTTCGATACATCGGCAACAGGTCGAGCGGCAAGATGGGGCATGCGATTGCCGCAGAGGCTGCCCGCCGCGGCTACCACGTGACCCTGGTCACGACGTCCGACCTGCCTGTCCCCGGGTCTGTGAAAGTCATCGGCGTCGAGTCCGCCGCAGAGATGCAGACAGCCGTAGACGGAGTGACCGCTGACATCGCGGTGATGGCTGCCGCTGTTGCCGACTTCAAGCCCGCAGATAGCGCCACCACCAAGCTTGCCCGGGAAGATGGCCTCGATTCGATTTCTCTCACCACGACGCCCGACATCCTGGCCTCGGTAGTTGCCAGGCAGAGCCCTCCGGTCACCGTCGGCTTTGCGGCTGAGACCGGGGGAGTGGAGCGCGCCGTCGAAAAGGCAAAGAGAAAAGGGGTCGACCTGCTCGTCTACAACAACGTCACCCAGGACGGGTCAGGATTCGGCACCGACACAAATCAGGTGTCATTCATCGGCGCCGACGGGGGCGTCGAACCACAGCCGATGATGTCCAAGGAGGACGTTGCCTCTGCCCTCTGGGACCGCATCGAAGCCCTGTCACCCGACAGAACTAAGGTCTGATGCCGATGAGAGCATGGTCCTTCACCTCTGAGTCCGTAACCGAGGGGCACCCCGACAAGGTTGCCGACGCCATTTCCGACACGATCCTCGACTCGGTGCTCAGCATCGAGCCACGTGCGAAGGTCGCGTGTGAGGTGATGGTCACCAAGAATCTCGCACTCATCGCCGGTGAGATCGGCGTGCTCCACAGGAAAGACTGGCCGGATATCGACTCGATCGTGAGGGGGGCTATTGCGAATGTCGGGTATGACGGATTCGACCCGGGCTTCGATGCGAACACCGTCGAGATCCTCGACCGGATCAACGAGCAGAGCATCGATATCGCCGTCGGTGTCGACCGCAATGCGGGCGCGGGGGACCAGGGTTTGATGTTCGGTTTTGCTGTCGAAGAAGCCGAAGAGCACATGCCATTGCCCATTTACCTCGCACACCGGCTGGCGGAACGTCTGGCTGAGGTCAGGAAGACCGGAAAGGTCGATTACCTGCGGCCCGACGGAAAAACCCAGGTGAGGATCAGATATGAGGACGGCCGCCCGGTCGCGGTGGAAAAGATCCTGATCTCTTCGCATCACACCACTGACGTGACGAACGCCGAGATCAGAGAAGAGATCTTCGAGGTCGTGGTGGCACCGGTCATCCCTCAGATATTGCTACCCGAGGGCCCCCCCGAGTTCGTCTTCAACCCGAGCGGCCAGTTCACCATTGGAGGCCCGGTGGGTGACACCGGGCTTACCGGCCGCAAGATCATCGTCGATACCTACGGTGGCTACGCCCGCCACGGCGGTGGTGCCTTCTCGGGCAAGGATGCCACAAAGGTCGACCGGTCGGCTGCCTATGCAGCACGATGGGCGGCCAAGAACCTGGTGGAGGCGGGCGCAGCCGGGAAGCTCGAGATCCAGCTCTCCTACGCGATCGGGGACCCGGAGCCGTTCTCTACTCACGTGGAGACATTCGGAACAGAACGCGTGGCTCGCGAGCAGATTGAATCCGCAGTTCATGACATTTTCGACTTCAGACCGGCGGCGATCATCGACGCGTTGGATCTAACCGAACCCGTTTTCGCCCGGACCGCCGCGTACGGGCATTTCGGTAGACCCGAATTCAGCTGGGAGAGGCTCGATCGCGTCGAAGACATCAAGAGCGCACTCGGCTTATAGCCGGCGTACCAGCTGCCCGGGTCATCCCCTCGGTGCCCACCTTCTCGGTGGATGAGGGCTTCTGGTATTCGATTCCCCCGCATCTCAGCAAAGACGTGCGGATTGGCTCGATTCTCCGGGTGCCGCTCGGAGGGCGGAGGGTGCGGGGCTATGTGATTGGCCTCGACCCGGAACGGGAAGGCAGGTTGAAGGAAATCCTCGGGGTTTCGGGCGATGAGCCGGTTTTCGACGCCGACCTGTTGCAGGCACTGCGCTGGGCCGCAAACCACTATGTCGCGCCTATGGCGGTGCTCCTCGACAAGGCGGCGCCACCCACGCTCCCGGGCAAGCTGACACCCGGCGAGCCCGCACCTATCCGGGCCCGGCCGGACGATGGCTCCCCGATCGGGGGGTTCGTTGCGGCCGCTGTGGCAGGAAAACGCAGGCCGGTCACTTCATACGTGGTCCATTGGGCGGATGCCGACTGGCCGAAGATGCTGGCACCCGTTGCCGCCTCCCTCCGCAGCGGGCTAGTCCTCGTGCCCACCGTGCGCGAAGCCGAGGAGATCTTCACCGCCTTAAAAGAGGCATATCCGGGTCGGACGGTGCTCATCCCGGATGGCGATGGCTCGGAGGTGACTGCGGCGTGGGAGCGGGCGAATTCAGGCCCTTCCATAGTCGTGGGCACCCCTCGAGCCGCTTACTGGACGGTACGGGACCTGGCCGTGGTCTTTGTCTTCGAAGAAGGCAGGCGGGCCATGAAGGATCGCCAGACCCCCACGGTCCATGTTCGGGACCTGCTCAGGACGCGATCGAGGGTCGAAGGATTTGGCCTGGTCTTTGTCGGACCGACTCCAAGCGTCGAATTGATCGCCGCCGGCGCGGAGATCATCCAGCCCCAACGTCCGTGGGGCCTTGTCGAGGTCGTCGACAGGAGAGATGACCCTCCGGGAAGCGGGTTCCTCTCCGAACGGGCCTTAGACGCCCTCCGCACAGTCGCCGCCCGTGGTGAGCGCGCCTTCGTCTTCACACACATGAGGGCCGGAGACGCTTCGACCCGATGTGTGGCCTGCCGGGCCCTTCGTCTCTGCGCTCGCTGCGGTTCGAATATCGGCCGCAATCGCGAGTGCCGTCGATGCGGCGCACCGGCAGCGGACTGCCGGCAATGTGGCGGATCGACTTTCGAATCGATGGGGACGATCCCAGCGCGCCTGGTAAAACAGATCGCAGCGAGAGTCGGTGCAGAGCGGGTAGGAGAGGCCGGAGAGGATTCATTGATCACTGTCGGCACCGAACGCGACCTGGCCGGGCTGTCGGACCTCACCATGGCCGTCGCCGTCGACCCTGACGCCCTGATCCACGGCCAGAACTACCGATCTTCGGAGGAGGCATTGCGGATCCTCGCCCGCCTGGTTGGTTCCGTGGGCAGGAGCAGGGGCTATCGGACCATGCTGCAAACGTCAGATCCCGGATCGGCTTTGGTCTCCGCCTTGCGACGGGGTGAGCCCATCCCGTATCTCGAAGGGGTACTGGCACGCAGGGCGAGGGACGGATTCCCTCCTGCGAGCGAGATGATGGCAATCGAGGCGCGGGGGGTCCCACCCGCTACGGTCACCGCCGCCCTGCGCGAGTTGGCAGTAGGGATGGTGATGGGCCCGGTCGAGGCGAATGATCGCCACCGATGGTTGCTCCAGGGAGATCTGCAGCAGGTAAGACAAGGCCTGCGCAAGACCCTGCAGAAGCTGAGGGACGGGGGGGCGACGATCCGCGTCGACGCCGACCCGATCGATCTGTAGCGCGCAATCGAGTAGCTACCCTCTCACCCGCACTACATCGAATCTTTGGAACAGGTGATGGCTCTCTATCCGATCAGAACTTATGGCGATCCGGTCCTCCGGATGAGACCGAAGCCGGTGGAAGACATCGACGAGAAGGTCAAGACCCTGGTGACGGACTTGATCGTGACGATGTATGACGCTCCTGGAGTCGGCCTTGCTGCCAATCAGATCGGCGTGATGCGACAGATTGCCGTTTTCGACGCCCAGGACGAGCTCGGCCCCAGGGTGATGATCAACCCGGAGATTCTCGAGCTTTCCGGCGAGTGGGAATACGAGGAGGGATGTCTGTCCGTCCCCGGGTATTCGTGGGAGATCAAACGTCCTGCTTTCGCAAGGGTGCGCGCTCTCGATCTCGACGGCAATGAAGTCGAGTACGCCGGTGACGGGCTGCTGGGCAGAGTCCTCCAGCACGAGATCGCCCACCTCCATGGCGGGCTGCTCATCGACGTGCTGGACAAGGCGGCAAAGAAGCAGGCTCTCAAGGACTTGAGGGAAGAAGCGTTGGGACTGGCGCGCTTCGAATGATCCGAGTTGCATTCCTGGGCACACCCCAGGCTGCCGTTCCCACACTCGAGGCGGTCTCGGAGCGGTTCGAGGTCGGCCTGGTCATCACCCAGCCCGACAAGGCGAGGGGGCGGTCGGGGACCCCGCGACCGGGACCGGTCAAAGCAGCCGCATTCCAACACGGGATTCCGGTCGCTCAACCGGCAACACATGATGAGCTGAAAGAAGCGCTGGTCGACTCGGGGCCCTTTGCGGTGGGTGTTGTAGTCGCCTACGGACGGATCATCCATTCCGAATCGCTCGAGCTGCCCGGTGCCGGAATGCTCAACGTCCACTTCTCTCTGCTCCCTCGTTGGCGGGGCGCGGCACCGGTCAACCGGGCGCTCATCGAAGGTGACACGATGACCGGGGTGACCATCATCAAGTTGGACGAGGGTCTCGACACCGGCCCTGTACTTACCGCCCAGGCAGTGGACATCGGAGAGGTCGAGGACGCCGGCGCCCTCACCGATCGCCTCGCCCGCCTCGGCGCACGGCTTCTCGTCGACAATCTCGGAAGATATCTCGACGGGGACATGATGCCGGTGCCCCAGAGCGGAGATGGTGCCAGTTATGCCCCCAAGCTGACCAAAGCCGATCGGGAATTGTCGGTGGAAAACGACCCGGTTTCGTTCGTCAACCGGGTCCGCGGGGTGTCACCCGAGCCGGCGGCTGTGGTCCCCATCGATGACGAGGTGCACAAGATCTACGCTGCCGAGCCGGCCGAAGCCTACTTGGCTGCCGGGACCTGGAAGGCCGTAGACGGCTGGCCGGTCATCGGGCTCTCACGTGGCGCGGTGCGTGTTCTGTCAATTCAGGCGCCGGGCAAGCAACGTATCAGCGGAGACTCCTGGGTTCGCGGCCGCAGGAATGACACCGGCAGGGTTGGCTGAGAGGTACGCCACCGGGAATGTGGGCTGAAGCCCCGGCTCTCACCGATGAGACCGTACAATCGACCGACATGGCCCGGATGAAGATCGCCCCCTCGCTGTTGGCAGCCGACTTCGCCCGGCTCGGTGAGGAGCTGGCCAGGGTGGAAACCTCCGTCGACTGGCTCCATCTCGATGTGATGGACGGTCACTTCGTGCCGAACTTGAGCTTTGGCATACCCGTCATCGCCGCCCTCAGGGAGAGATCGGACCTCTATTTCGATTGTCATCTCATGACGACCAACCCCGACGCCTACCTCCCCGAGCTGGCCGCGGCCGGGGCCGACCTGGTGACGATGCACATCGAAGCCATCCCCGATCCGACGGCCGCATTGCGGCGCGCCCGGTCCGTCGAGCTCGAATTCGGCCTGGTGATCAACCCGCAAACCCCCGTCGCCGCCGTCGAACCGTTCCTGGAACTCGTCGACGTGGTGCTGGTGATGTCGGTGGAGCCGGGTTTCGGCGGGCAGGAGTTCATCCCAGAGGTGTTGGGGAAAGTGGAGAAACTCCGAGAAACGGTTGAGAAGCTTGATCTGTCGGCCGATATTGAAATTGATGGAGGCATCACGTCTGCGAATATCGGTCGCGCTGCAGAAGCCGGAGCAAATGTCTTTGTCGCAGGGACAGCGATATTCGGCGCAGACGACCCTGTTGACGCTGTGAGGGAACTGAGAAGGACTATCGAGGAAAATGACTGAACGGGTACTGGTTGCGGACGACGATCCGGACATTCTTGCGGTCGTCAAAGTCAACTTCGAGCTTGAAGGCTTCGAGGTGGACACCGCCGTGGACGGCGAGGACGCCATTCAGAAGGCGACCACCGTGCCTCCCGATGCCATCGTGCTCGACATCATGATGCCCCGTATGGACGGCCTGACCGCTCTGCACCGCCTCCGGGCCCAAGCCTCAACCGCAAACATACCCATCATCCTCCTCACCGCCAGAGGGCTTCCCGAAGATCGCGTGCGGGGACTCGAGCTCGGTGCCGACGACTACATCACCAAGCCTTTCGACATCAACGAACTCGTCGCCCGTGTTTCCGCCGTCCTCCGCCGCACCCAGGCTGCCCGGGACCTCTCGCCGCTCACCGGTCTTCCCGGCAACTTCCGGATCACCCGCGAGATCGAGCAGAGGATCCACGAGGATCGGCCGTTCGCCCTCGTCCACGGAGACCTCGACAACTTCAAGGCTTTCAATGACCATTACGGGTTCATGCGCGGCGACGAGGTGATCAGATTCTGCGGAAACTGTCTCACCACGGCTGCGGTGACCCTCGGCATCGAAGATCCGTTTGTCGGCCACATCGGCGGCGACGACTTCGTTGCGATCATTCCGGCAGGGATGGCCGAGGCCTACTGCAAGGAGGTAGCGGAGCGCTTCGACAACGGGATCCTCGACCTGTACGACACCGCTGACGCGCTGCGCGGATACATCGAAGTCATCGACCGCCGCGGCGAACGCTACGCCTTCCCGGTGGTTTCGCTGTCCCTGGGTGTAGCCTCAACCGAGGTCCGGGACCTGAGCACGCAATGGGAGGCATCTGCAGTGGCCGTTGAGATGAAAGAGTTCGCCAAGAAGCAGCCCGGCTCGACCTACCGAATCGACCGGCGCCTCGGTTAGTGGACGGGCCACTAAGTGGACCTGTTCGATAGTGCCCGGCTGCGGCGCACGTTTGAGCTGGCGCCAGGACACCACACCCATCCCAATCCGGGAGTCGGTGCACTCGTAGTCAAGGACGGCGTCGTCGTTGGCGAAGGGTTTCACTCAGGCCCCGGGAGTGAGCACGCCGAAGTAGTTGCACTGGCTGCGGCAGGCGATGCCGCTCGGGGGGCCGATCTCTACGTCAGCCTCGAGCCGTGCTCGCATCATGGCCGGACCCCGCCATGCGTCGACGCGGTTCTCGCCGCCGGCGTTGGCAGGATCGTTATCGGAATCGAGGATCCCGACCCGAGGGTCTCGGGAAGCGGCGTCGCCAAGCTTCGCGATGCAGGTGTGGACGTCGTCCTTTCCGATGAGCCCGAAGCTGCCGAAGCGGTCGATCCTGCCTACTTCCACCATCGCCGTACCGGCCTTCCCCGGGTAACTGCCAAGTTTGCGATGACTCTCGATGGCTCTGTGGCAGCCATGGACGGGACGTCGCAGTGGATCACTTCACCTGAGGCGCGCCACGATGCCCACATTCTTCGCAGCCAGGTGGACGCCGTTGTGATTGGCGCCGGGACTTTGCGCTCCGATAACCCACGGCTCGACGTGCGGATCGACGGGTATGCCGGCCCCCAGCCCCGGGCCGTCATCGTCGCCGGCAGTGGCCCTCTGCCCGCCGAAGCACAGATCTGGGAACTGGACCCACTCGTGATCACGGCTGAAGGCGGGTCGGCTCCCGGAGGTGAGGTGGTCGGGGTCAGCGGCAGCGACCCGCCGGCACCGGCGCTGGTGGCATCCACACTCGGCGACATGGGTTACCTCGAGATACTCCTCGAAGGGGGCCCGACACTTCTTGCATCGTGGTGGGAGGCAGGGGTAATTACCCGTGGCTATGCCTATGTCGCGGCAAAAGTCGGCGGCGGGGCGGGGATCACGCCCTTCGCGGGGTCGTTCGGGAACATCGCAGATGCTAGAGCGGTTGAGATCTTCGATGTGCAATCGGTGGGGCCTGATGTGAGAATCGGGTTCCAATAAGGAGCCACGTGTTCACAGGAATTGTCCAGGCCATGGGTACGGTCGCCGGGGTGACCCGGGAAGGCTCGGACCTCACCTTTGTCATCGAATCCCCCCTATTGGCTTCGATGGAAGTCGGGGGCTCGGTCTCGGTCAACGGGACCTGCCTGACCGCAGTCTCCATTGATGAAAACCGGGTTGCGGTAAACGCTATCGCCGAGACACTCGCCCGGACGACCCTGGGTGACGTTGCCGACGGGCACCGGGTGAATCTCGAGCTGCCGATGACTCCCGATTCGATGTTCGACGGCCACATCGTCCAGGGCCACGTCGACGGGGTTGCCACTGTCCGGGGGATCGCCGACGAGGGTGACTCGATCCGGATCGGTTTTGCTGCCGACCGGGCTGTGCTGCGCTACCTCGTCGAGAAGGGCTCGGTGACCATCGACGGGATCAGCCTCACCGTTGCCGGATTGGACGAGGAAGGGTTCGAGGTTGCGATAATCCCTCATACCCGGGAGGTGACCACGCTGGGATCGAAAGCACCGGGGAGTCGGGTCAACGTCGAAGTGGATGTCCTCGCCAAGTACGTCGAGAGATTGCTGTCCAAATGAAGTTTGCTGCCGTTGAAGAGATCATCGCCGCGATCGGTCGCGGCGAGATGGTGATAATGGTCGACGACGAAGATCGCGAAAACGAGGGTGACCTCATCTTCGCCGCAGAGGCAGCCGACCCGGCGAAGATGGGCTTCGTCCTCCGCCATAGCAGCGGGATCATCTGTCTTCCCATCGAAGGCGAGCGCCTTGACGAGCTCGAAGTCCCGATGATGGTCGCCAGGAACACCGACGTTCGCCGCACCGCTTTCACCGTCTCGATCGATGCTGCCGAAGGCACCACGACGGGTATCTCGGCTGCCGACCGGACCCGCACCGTGCTCGCGGTGCTCGACCCCGAAACCCGGCCCCAAGACCTGGCCCGGCCGGGCCACATGTACCCGTTGCGCTACGAGCCGGGGGGAGTTCTGAAGCGCGCTGGGCACACCGAGGCCGGTGTCGACCTCGCCCGGCTTGCCGGGATGTACCCGGCGGCGGTGCTGGCCGAGGTGATGAACGATGACGGCACGGTGGCCATGCTCCCCGACCTGCAGAAGTTTGCGAACGAACACGGTCTCCTCATCGGAACAATTGCGGACCTCATCGCGTACCGGCGCCAGCAGGAGAAGCTGGTGGAACGGATCGTCGAAGCGAGGATTCCCACGCAATACGGTTCGTTCCAGGCCTTCGGTTACCGATCGCTGGTCGACGAACGCCAGCACATGGCACTCGTTTACGGAGAAGTCGGTGACGGTGAAGGTGTCCTCACCCGGGTCCACTCCGAATGTCTCACCGGCGACGTCTTCGGCAGCCTCCGCTGCGACTGTGGCGACCAGCTCGATCAGGCCCTGGCGAGAGTTTCTGAAGCGGGCCGGGGTGTCGTCCTCTACATCAGGGGCCATGAGGGTCGCGGCATCGGCCTGCTCCACAAGCTCGCCGCCTACAACCTCCAGGACGGGGGGATGGACACCGTCGACGCCAACGTCAACCTCGGGCTTCCGGTGGACGCGCGCGATTACGGTGTCGGCGCCCAGATCCTCTACGACCTCGGGGTGAGGTCGATGCGCCTGCTCACCAACAACCCGAAGAAGCGGGCCGGTATCGAAGGTTACGGGCTCTCCATCATCGAGCAGGTCCCGCTGTCAGTTAACCCCACCGATGAGAACCGTGGGTATCTCGAGACCAAGGCAAGCCGGCTCGGACACACACTCGACTTCGAGGCCGGCGCATGAGAGACGTCACCGGGAGCCTCGACGCCACGGGGCTGAAGGCGGGCATAGTCGCGGCCCGCTGGAACCAGTCGATCACCGATCGCCTCCTCGAGAGCGCGGTGGCGAGGTTCGAGGAACTGGGCACGGACGACGTGACCGTGCTCCACGTCCCCGGAGCGCTGGAGATCCCGGTCGGGGCGCGTGCCCTCGTGGAACAAGGATGCGACGTGGTCGTTGTCATCGGAGTCGTCATCAAAGGTGAAACCGACCACTACGACATCGTGGTCAGCCAGTCCACCTCCGGCGTCTCCCAACTCGCCTTGGAGACCGGCGTCCCCATCGGAAACGCAATACTGGCCGTGCACGACGTGGCCGATGCCCTGTCCAGAGCCGGCACCGGGGAAGCGAGCAAAGGGGTCGAAGCCGTCGATGCCGCGGTCGAGACGGCCAACGCAATCGCTTCTCTTTGAAGGCTTTGTGAAGAGCTCAATTCGCGTCGCTCTGGCTAACCGGTGGGGGACTGGTATCATTACGAGCACAATCCCAATAGCAAGAGCGGAAGCTGCTGCTTCCCCACCCGGCCCCCGATCGTGAGCAAGCTCATCGACCGAGGGAGCCGCGGTCACAGTTACAGCCGGAAACCCGGCTGGTCGAGCAGCAAGTTTCTCCTTGTTGCTTTTTTCGCGAATAGACCACAAACGCCATACAACAGGAGGAATCTGCGATTAGCGAGCTGCGTGTAAACGGTGCCATCAGGGCAAGTGAAGTAAGGGTGGTAGCACCCGACGGCTCCCAGATAGGAGTCAAAAAACTCAACGAAGCCCTCTGGCTCGCCGAACAGCTGGACCTCGACCTGGTCGAGGTCGCCCCGGAAGCGAAACCACCGGTATGCCGGTTGATGGATTACGGGAAGTACAAGTACGAACTTTCGGTCAAACAGCGCGAATCTCGCAAGAACCAGACCCGAACCAGTGTCAAAGAGCTCCGAATGAAGGTGCGAATCGGCGATCATGACTTCGATATCACCCGTCGCAAGACCAAGGACTTCCTCGAAAGCGGAGACAAGGTGAAGCTGACAATCCGATTCCGGGGTCGTGAAATGGAGCGTCCCGAATTCGGTCGTGATCTACTCGACCGCCTTGCAGTGGATCTAGCCGACGACGCAATAGTCGAGCAGAGTGCGAAGCTCGATGGGCGTTCGATGTCGATGGTTCTCGCACCCTCCCGTACCCCGGCACAGAAGTCCCAGGCGAGAGAGCAGCAAGACCAAAAGGAAGGAAATGGTCATGCCCAAGATGAAAACTCATAGCGGGGCCAAGAAACGGGTCAAAGTGACCGGTTCCGGCAAACTGATGCGCCGCCAGGCAGGGCGGGGACATCTCAAGCTCGCCAAAGGAAAGAGCACGTTTCGCCGCAGGTCCGGCGAAGTCGAGCTAGCTCCCGGCGATGCCAAGGTCCTCAAGAAGCAACTGGGCCGCTGAAAGCAGGAGGTAAAGATCATGGCTCGTGCCAAACGCGCGGTTCACGCCAAGAAATCGCATAAGAAGGTCCTCGACAGGGCCAAGGGGTACAAGGGTGCCCGCAGCCGTCGCTACAAGACGGCCAACGAGCAGGTCATGCATGCGATGCAGGACTCCTATCGCGACCGTCGCGCCCGCAAACGGGAGTTCCGCCAGTTGTGGATCTCCAGGATCAACGCCGCGGCCCGCCAGAACGGGACCACATATTCCCAGCTGATTGCAGGGCTCAAAGCTGCCGAGATCGAGGTCGACCGCAAGATGCTCGCCGAAATGGCGGTTAACGACCCGGGTGCCTTCAGCCAGCTGGTCGAGGCGTCCAAGAGCGAATAGCAAAATAGGTGGAGCCGGTTCGTAACCACCGCAGCCAGGTTGTGGTGGACGCGTCCCGGCTTCATCGCGCCCGGGAGCGGCGTGACACCGGCCTGACCCTGCTCGAGGGCCCGCACCTCCTCGATGAGGCCGTTAAGGCCGGCGCCGACATCCGCACCGTGTTCGTCGCGACGGGTGATACCGCAGGTGAAACTGCCGCGTCATCGATCGGGATCGAGCCCGTAGTCGTCGACGATCGGGCGCTGCAGCGGATCGCCGGGACCGAAACTCCCCGGGGACCGGTCGCCGTTGTCGCAATTCCCCAGCAGAGTCCCCCGGTTGCCCAACACCTTCTCGTGTCATGGGGCGTGAGCGACCCGGGCAACATCGGGACGATGATCCGGGTGGCTGCCGCCGTCGGGTGGGACTTCTCCTACACCGCAGGGACTGCCGATCCCTGGTCGCCCAAAGTGCTCAGGGCCGGAGCGGGCAGCCAGTTCTCGGTGAGGATCACCGAAGTCGGTGGGCTCGATGAGATCCGCTCTGCGGGATACACGCCTCTGGCCAGTGTTGTTTCCGGGGGCATCGATCCCGAGCTCCTCGAGAGTCGGCGTTGGGCCCTGCTGATCGGCGAGGAGGCGTCCGGGCTCCCCGATGATGTGGTGACGGCAAGCGACCGGTCCACCTCGATCCCGATGCCCGGCGGGTTCGAAAGCCTGAATGCGGCGGTGGCCGCCGGGATCCTTGCTTACGTGATCTCCAAACACTCAGGGGAAGGGGGGGAGCAGGTCTAACCTGCCGCAGCACATGTCACACGTCGAGCAACTCGAATCCGCCCGGAAGAATGCAGCCGCCGTAGTCGAAAACGCTTCGACCTCCGACGAGCTCGACGCTGCAGAATCCCTCCTGCTCGGCAAGGACTCGGTTGTCGGCGAGGTCCGGCGAGCAATGGGTTCGCTCGAACCGGGGGAGCGGCCGGCAGTCGGTGCCGCATTGCAGGCTGCCACCCGTGAAATCGAAGGCATGGTCTCCGCCCGCCGCGAAACCATCGAAGCCGGCGAGGAGTTGAAGCGGCTTTCAGGTGACAGTATCGACGTCACCCTGGAGTCGATCTCCCTGCCGCAGGGATCGCTCCACCTGATCCAGCAGACAATCGACGAGGTTGTCGACATCTTCGTGGGTCTCGGATATCAGATGGCGTCCGGGCCTGAGGCCGAGCTCGCCTACTACAACTTCGACGCCCTGAACACTCCGGCGACCCATCCCAGCCGGCTGGAGTCCGACACCATGTACCTCGACTTCGGCGATCCCGCCGATGAGGTGTTGCTCCGGGTCCACACTTCCCCGGTCCAGGTCCGCTGGATGGAACAGCACGATCCACCCGTCTACATCGTCGTTCCCGGCAAGGCCTACCGGACCGACACCATCGATGCCACCCACCTGCCGGTCTTCCACCAAATCGAGGGGCTTGCGGTTGATGAGTCGATCCGGTTCTCCGACCTGAAAGGGACTCTGCTCCAGTTTGCGCGTGAGTTCTTCGGGGCCGGAACTGAAGTCCGTCTCCGTCCCCACTTCTTCCCCTTCACCGAGCCGAGCGCAGAACTCGACATCTCATGTTTCGCATGTAACGGCAACGACTATTCGTGCCGGGTCTGCAGCGGGGCGGGATGGATCGAGCTGCTCGGATGCGGAATGGTCGACCCCAACGTCCTCGAAGCGGTTGGTTATGACCCGGCCCGGGTGTCCGGGTTCGCTTTCGGCATGGGTGTCGAGCGCATCGCCCAGGTGCGTCACGGGATCAATGACATGCGGACCTACATCGACAACGACCTCCGCTTTCTCAGGCAATTCGTATGAGAGTCCCGCTCAGCTGGCTCAAGGAATTCATCGATCTCCCCACCGACGACCCCGCCGAGATCAAGGCGGTCATCGACATGATCGGCCACGAAGTCGAGGGCTTTGAGATCCTCGACGCCGGCTGGTCCGACGTCGTGGTGGGCAAGGTCAGGGAGATATCGGAGCACCCGGACGCGGACAAGGTCCGGGTGTGCCAGGTCGACATCGGCACCAGTGTCGACCAGATCATCTGCGGGGCATGGAACTTCTCCACGGGCGCACATGTCGCGGTGGCACGGCCCGGGGCAGTCCTGCCGGGTGAATTCGAGATCGGGCAGCGCACCATCCGCGGGGTCGAGTCGAATGGGATGATCTGCTCGGAGACCGAGCTGGGCCTGGGTGACGACCACACCGGGATCCTCGTGCTCGACGGCGAGCCCGAGCCTGGCGCAGACTTCTCGGACCTGGTCGAACTACCCGATGTCGTCTTCGACATCGCCATCACATCGAACCGGCCCGATGCGATGTCGATTCTGGGGATCGCACGCGAGCTAGCAGCCCACTACGACATCAGATACCGCGTCCCCGAGCTGGCGATGCCCACCGTCCCGGGTGCAACCCGGATCAAGATCAGCGTTGAGGACAGAGAGGGGTGTCGCCGGTTCACTGCGAGAGAAATCACAGGAGTGGAGATCCGCCGGTCCCCGCTCCGGGTCAGGCATCGGCTCAACAAGGCGGGGGTCAGGGCCATCTCCAACGTCGTCGACGTGACCAACTACGTCATGCTCGAACTGGGCCACCCGCTCCACGCCTTCGATGCCGATGCCATCAGCGGCCAGGAACTCGTCGTCCGGCGCGCCAGCGAAGGCGAGACGATGGTGACCCTCGACGATGTGACCCGGAAGCTCACCACCGACGACCTCATCATCTACGACACCGAGGGCCCCACTTCGATGTCCGGCACAATGGGCGGTGCCCGGAGCGAAGTCTCCAATGCCACCACGAGCGTGCTCATGGAGGCAGCGTCGTGGGACCCGCCGACCATCATGTACATGTCCCGCCGCCACGGGCTGCTCTCGGAAGCGTCGATCCGGTTCGAGCGGGGGGTCGACCCGGGACTCGCCGACATCGCCAATCAGCGGGCTTCGGCAATGGTGGCAATGCTTGCCAACGGCGAGGTGCTCGAAGGCGCCGTCGACGTCTCCGGTGATGTCACGCCGGTGGAGGTGGTCCTCCGGTTAGACGATGTGGAGCGGCTGCTCGGGCCGGGATTCGAACAGGGCTATGTCAGCGGGATTCTCGAGCGGCTCGGGATGACAGTGTCCGGCGATGACCCGATGACTGTGACTGTGCCCACCTATCGACCGGATGTGACCCGGCCCGCCGACCTGGTAGAGGAGGTGGCGCGCATCCACGGCTTCGACAAGTTCGGGGCCACGGTCCCCACCGGTCCTGCAGGATTTCTCACACCTGAGCAGCAGAGACTGCGCCGGGCCCACAGGGTCCTCGCCGGGATCGGTTTGAACCAGGCGATCAACCTCCCCTTCGTCGGGGAGGAAGACATGGTCGCCCTGGGCCGTTCGGCGGACCTGGAGCGGATGCTCCAGGTGAAGAACCCGCTGCGGGAGGAGGAGGGGCGACTGCGGCCGACTCTGCTCCCGGGTCTGCTCAACGTCGCCAGGTACAACGTGTCTCGCGGCGAGCGGTCGGTCGCCGTCTTCGAGACCGGCCTGGTGTTCACTACCGATGCCCACGAGGTCGACCCCAGACTCCCCGCACAGACCGAACGCATCGCCTGGGTGCTGGTCGGAAACGTCGGGCCTTCGCAGCTTGGAAGCGACCCTCTGCAATCCGACGCCCGATACTCACTTGCGGTGTTGCGCCACCTCCTGGCCCAGCTCGGGATCGACAACGCCCGGATCACCCGGGGCGAGGCCGCCGGCTTCCACCCCGGGCGCACCGGGATTGTCGAACTCGATGGCCGGGTGATTGGCCATGCGGGGGAGTTGGCCCCGGGAACTAGCCGCTCATTCGATCTCCCGGGAAGGGTTGCAGTCGCGGAACTGGACCTGGGCCCGCTCCTCGACCCGGTCGCTCTCAAACCCGCTACGACGCCGTCGCCGTTCCCGCCGGTCGACTTCGACCTTTCCTTCGTTGTCTCGACCGACGTCGCCACATCTGACCTCCTCGCCAAGACCACATCTGCCGCAGGGGGGATGGTGGAGTTCGCCCGGGTGTTCGACGAGTTCCACGGCGGGAATCTCGCCGAAGGTGAGCGTGCCATCGCTATCGCATACCGGATTCGGGCAGCAGACCGCACTCTCACCAACGAAGAAGTTGCGCCGATTCGCACAGCGATGATCGCAGCCGGCGAATCCCTGGGTGCCCGCCTCCGCGGAGCCGGATGACCTCAGGTTTGCGCAAGCTCTTGTCGGGATCGCCCGAGGAGGCTGCACCGCTGCTTCTCGGTTCATACCTGGTCTCGACTCTGGACGATTCGCTGGTGCGGATCCGTCTCACCGAAGTCGAGGCCTACAAGGGCTCTGACGACCCGGCGTCGCATGCTCACAACGGCCAGACGGTGCGCAACAGCCCGATGTTCGCCGGCCCGGGCACGCTCTACGTGTACCGGTCGTACGGGATCCACTGGTGCGCCAACACCTCTGCGGGGCCGGAGGGGACCGGCTGGGGGATCTTGCTGCGTGCCGGTGAGATCGTGGAGGGCGAAGGAGTTGTGGTCAAGCGGCGGGGTAGGGTCACAGAATTGGTCAACGGCCCCGGGAAGCTGACCCAGGCCATGGGGATAGTGGGGGAGCACAACGGGCTCGACCTCCTCGACCCCGATAGCCAGGTCCGCCTCGAGGCGGGGCCTGCTCCCGGATATGTGATGGCCACGCCGCGTATCGGCATCTCTCACGCCCGGGACCTGCCCTGGCGATTTGTCGAGACCCACCCGGTCGGGTCCGGCAGATGAAACGTCGCGGATGAAACGCGCGGATAAAGCGCAGCCTCGCCGGTTTAACCTGACCACCGATGACACCCGACCAACAACTGGCCCTTGCCCTTCGCTACGCCGACCGCGTTGCCCCCGCAGACCAATTGGAGGCAAAGCTGAAGCTCGGCCGCCCCCTGCGGGTGAAGCTCGGCCTCGACCCGACCGCACCGGCGGTGACTCTCGGTTGGGCAGTTGTATTACGCAAACTCCGCCAGTTCCAGGAGATGGGGCACACCGCCGTCCTCATCGTCGGTGACTTCACTGCACAGGTCGGCGATCCTTCCCAGCGTGGCGAGACCCGGAAGCGCTTGACGGGCGAGCAGGTCAATGAGTTCGCCGAAAACGTCCTCCGCCAGTTCGGCCACGTCCTTCTCGAGGAGAACCTCGAGATCCGGCGGAATTCCGAATGGCTGGCCCCGATGGACATGGCCCAGCTCCTCGAGTTGACGTCTTCGGCCACGGTGGCCCAGATGATGGAGAGACAGGACTTCTCTAAACGCTTCGAAGAGGGGACCCCGATCTCGGTGATGGAGTTCCTCTACCCGTTGTTCCAGGGATACGACTCGGTCGCAGTCGAAGCCGATATCGAACTCGGCGGCAGCGACCAGTTGTGGAACCTGATGATGGGTCGCACCGTCCAAGAACGCTACGGGATGGAACCCCAGGTCGCCCTAACCATGCCGTTGCTGGTGGGAACCGACGGAGCGAAGAAGATGTCACAGTCGCTGGGCAACTACATCGGTGTCGAGGACGACCCTTCGGAGATGTTCGGCAAGACGATGAGCCTGCCGGACGAGGCGATGAACCACTGGTTCCGCCTCGCCGCAGACCTCGGGCCCGATGAGGTCGACCGGATCATGGCTGAAGTGAAGTCGGAGGCGATGCACCCGAATCAGGCGAAGCGATTGCTCGCCCGCGGGGTGGTCGCCCTATACCACGGTGAAGAGGCGGCCAACGGAGCAGAGGCCAGTTTCGACCAGGTGTTCAAACACGGCGGGCTTCCCGATGAGATCGACAGTTTCCGGGTGCCTGATGAAGACCCGGTCAATGTGCCGGCTCTGATCCGCGATGCCCTCGGGGGCTCCGGTTCCGAAGCGCGCCGGATGCTGAAACAGGGTGCGGTCAAGGTAGACGGGAAGCCGATCAGCGATCAGGAGGTGCCGAGGGACAGTTTGATTGACCAGGTTTTGCAGGTCGGAAAGCGGAGATTCATCAAGCTTGTGAATTGACTTGCATAGGAAGGGCTGGTCGGTATGATTCCGTCTACACGGCAGGGAGAAATCCCTTCCACCCCACCGATCCGGTGAGGCGCCTGAGTGCGCGCATCGGGTTTTGATCTTGTCCGGGCAGTGCGGTATGATTATCGACCCGCCTGAGGAAATATCACCAGGTGCGGGTCTGTTGAGAGAACTCGACAGGTCGCAGTTTCGGAGCCGAAACTGCATCGTCCAGGAGTTTGCTTGCAAACTCCAACCTGATTGGCTTGCCAATCAGGCGGCAGTTCTGCGCAGCAGATACTGCAACCTGTTGGACAGAGTCCAACAGGCGGCTCCTTGACAACTGAACAATGTGCTAAAAGCCAGCATGCTCAGACAAAGTCGGACTTCGGTCCGGGTTTTGGGCTGAGCAGCAAAAAATACGCAACGACGCCAACCAGTCTTCGGATCGGTTGGTTAGGTGCAAAGTAGCAATCAAAAGCTCTCAGGTTTTCACGAACCTGAGACCCAAATTGCAAACACTCAAATGACAGGAATGACTCCCGACCCTCGGGTTGGGTTAATGAATGTACGTTGGAGAGTTTGATCCTGGCTCAGGATGAACGCTGGCGGCGTGCCTAATGCATGCAAGTCGAGCGACGCATATCGGAGGGGTAACCCACTGGTATGACGGAGCGGCGAACGGGTGAGTAACACGTGAGTAACCTGCCCCACAGACCGGGATAGCCCAGGGAAACCTGGATTAATACCGGATATTCTCTTCGAACTTCATGGTTCATTGAGGAAATGCCTTTGTGCTGTGGGATGGACTCGCGGCTTATCAGCTAGTTGGTGGGGTAACGGCCTACCAAGGCATCGACGAGTAGCTGGTCTGAGAGGACGATCAGCCACACTGGGACTGAGACACGGCCCAGACTCCTACGGGAGGCAGCAGCAGGGAATCTTGCACAATGGGCGAAAGCCTGATGCAGCAACGCCGCGTGTGGGATGAATGCCTTCGGGTTGTAAACCACTTTCAGGAGGGAAGAAATTGACGGTACCTCCAAAAGAAGCCCCGGCCAACTACGTGCCAGCAGCCGCGGTAATACGTAGGGGGCGAGCGTTATCCGGAATCATTGGGCGTAAAGAGCTCGTAGGCGGTTCAGCAAGTCGGCTGTGAAAGTCCAAGGCTTAACCTTGGAAATGCAGTCGATACTGCTGTGACTAGAGTCTGGTAGAGGAGAATGGAATTCCCGGTGTAGCGGTGGAATGCGCAGATATCGGGAGGAACACCAGTAGCGAAGGCGGTTCTCTGGGCCTCGACTGACGCTGAGGAGCGAAAGCATGGGTAGCAAACAGGATTAGATACCCTGGTAGTCCATGCCGTAAACGTTGGATACTAGGTGTGGCGTCCCGATCAACGGATGCCGTGCCGAAGCTAACGCATTAAGTATCCCGCCTGGGGA
The DNA here is from genome assembly GCA_050329555.1 of Acidimicrobiia bacterium. Classification (GTDB taxonomy): domain Bacteria; phylum Actinomycetota; class Acidimicrobiia; order Spongiisociales; family ZC4RG35; genus MA-ANB-1. Next base: position 1,779 of record JBHJOQ010000099.1, on the reverse strand, counting down.
GTACGGCCGCAAGGCTAAAACTCAAAGGAATTGACGGGTCCCCGCACAAGCGGCGGAGCATGCGGCTTAATTCGATGCAACCCGAAGAACCTTACCTGGGTTTGACATCACGGGAAAAGCTGTAGAAATACAGTGTCCGTAAGGGCCCGTGACAGGTGGTGCATGGCTGTCGTCAGCTCGTGTCGTGAGATGTTGGGTTAAGTCCCGCAACGAGCGCAACCCTTGTCCTATGTTGCCAGCACGTAATGGTGGGGACTCATGGGAGACTGCCGGGGATAACTCGGAGGAAGGTGAGGACGACGTCAAGTCATCATGCCCCTTATATCCAGGGCTGCACGCATGCTACAATGGCCGGTACAACGGGCAGCGACCCCGCGAGGGTGAGCGAATCCTAAAAAGCCGGTCCTAGTTCGGATTGAAGTCTGCAACTCGACTTCATGAAGCCGGAGTCGCTAGTAATCGCGGATCAGCAAAGCCGCGGTGAATACGTTCTCGGGGATTGTACACACCGCCCGTCAAGTCACGGAAGTCGGCAACGCCCAAAGTCAGTGGCCTAACCTTTATTGGAGGGAGCTGCCTAAGGCGGGGTCGGTAACTGGGACTAAGTCGTAACAAGGTAGCCGTACGGGAACGTGCGGCTGGATCACCTCCTTTCTAAGGAGCATTGAAGAAGTCGGGCTGATTACCCGGCCTCCAGCTCTTAGTTGGTGCGCCTCGAGTCCTTCGGGCCCGAGGCGTTGGAGAATTCTGAACGGATTCTCCGCCTCACTGGCTGGGGGTTTCAGCAAGAAACCCCAACCTCTCCGGCTTGGCTGGAGAGGCAGGCACATTGTTCAGTTGTGAAGGAGTCACAACCGCTCACACTCGAATGGAGTGTGGACGGGACTGCCTTCTGGCACATTGAGAACTGCATAGCGAGCACAAATATTGTCTTGGATTCTTGTATCTATCCAAGCTACTAAGGGCCATTGGTGAATGCCTTGGCACTAGGAGTCGATGAAGGACGTGGCAGGCTGCGATAAGCCTCGGTTAGCCGTCAAGCAGGCGTTGATCCGAGGATTTCCGAATGGGGAAACCCGGCTGAGGTAATGCTCAGTCACTCCGGTCTGAACACATAGGGCCGGTTGAGACAACCAGGGGAATTGAAACATCTCAGTACCCTGAGGAAAAGAAAGCAATAGCGACTCCCTGAGTAGCGGCGAGCGAAAAGGGAATAGCCTAAACCTATGCAGTGTGATAGCCCGGTGGCGTTGCTGTATGGGGGTCGTGGGACCTGATGTCTCTGCGCACCGGCGGAGAGCTCGAGTTAAAAAGTCGGCGGTTAGTTGAACACAGCTGGAAAGCTGGGCCACAGAGGGTAAGAGCCCCGTAACCGAAAACCGATCGACCTCGAGATTCGGTGTTCCCAAGTATCACGGAGGAGATTCCGTGTGAATCTGCGAGAACCACCTCGTAAGGCTAAGTACTACCTAGTGACCGATAGTGAACTAGTACCGTGAGGGAAAGGTGAAAAGAACCCCGGCGAGGGGAGTGAAACAGTACCTGAAACCGATGGCTTACAAGCAGTGGGAGGAAGTCCTTGTGGCTTCTGACCGCCTGCCTTTTGAAGAATGAGCCGGCGAGTTACGGATATGTGGCGAGATTAAGGCGTGAGCCGTAGTCGAAGCGAAAGCGAGTCTGAATAGGGCGTCTAGTCGCATGTCGTAGACCCGAAGCCGAGTGAGCTATCCATGGGCAGGGTGAAGCGAGGGTAAGACCTCGTGGAGGCCCGAACCCACC
>JBHJOQ010000111.1:0-5304 GCA_050329555.1 Acidimicrobiia bacterium | reverse complement strand
CGCACCGAAATCCGCATCGACGAGCGTCTCCCGAGCACACGACAACCCCGACCGCCCATGGGGAAGGGCATTCGCCGTCACGCCCCCCAAAATGCCGATAAATCAACAGCGTCCTAGTGCCCCACCGCGATGCGTACCCTATGAAGAGGTGACCAACGACCGAGAGAGCCAGAGAGACGAAGACGCCGCATTGGTGGCGCGTATTGCCGACGGTGATCGCGACGCTTTGGAGACCGCCTTCAACAATTACGGCGGTGCGATCAAGTCGATGGCGATGCGGGTTCTCCGCAACGAGACCATCGCCGAGGACACCGTACAGGACGTGTTCGTCGATTTTTGGAGGTCCCCGGAGAAATTCGATCACAACCGCGGGAGCCTCCGCACATTTCTGCTCACCATCGCCCACCGCCGCGCCGTCGATGCTGTTCGCTCCGAACAAGCCCGGTTCAAGAGAGAGGAGAAGGTTCCCGAAGACGTACAGCCTTCCGTCGACGAGCAGGCGTGGAGTCTCTCACTCTCCGAATCGGTGAGGCAGGCTTTGCAGCGGCTCGACGAGAACGAGAGGAATGCCATCACTCTCGCCTACTTCGGCGACATGAGTTATGTCCAGGTCGCCGAGCGCCTCGGTCAGCCGGAGGGAACGGTCAAGAGCCGAATCCGCAGCGGCATGCGCAAGCTGAGCGTCGACCTCGCCGGAGTGACCCAATGAACCCCTCGCGGGACCTCCACGATCAGCTCGAGCTCTATGTCGCCGGGGGCCTCGACATCGACGAGCTTGATGAGTTCGTTACCCACCTCGACACTTGCACTGTCTGCGCTGAGCGACTCCCAAGGTTGATGGAGGCGGCCGCCGGGTTGATCCCCAACTCCCCGGCACCGCACCACATCTGGGAGTCGATCAGTCTTTCGATCCAGTCCCGGTGACGGTCGGGCGGGATTCAACCAAACCTGGACCCCAGACGGCGAGCAGCTCGTCTTCCGGTCGGGTGAGCCGCCGACCGGGCTTTGGTAGATGGACGCCGCCGTTCCAGTCAGCCCCTTCCCTCGAACGGAGGGGTCGAGATGCCACACTCTCACTTATGCGGCGACCAGAACCGATGCTAGAGGTCGACGACCATTAGAGGGATCGGTTCGGCTACACCTCGCAAAGTCACCGGGCCGATCGGACGGAGCGCGATTGAGCCGGCCATGGCTTCCGCGGTCGTCTCACTGATGAGGAGCTCCCCGGGACGGGCATAGTCGGCGATGCGCGAGGCGAGGTTGACGGTTCGCCCGAAGTAATCGCCGTCTCTGGACACGAGGGTGCCCATTGCCACGCCAGCCCGAGCCGGCGGCAATCCCGCTGCGGCCAGGGCAATCAGCAGCTCACGGGCGCAGCGGACTCCGTCGACCGGCTTCGAGAAGTGGAGCATTACCCCGTCGCCGAGGAACTTGACCACGCTGCCCCCGTGACGTGTCGTCTCGGTGCGGACTAGATGGGAGAAGGCCGTCGCCACCTCTGCCGCATCGGTGTCGCCCAGCTCGTCGGTGCGACTGGTGTAACCGGAGAGATCGATGAACACTATGGCCGGGGCGTCCCGGGTCTTTGGAACCTCAATGCCGGACTGTTCGAGTGCGGACTCGACCATCTGGACCAGCATTTGCATGTTTTGCGCGTCGACCAAACGACGATTGAGCCATGCCATCAGGGTCTGGATGCCTGGGCGGATGACGTCAGTTACCAGGGGGTTGAGCAGCTCGACCACATCGCGGAGCGGGATCCCGGTTGCAAGGAGTGGCTCGACGACCCTCTGATGCAGGAAAGCGATCTGGGCGTCGGCGGTGCGACGGATGCTGTCACCAAAGTAACGAGTGCCCTCGACCAAGAGATCCTCGTCACCGCCCATGGTGTTGAGGAACCTCGCCAAATACTCGATCAATAGGGCGTCGTCTTCACGTGCCTTTTCGTCGAGATCCGGCATCGCCACCCCCCACACCTCGTAAAGGGTGGTGGCCAGCCCGATCGACACCCCTGCCTGGCCGAACAGCTCTGCATAAGTTTCGGTACGTAGTTGTGGTGGCGGAGGCAACACACCGTCGAACCAGCTGAAAGAGACCACGCCAGCTTCGCTTGCTCTGGCCAGGTCCTCCAGAGAGATGCCTTTGGACACCAACTGTTCGATGACTCGAACTCGACCGACGTCCGCCGGAGAGAAGCCGTCGTCGTCGACGTCGAGTAGAGCAAGCAAGATCAACTCCTCGACACGATCCGTAGTGGTGTTCGCCTCACGGACCAGCTGAGACAGATCGAATCGCGTGCCAGTCTCCACTCACCCACGAGTATATAACGAGGATGCCCGGCTCAGAGGCTGGCTTGGACCGCCTCGGGGGCAATCTCATCGCCAACCTAAGACTCCTCGACGTTGTCCCGTAGCCAGGCGTCGATCGCCCTCCAGTCGAGATCGCCCCGTTCCATCAACCTGATGAGGTGACGATGGTGCTCGATCGAGTCTCCGGCCAACTCGAATCCGTGGATGCGAAGATGAACATCTGCAGCCGCAATCGCGGTCCGTTTATTGCCATCGAGAAACGGATGGTTCTGAATGAGACTTTCGAGCAGGGCGGCCGCCTCGGCAATGGGATCGTCGTAGTAGCCCGTCTGGGGCCTGAACACCGTCGACTCCAGGGCACCCAGATCCCGAACGCCGTGCGTCCCGCCGAACTCGTCGATGAGGATGCCGTGGACAGCGAGTACCTCGACAACCCGTAGGTATTCGGGCAACTACTTGGCCAGCTCTTCGTAGAGCTTGCGATGCCGCGCTATCGAAGCCTTTAGGTGACCGATGACCTCCGGTCTCGGAGCTTCACCCTTCTTCTTGGACACCCATTCGGCCAACGCTTCGTCGAGAACTGCTTGAAACTGACGACCCTCCTCAGCGGCCAGGGCGCGCACTTCCTCGAGCAGATCGGGCCTCGCCTGCGAAGAGAACTTCTGCAATGTCATGTCATCATGATACATCAAGCTTGAGCATGATCAAGGGTTGACCGATCCAGCTACGTCGGCGCTTGGACGTTCCAGCCGAAAGAGCTCGCGGCTTGCTGCATGCGGCCGTCGTAGGTGACCAGGCCGCTGAGAGTGTCGCCGAAGAGGGCGGCGGTCGCCAGGTGAATTCCATCGAGGGACCGCAGGGTCCACGGCTGGAGGAGACCGGCGGACTTCAGGACTTCGTTGCCGATCCGAACGAGTTCAATTCGACGAAGGACCTCATGGGCCCGATCAATGAACTTCTCTCCCAGCGCCATGACCGCCCGTAGGACTTCAGTAGTGGCTAGTCCGCTACTCACCAACGACTCTCGAGGCTTGAGAAACCGGGTCAAAGCCTCGCTTTCCGGCTCGCTGGCCACGAGTTTGACTATGGCCGACGAATCGACATACCAGACGCCTTCAGCGTTCATCTGAGCGCATCCTTGCCAGGACAGCGGATGGAGCCTCCTGGCCCCGGTCCAACTTCAATGGCGGAGGTAGATCGTCCCATTCTCCCGATCCACCCTCGATGTCTCCTGATGCTCGCAGCCTTTCGATTGGCGGCGCCGATGGGATAGGAGCCAAGAGGGCGATGGGACGACCGCGATCGGTGATTTCGATTGTCTCTCCCGCCTCAACCCTCCGCAGATAGATGCTGGCCCTCTGACGGAGTTCCCTGATACCTATGCTAACCATAGTGCTACAAGTAGCACATTAGATATCCAACGTCAACCCTGCCTTGATCCCGTCTGCTCCTCGCGCAGTCATGCCTGAGGTCAGGGTTTGGTTTGATACGTCGACGCGCCTCCAGCAGGGTCTGTCCGAAGCAAGCCGGGTCCCGGGCTTTTACCAACCGGGCCGACGCGCCGGAATGCTTGAAGGTATATTCCCGCAGCTAGGCGATCGAAAGGCAAGATCCATGGTCACCACGAACAACGGGCTCCAGGAGCAGTTCGCCGACAAGTGGCGGGACAACGCCTTCGGGTGTTTCAGCTCAGGGCACAAGTTCTGCCGGGAAGTGTGCCCGGTGATGCAGGTCACACGCAATGAGAACCACACCCCCACCTGGTTCCACGCCTCCATCGTCGCCATGGAGCAGGGCAACATCGACGTAGCCGACGTCATCGAAGACTTCACCCACTGCACCATGTGCGGGGCCTGCGAGCTGCGCTGCCCCAACACCCTGATGACCGGCGACTTCTACCGCCACCGCACCGAGACGGTGAAGGTGGTCAAGGCGATGCGGGCCCTCGCCGTCGATGTGGGCATAGAGCAACCCAACTGGGCCCGATGGAATCAGGCCACCGACCAGGCCAAAAGCGAGCCGGTGCTCAACGGGACGGTGGTCAGCCAGGCAAACGTGGCCAACTGGGCGGCCGGGCTCGACCTGCCCGTCGGCGGGGAGACCATCCTCTTCTGCGATTGTGAGGCCGCCTTCTACCGGACCTCGATGTCACGGGCCACGGCCATGGTCCTCAAGGCCGCCGGCGTCGAGTTCGGGCTGATGCGGGAGCAGTGGTGCTGCGGAGGCCCCGCCGCCGAGATGGGCTACCGCGACCAGGCCCGCCGTTTCGCCGAGCACAATGTCGCCGACTGGCGGGCGGTCGGGGCCAAGCGGATCATCGTCATCGACCCCCACGACTACATCGCGTTCACCGAGGACTACCCGGAGTACTTCGGCGACGACTACGACTTCGAGATCATCTACATAACCGAACTGGTCGCCTCGCTGATCGAAGAAGGCCGGCTCACCCTGACCAACCCGATCGACCGTGTCGTCACCTACCACGACCCGTGCCGGCTCAACAAGAGGAAAGGGATCTACGAGTCGCCACGCAAGATCCTCGCCGCCATCCCCGGGATCACCTTCAAAGACGTCGACCGGGTTACCCAGTGGTCCTACTGCTCGGGTGCCGGAGCGGGTCTGGGGATCGAGCATCCGGAGTTGACAGCAGAGATCAGCCGCCGCCGGATGGCCAGAGCCGCCGAACTCCAGGTCGACACCCTGGTCAGCGCCTGTGTCTGGTCGGAGCGCCCGCTCACCGAACAGGGTCGGGAGATGGAGCCACGCATCGACGTCGTCGACCTGATGGAGATGGTCGCCGAAGCCGCAGGGCTGGACTACGGGGGGATCTCCGTATGACCACCAGCGCCACCGGGCTCGCCGACCCCATCCTCGACGAGCTGAGGAACATCGTCGGCGACGACCATCTCCTCACAGGCAAGTCGTCGCGCTACGCCCGGACCAGGGTTCCGTCACCGTTCCCGGTGCACCGCTGGGCCGAACTGGTCCCCGACGC
>JBHJOQ010000041.1:0-5910 GCA_050329555.1 Acidimicrobiia bacterium | reverse complement strand
CGGCACATCTCGGATCGGTCATCGGCGGCACGCAACCGATTGGTGGCCGGCGTCCCTATCGTCCCGGCCCGTCTTGACGGGGTCGGACCAGCGGCTGTGGGGTTCCATTTCCCCCAATTACGTATTACAATATTAGCGATGTGGAGATCCATCGATCGGCCCGCAAGCACGGTGTTGACGAGGCTGCCATCCTCCACGCCCTCGACCATGCCATCACCGTCATCGACCTCGACGCCGAATCCGATCCGCCCAAGGTTCTCGCCATCGGACCCGACTCAGCCGGCAACCTGCTGGAGATCATCTGGCTCGAGCTTGTCGATGATGTCAATCTCGTGATTCACGCCATGCCCCTGCGACCCTCTTTCTACGACCTGCTCCCACAATCCGGGGAGGACACGCCATGACCGACCCGAAAACCCACCCCACTCGCAGCGGTCGCCTCCTCACCGATGAGGATGTCGATGCTATTGCCACTGAGGTCGAAGAGACCGACTACGACGTTGAGGCTCTGAAGGGCCGACGCCGCGGTCGACCCACAATGGGTTCAGGGCCGGCGGATGTCATGCCGGTTCGGATCGACCCGGAGCTACGGGCGGCGATCGAAGCCCGGGCCACGGCCGACCACACCACTACGAGCGAAGTTATCCGCGAAGCCATTCGCCGGTTCCTCGAGGTCGCTTGACGCATTTGGGGCAGCCGCGCTTGCACTGACATCGACGGCGTCCATCGCGCGTCCATCGCGCGTACACCGCCGTCTGTAGTAGTCCGCCGCCGTACGCGAAATGCTCTGACCTGCGGTAGTGGTCTACTGCCGTCCACCCGAGTGCGCCCCGGGAGATTTCGGGACGCTGAGGTCGTGGGTTCAAATCCCGCCGTCCCGACTCAGAAACCCCAGGCCAGGGCCATCCGAAAGGGTGGCCCTGATTCGCGTCGCGGGTTCCATCGCACGCCTATCGCAAAGGAAAGATTTTCCAAGATCAGAGTCGAACGAACTCAATGAGGGGCGCGTAGTCACCGCCGTCGGCTTGTTGAAGCGCGTTCACGTATCTGGCGCGAAGCTCCTCTGTGTCGACATCGAGCGTCGCACCCCAAGTGAATTGCTCACCACCAAGTCCGAGGATCAAGTAGTCCGTTGCGATCCGTCCGTGGCGACCATTGCCTTAGGGAACGGATGGATCTGGACCAGCCGATGATGAAATCGAGCCGCGAGTTCATCAGGTCGGAGGACTTCGCCATCTATCCAGACTCGCGTACCGGCGATGAGATTCCGAACCGCCTCTGGGATCTGTGTGGGCGCGATATCGATGCTTGTTTCGCGTAACCGATAAGCCCCTGCCCACGTCCACACCTGCCCAAACATCCGCAGGTGGAGCTGTCGTAGGTATACGTCGTCGAGCAGCTCGTCAATCGAGGGGGGTCGTTCACTTGCGAGATTGCATCTGCGAGTTCCTCACCGTCTACTTCTACGCCGTCAGTCACGAGGGCTTCCTGGGTGGGGAAGTCGTCAACGTTGAGCGGCCGCAGATTGAAGCGGGGGCCGTTGCCCTGGATCTCGATCTCGCTCTCCGTGACGCCGATGGTGACTTCGCCCTGGGGCATCTTGCGCACCGCCTCGGCGAGGAGACGGGCCGGGATGACGGGGCGGCCCGCGCCAGTTCGAGTAGTCGAGGGGCAATCCCTCTGCGTTCGAGAAGAGCAACGCGTCCGGGTCCGCGCCAGTCAGGCCCACGGACACAAGGTGTGCGCTGAGCCTCTCGGCGAGCTCAATTGGAATCGAAATCGTTCTCCTCCCGGCGGCGGATTGGGAGGGCCGATCATTCCGATACCACCGACATCCCTGGAGACGTGCTCGGCGATTGTGACGGAGCACAAATCCTCCAGGCAAGACTTGACCAGATAGCCGCGACCCACGGCTTGGCCCACAAGGGCGATCTTGATGTTCTTACCGCCTTGTTACGTTCACGTTCAGACCAGATGACACCAACCCAACTGGCCAAGGTGTTGATGCTGACGACCGGCGCATGACAACTCGCCTCGACCGCCTCGCAACGGGAGGGTGCGAAGCGTCGCAGCCCGGCCATTTTGGGCCGGGCTGCGCTTCTGGTGAGCTAGGCGACTAGGGGTACGTGGTGAAGCTCACGGCCTGAGCTCCGATCTCACCGTCGGCGGTCAGGTGGATGACGGTGAGGATGTGGTCTCCTGGTTGGGGGAGCGGTTCGGCCTCGGCGGTCACCCTCACCTGCCCGCCCGCCGGCGAGTTGATCTCGACGGGTCTTGGCCCGGATTCGTCGAGGAATACGAGGACCTCGAACCCTTTGGGGATGGCCAGCTCGAAAGGCACGTCGGGAGCGACCCGGTCGACGAAGTCGGTTCTGGGCACCACGAGCCCGATCTGTCCGGCTGTGGTGAACGGGTGCACCAGGTATGCGCCGCGGTCTTCGACCATGACGAGGGACACCGATCTTTGTTCGGTCATGCCTTCCTGTGTGACGGTCCCTGCGAGAACCACAGCGGTGGCTTCGGTGCCGTTGGGGAATCGACCGGTCACCGACCAGACTCGGCGGTCGTCTACCTGCGCCCATGCTCCCCAACCTTCGGCCAGCTCGGTGGAGAAGGCGGCGAGCCCCCCACGCTCGTTCGCGAAAGCGATCGAGGCGGGCCCCATCAGCGCCGCCGCTGCGTCGAGGTCACTGGAGGCCAGAGCCATGATCCATGCCAGCGCGGCCCCTTCGGGAGGCTCACCGCCGTCGGTGGTGAAGGTCAGGTCCTCAGCCTGGTTGGTGGCGATGATCAGCGTGTCGCCCTTGACTTGCCAGGTGGCGGCCTCGGCCAGGATCCGGAAGTATTCCGCTTCTTGAAGCATGGTCGCCTCGTCGCAGGCGATTTCGGTGTAGACCATGTCGGAGACCAGCATCCGGGCCCTGTCGAAGGTCACGTCTGCGCCAAAGTCGTTACATCCGCCGTTACCGCGCACCGCCCCAGCGGCCGGTTCGATCACCAGGAAGGGGTTGTTGCCGGCAGAGTTCGATGTAGCGGTATCTCCGCTGGTGATACCGGTCAGTAGCCACCTCGCGACATCAAGGGCCACGTCGGGTTCGGCGGCTGCGGCCATCAGGTCGAGGGTGACCGACCCGTAGTCGTTGCCCAACGTGAGGCGGTTCGCGTCCCACGCGAATCGGTCGACGGCCCTGAGCACGGCAAGCAATCTGGCCTCGAAGTCCATGACACCCGGTTCGCAGCCGATCTCGGTGACGCTGAACCCGCTCAACGAAATGACACCGCCCGGTGCTGTCGAGATGGTGGCGTGATAGGTGTTGCAGCCGGTCGAGCCGGTCACCCGGACACCGTCCATCATCAGGGTCGCCGGGCGATCGGCGATCAACGGCAACGCCACACCGTCCAAGGTCACACCTACGACCGGGTCCACTTCCATGTCGACCAGGCGATGACCGCCGAGCATGGCTACACGGGCCTATCCCGAGCGACTGGCGAAACCCACATCTGGATGGCCGACCCACCAGGGGCCACCGGCGATTGCGGCCACCTTCACTCTCGACCCGCGCTCGAAAACCGAATCGACGGCCTCGTTCGCCAGCTCGCCAACAGCGGCGTCCGGCCCGCCGCCACCGAATCCCCATCAGGCACAGAGACGATGACGGATGGCCAGCTGATCGATCGACGCGAAGAACTCTTCCGACTGTTCAAGGACGGCGCTCTCAACGAACCGACCATCGACCTCGCAGCCGTCGGCCAGCCGATGATGGAGGCCGAGGCCATGGCGCGACGAGGTCGCTGGATCGACGAGCACGCCCATCTGGTCGACGAATACGGCGATGTCCTGCACGAGATCGATCGGCGGGTGGCCGCCCGAACGGTGCTTTGGCAGATCAAACCGCCAAAAGATCTTCTCGCCGAGATCGGATCCCGATCCGAATCTCCGAATCCGCAAGCGTGGGATGCCGCAGTGGCGGTCTACGCCAGGACCCGACTGGAGGTAGGACACGAGGTCGCCCTCCTCGACCCTGCCGTACGACAAGTCGGGGCATGGCGCGACATGGTCCTCGAACCCATCGAAACGCCAGCTCCGACCCTGAGGCTCATCGGCTGAGTCCCGTCATGTCGCAAGTTATCTTGCAGCATGCTGTGAGACAAGGTAACTTGTTAGCCACCGCGCAGAGTGAGCATGCCGAGGACCATTGATCAGATCATCGCCCGGGCCGAAGAGCTAGCGGCTCGATTTGAAGAGCATGAGCCGGCTCCAGAGGGAATCAGGGACGCCGAAGCCCTGCGGCCGGTGCGTGGCGCTTTTCTGGCTCGCGCCGAGGCAGAACAACGCGTCAGAGAGGCAGTTTTTAGGGCACGGGCTGAAGGTCATTCTTGGGCCTCGATTGGAGCGATGGTCGGCACGTCGGGGGAGGCAGCCCGACAACGGTATCGGTAGGACGGAGCGCGCCGCGAGTTCACCGGAGAGCCTTGTCGGATACGTGTCAGCACAATGTTGACAAGTGAGCCCGTCAACCTATTATTGACAGCATGAAGACCGATGCTCGAAGCGCAGCCGATGCCCTGAAGACTCTTGTCACGAATCTGAGCGACCTGTTGGACTCCACGGATCAGCATGCTCGGGTAGCGGCAGTCAACCAACTGGCCGCCGGCATAGAGCAGGTCGAGAAGCGTGTTGTCCAGGAGGCCCACGAGTCGGGGATGACCTGGGATCAGATCGGCAAGGTGTACGGGGTTTCGCGCCAGGCAGTGCACAGAAGGTTCGCTGAGACTGTTGTACCAGCGGAGTTTTTTGAGGAGTTGCTGGCTTCGCTCGATGAGCCAGGCGAAGTAGTCGACACCCTCGCCCGTGCCGCAAAGCGAGCCGACAGCTCAGACGAGACGCGGTAGTTGGCTCGTCTCGAGCGCATAACCGAGCACCACTCCGTCAGTAGTTTTCGGTGCGGCAACGCGGATCTTGACAACTGGCTCGCCGAATCAGCCCTCAACTCCGACCGAAGCGGCACAGCTCGCGTCTACGTCTGGCTCGATGAGCTCGGCGAGGCGAACGGCTACTTCGCGATCGCTCCCCACACCTTACGCCGCGAGCGCCTACCTCCGTCCGTCGCCCGAGGAAGCCCCCATGCGATCCCCGGGTATCTCCTCGCTCGACTCGCCGTCGCCGAGTCCTTGCAAGGCCGGGGCAACGGAGGGAGGCTTCTGGTGGAGGCGCTCCGAACCACCCTTGAGGCAATCCGAGTCGGCGGCGGCCGGGTAATCGTCGTCGACGCCATCGACGACCATGCTCACAACTTCTACGAACATTTTGGATTCAAGCCGATTCCTGAGACGGGTGGCCGTCTCGTGATGAAAGCGAGTGCCGCCGCAGCGTCGGTCGGGCTTGCTTGGCCGTGACCTGTGACGAAGCTCCTAGCGTTGGGGATACATCGTCACCTTCATTGCTTAGGATCTGAGGCCGTGGATCGGCACGACATCATTGGAGAGATTCGCCGAACAGCGCGTGACGGTCGAGCGCTCGGCAAGAGGCCTTTGAGCGCGAGACCGGCATCAAGGAATCAGACTGGTCGGGCAAGTACTGGGTGAGGTGGTCCGACGCCATCGCTGAAGCGGGGTTTGTGAGCAACCAAATGAACCCCGCCTATGACCCGGACTACTAAATCGAGAGCTTGATTGCGATGATCGGAGATCTGCGTAAGTGCCTACGAATCCCGAGCGCAAGCTCTATCACGCACGAAATCCTCAGACCCCTAGCCGGAATACCTACTACCGGCTAGGACGCTGTTGATTTATCGGCATTTTGGGGGGCGTGACGGCGAATGCCCTTCCCCATGGGCGGTCGGGGTTGTCGTGTGCTCGGGAGACGCTCGTCGATGCGGATTTCGGTGCGTCCCGACGGCCTGTTTCGGC
>JBHJOQ010000073.1:0-3262 GCA_050329555.1 Acidimicrobiia bacterium | reverse complement strand
CATCGGACACCGATACCGAGACCCCGTTGGGGACCACGATCGGGTCGGGCCCCGGGTACCCGGCGACGGATTCGGCCACTGCTCCGGAGACCGCAATCAGCCGGCTGTTGCGGCCATATGTCAGCCGGTTGAGGAGCCGCGTGGGCTGGCGGTAGGAGGAAACCACATTGTGCTCGGTGTAGATCACGGGGGCACGGGAAGCCATCCGGGCGAGAATCCCGGTGCTGGGCAGGTGGGCATGCACCAGGTCAGGCCTGGCTTTTTCAAGATAGGCACGCAGCTGGCGCCAGGTATTGATCCCGACCCGGCCATTGCCGATCTGATCGACCTGCACCCCGGCTGCGATGATCTCGGGGACCAACTGGTCCTTCCAGGCAAGGAGGTAGGCCACCTGGTAGTCGTAGCGGTCGCGGTCCCAGAAGACCACGGCCTCGGAGATCAGGCGCTCAGCACCGCCGATCCCGAGGCCCTTGATCAGTACGACGACCTTTGCTCTCGCGGCCACCTACCGCTCGGCCGTCTGGTCCATCAAGCGACCCATGCCGTCTTCGAACGAGACCTGAGGAGCCCATCCGAGTAGGCGGTTTGCCTTCTCCGAGGAGACCACCGCCGGTGCGACGTCGCCGGGCCTTGCCTCGGTGAACTGGATCTCGGTCGGATACCGGGCCACGACTACCTCGGCGAGTTGCTTGATCGAGACCGGCTCGGGGGCGACGATATTCATCACCTCTCCGCGCAACTCCGAACGGCAGGCGAGGGCAAACGCCTCGGCGATGTCGTCGGAGTGGGTGAACTGGCGGAACTGCGACCCGTCACCCTGAATCGTGATCGGGTCCTGGTTCCTTGCCTTGTCGATGAAGAGCCGGAATACCGAGTTGGACCGCAATCCAGGTCCGTAGGCCGTCCCCAGCCTGAGGGCCACGGTGGGCACATCACTCAGATGGTCGGCGGCGAGCAGGATCCGCTCACCGGCGAGTTTGGTGATGTTGTACGGGTGGTCGGGCTCACAGGGGTGCTCTTCGGTGATGACATCCGCCACCGGCTTGCCATAAACCTCCCAGGTGGATGCGTACACGACCCGGGCCCCTGCCCGCTTGGCAGCTTCGGCGATATGGGCTGATCCCACCACGTTCACCGAGCTCGCAAGAGCAGGCTGCTCGCCGGCCAGGTAGACGTCTCCGATTGCCCCGATGTGGACGATTGCATCATGACCATCGACCGCGTCGTTCACCGACGCAGGGTCGAGCAAATCGCCGAGGACGGCTTTCGCACCGTCAATGGCATGGTCGGCTTTGTCGAATGTTGTGACTTCGAAGTCCTGGCTCAGGAAATGCCGAACCACGTTCGCCCCCAAGAACCCAGCTGCGCCTGTAACTAGAATCTTCATAGACCCCCTCCATGGATAGGCCGTCAGGTTATCAGCTGATGGGGATGAACTGAACCCCGAAATCTATCCCGCCGGCGCCGACGGATTCCTGCTGAGGTACAATCTGTCGATGTCAGACAAAGACTTCGAGATCCTGGGTAGAAAACTGTCCGAAGCCGCCGCGAGCGGCGACGAAGAGGCGCAGGCCCTGCTCGAGCGGCTGAGGAAGTTCGAAGGCGATCCCGAAGACACCGAGACCGACTGGCTGACCGAGGCCGCAATTCGCTGGGAAAGCGAGCACCCCGAACTGGCGGAGATCGCCGTGCGGGTCGTCAACACCCTGACCTCCGGCGGCCTCTGAATCCTGTTCTTCGCGGAGGCGGACGGGAATCGAACCCGCCAGAGACCTTGCGGCCTCTCACCGGTTTTGAAGACCGGGGAATCCACCAGGCATTCGGACGCCTCCCTGGTATGGCGCAAGAGTAGAGAACACCCGTCGATTGCCAACTCCGGAGCTTGGGTACCATCGCTGCATGCCGGAAATGAGCTTTGGTCGGAGTATCCGATACCGACGAACCAAACTCGGATTGTCCCAAACGCGTCTCGGTGAGCTCGTCGGCAGATCGAGCGCCGCAATCCGGAGCTGGGAGCGCGATGCCAGTATTCCGACAGATCCTTCAGTTCTCCAGGCTCTCTCCGCAGTCCTCGGGATCGACAAGGAAGTCCTCTTCGAGAAGGCCGGGGTCGGTGTGCCGGTAATGGAGACCAGCCCCACCGTCGAGGAGGTGCTGGGGTCTTTGACCCCGGTCGAGGAGAAGAGGCTGGATGAGGTCCCACCCCAACTCGATTTCGATGCCGAAGATGAGCCTGCCATCCCTGCCCGACACGAATTGCCGACCGCATCGGTCGCGGTGAGCGTCGCCGCACAGCCGGCGCCGACACCCGCCCCCGGTATCGGGAGACGGGTTGCGTTGAGCCCGCCGACCGAGCCGAGGTTCACCTATACGACCCCCGCTCCACCGATGGGCGAACCCACATATATGGAAGACCAGGGCCAGCGGCAGCTCTACCGGGTTCGCCACCTCGCGACCCTGGTCCTGGTGGTTGCCCTGATCGTCCTGTTCGTTTGGGCCTTCGGGAACGGCGTCGAGGCGTTCTCCTCCTGGTGGGACGAGTTCTTCTCGACTTTCCAGATCTGATCGATTGGCATTCGTAAATCCTTCGCAACAACTCAGGTTCTGTGGCAGAATGCTCGGTACCAGAGAAAGGAGGTGGTCCTAGCTTGTATGAATGTTTTTGGACTCTGGAGGTGGTCGAGCGCTGAGCGGCGCTGACCGCGTGCGCTGCTCGCCCGTAATCGGGCAGGTGGCGACTCCAACTCGGACCACCCGGCTTTGGCCTCCCGCGGGCTTCGTCCACCTGCGGCAACGTATCTCGCTGAAGTGAAGCCATTGC
The DNA here is from genome assembly GCA_050329555.1 of Acidimicrobiia bacterium. GTDB lineage: Bacteria > Actinomycetota > Acidimicrobiia > Spongiisociales > ZC4RG35 > MA-ANB-1. The sequence goes on along the minus strand of JBHJOQ010000073.1, from coordinate 441 downwards.
TGACCATTGGAAGGCCCCCTACCCGGGGGCCTTCCTCGTTCAGACCTCGAAGCCCTGCTCCCGCATCCACTCATCATTGAAGACTTTGGACAGGTAGCCCCGGCCGGAGTCGGGCAAGATCACGACGACGAGGCGTGTCTCGTCCTCTGCTGCCACCTGGAGCGCGGCATGGGCCGCCATTCCACAGGAGCCACCCACCAGGAGGCCCTCTTCACGGGCGAGCCGGCGGGTCAAGGCGAAGGATTCGGCATCGGTCACCTCGATGAACCGGTCGATGAGGCTGAGGTCGACTGTCTCGGGGTAGAAATCCTCCCCTACCCCTTCGACAAGATACTGATGGAGGTCACCGTCGGGGCCTTTGGTGTAGATTTCGAAGTCGGAAGGGTCTTTTTTGCCTGGGTTGCGGTATTGGTAGGGTTGCTGCCATGGGTCGAGGGGGAT
>JBHJOQ010000121.1:0-4862 GCA_050329555.1 Acidimicrobiia bacterium | reverse complement strand
AATTGGGGGAAATGGAACCCCACAGCCGCTGGTCCGACCCCGTCAAGACGGGCCGGGACGATAGGGACGCCGGCCACCAATCGGTTGCGTGCCGCCGATGACCGATCCGAGATGTGCCGATAGCGCGCACCTCTTGAAACGCTCGTTATCCGCCCAGAATTGTTGCTATGAGTGCCATCGCATCATTCAGGGAGACAACCTGGAGAGGCGAACACCAGTTCGGTACAATCGAAACAATGAGCAACTCCTCAAGCTCACCCAGCGCGCCCCCGTACCGCTCAGCTCACGACTTGCCGTCGTTTGTGGAGATGCGACAACAGCTGAAGGCCTTCCGAGCCCTGACCTTCTTCGTAATGCGCGGGAAGCGGAGCGCGATTGCCGAGCTGAGAACTCGCATGAACGAGATGGCCGATCGCGTCGATGCCTTCTACGACCGCCTCGGCTCACGCCACTGGGTTTTCAACGACTGGATGAGCACCACAGAAATCGATGTACTCCTCGATGAGACTTCGACGCCGGAAGAGGCAGAGCATCGACTCATCGAGTTGTATCGCGACCCCAAAGCGACCAAGTGGCATCTGCTGAGACTCCGTGGTGTCTCCGGACTGCGGGAACGTCATCATTTGCTGGAGAGGGCGCGCGAGGACTACGACGCCGGGCGGTTCGATGCATGCACCTTGCTCCTCATCTCAGCGATGGACGGCTTCGTCAACGACTTTGAGGCAAGCAAGCGACACGGTCTTGCAGCGCGCGATGCCGACGAGATGGTCGCCTGGGACAGCGTGACCGGTCATCACTTGGGGCTCACCAATGCATTGAAACCCTTCTTGAAGCCCATCAAGAAACGAGTAGATGAGGAAGTGTTCGAGGTTCACCGCCATGGGATCGTCCACGGCTCCGTCGTCAACTACAACAACGTCGTTGTGGCGACGAAGGCGTGGAACCTCCTCTTTGCTGTCGTCGACTGGAGCATTGCGACCACGAAGAAGGCCACAGAAGACGCTAAGCCACCGCCGCCTACGTTGCGGGAGACCTTCGGCCGGCTCGCCGAGTACGGCCGAAGGAAGAAGGCGCGAGAACTGTTCGAGGCCTGGACCATAAGCCGCGAGAGCGAAGGATTCGACAGTGATGAGGTGGTCGTTCAAACGAAGCTGTTCTTTGAGATTTGGCAGAAGAAGCAGTGGGGAAGGCTCGTGCCGTTAATGCCTCCGCAACTCATTGGCCAGAAGACATCCGGTCAAGCTGCCGAGTACACGAAGTCATGGTTCGACCTGCACGAAGTCACCGATGTAGTGCTCGAGCGAGTTGAGTACACGCAATCGAGCGTTGCCGAGGTCAGAGGTAAGGCGACCATCGACAGCACCACGGGGAATCTCCGGCTCCGATGGGTCCGCTACGACAACGAGGGGAATCTAGCGCTCAATGACGAACCTGGCGCTTGGCATCTTGCCGTCGTCGCACCTCATACTTATCTCGTTGACGAGGGTGACGAGCGATAGAAGTGATTTCGGTCGTTAGTGGTGCGGCGTGTAGGCACGCATGAAGTGTCGATCCCGAGTGATGTCAGACTTCCGCGGTATTGCTAAAGACCTGTTGGCCGGCGCTAGTTGGGGCACGACGTCCACCCCGGACTCAATGTTGAAGAACGCGATCTGGCCGTCGGCGTGGCGCATCCCTTCTCGAGACTCCCTCCGCTAATCCGGCACTCTGCGCCAGCCAAATCGAGACCTGACCCGGCGACGGCGCGAAAACTCTCAGACCAGCCACGATTCCTCAGTCCGGGAATGGGAGATAGCGGTTCCACACTTCGCCTGTCACGCTGAACGCAACCATTTCAACGCCGAATCCGAACGACGGAGGGGCTACGTCTTCGGAGTGGAGTTGGAAGGCCACCGTCCCGCTCACCGGGCGCTGCCAGCCAACAGGGTCGCCGCGGTCATTGAGAGCGACGGCCACAACTTCCTTTGGAAGCCCGTGCCATTCGGCAGTGAAGGTGGACCCTTCGGACGAACCCGAGATCGAACCAGTCGTTAAACCTGAGTGGGCGATGGTGTCCTCTCGGGAGGAATCCCAGAACGCATCCCCGATCTCCTGAGTCCCATAGCTGGACTCCAAACGTCCTACTGCCCCGAAGTCGGCGACAATCTGGCCGATCATCCGTCGGAAGTCCGGTGACCCGCTATGCCATATGTAATAAGGCTCTCCATTGGTGTCGTGGCCCAAGTAGACGGCTCGGAGCACGTCATCAGGGTTCAACCCCGGGAGATCGGATGTGTCCATGCGAAAACTCAGGTCAGGACCTAGTTCACCAGTGTCGAACTCGGGCTCTGGATGAGGCACGCCGAGGTATTGGTCGGGAGCCTCGAGAACCGGCGTTTCGTCAGCGATGGGGACCGCAAGCATCGCAAGCTTCACGGATTTGGTTCCGTCGTCCGAAGTAGATATCGATCCGGAAGGGATCAGCAAAGCGCCGGCTATCACCAGAAGCAGAAGCGTGACCACAACCAGGGCAAGGATCGTTACGAGTTTCTTACTCATCCCGAGGACATCCTAGGGTTTTAGCTGGTTTCACTACAGACAGATCGGAGAGCCCCTCCACAACCTCAACCTTCTGTCCAAGGGTGCCAAGCCCATTCCAATGAATACGGCGGACTGATGGTCCCCACGAGCAAGAAGTGCCGTTATGGCGCACCTCGCGCAATGCCCGTTCGTACTCGATATTCGGTGATCTGCACGGTTTCATTTCAGCGCGTGGCATTCCGGATGAGAGTTGGTAGATCGTAGGTTTAGAGCCCCACTGCTGGGCCTCGCATGCTTTGCCATTTGAGCGGTCAATCGGCCGGATCAATGCTCAGTCACCCACTCGCCGATCACTTCGCCAAACTGATCGAAGGCTGTTACTCGAAATGTCGTGTCCCATGCATCGGTGGGGAATAATGCAAAACCGGCGATCGGTCGTTGCCATGACGACTGATCGTCATTGACCGACAATCGGACGACCGTTGTCTCTCCCGGGACTCGGGCCACAGCATACCCAGCTTGGCCCTGTGACCCGCTTGATGTGATCCCGAAGGCTTCGTGGCTGAAGTCACCACACCCCATGCCTGACCCTCCTTCTACTACGACCGCCTCACAGGTTGACCCGTCGCTGGTGGCGAAGATCACGAGCGTGGCACCGATCTCGGACACGGTCCCGATGTTGATGACGGGCCTGCTGATGTTGATGACGGGCCTGCTGGAGTCGGGGTCCAGGTCCCGGGTTAGGCCTCCTGGTCGTCCCGCGATGCCACCCGGAATCGAGTAGCCCGGCTCCGCAGCCATCAAAACGACCTCATTTCCCAAACCCGAGGTATCGAAGAGAGGTTCAGGCCCGGGGGGCGGCTGGAGGAATAGGGGATCTTCGTCCAGAACTTCAGCCCCGGCGGCCATTTGGTCCCAGAATTCGTCTGATTTCAGCCTGGCGATCGGTGCAGAGAACGAGATCTGATAGACGTCGAAAGCAGATTCAAGCCGCATGGCGATAATCGATGCATCCTCGACGTCATCGATCGTGACCAGCGCCACCGCGATTGGTGGAGGTTCAACCCCTTCAGCTTGTCCCTCAACCGTGGTTTCAGTAGATGCGTCTGACTCATCGGGTTCTTCGGATGGATACAACACAGAGTGGTCGGGGAAGTATTCGACGATTGCAGCCACCCCAGGGACCTGTTCGAGCGCCTGGAGGAAGTCTGTTGAGTTGTCGGGAGCGGGAAGAGTGATTGCTAGGTCCCAATCGAATTCATCGAGCAGGTTCAGGCTTGCCGGTTGGGATCCCAGCGAAGCGATGAACCAAGCGACGCCCCCGAGTAGAAGGGTGCCGACGAAGGACGCAACCGCTATCACCAGAGTTCGCCGCGGCCTGGGGCGTCGGGCTTGGGTTACAAACGGAGCATCAGCCCGGTCGAGTAGCTCTTCTCTCAACTCTTCGAGGAACGGGATCTGCCTGGTCATAATGTTTCCTCCTCGAATCTCTCACCCAGCGTTTTGAGCCCTCGGGCAACCCGGGCACGTGCCGCCTCCTGACTACAACCCAGCCGCTCCGCCACCTGTTCGTACCGGAGGTTGGCACCGACGCGGAGTCTGACGGCGTCGGCCAATCTGGGACTCATCCCGTCCAGGGCAGTGTTGAGACGGCCGGCGAGCCTGCCGATGTAATCGTCCTCCTCGATCCTCTCTCTCGATTGGGCATCGAGATCGACGGGCGCCCGCATCCCCAGCTTTGTTCGGGATCGCGTGTCGACCCGTCTCCACCGAAGGAATCGGTTGAGCTTGTTACGAGCGACCCCGTACAACCAGGCCCGGCCGGAACCCCTCTCAGGACGAAACTTGCCCAGCGATTCCAGCGCCGTTGCGAAGGTCTCGGCCGTCAGGTCTGCCGCGGTCTCCGGGCACGCAGTCCGCCGGTAGAAGTATCGGAGCAAATCTTCAGCATTAGCGTCGTAGAAGTCACCGAAAGCGTCGAGATCACCTTCCGCGGCTGCAACAAGCTGGGCGGTCGAGGCGTCTAGTGAAGAATTCAAATCAGATTCCAGTTGAGGTGTCTGGCCAGTCACAACCATTCTTGCCACCAGAGTCGACACTTGTGACACGGACTTTGTGGGACCGCCCCAACAGCGACCGATCGAGTCGGCTACCGGAGTGACACAGAACGATGCCGTTCTAAACAACCTCGCAGCAATCGCGGCCGCCCATTGCGTTCCGGACTTCACCAAGGGCAGAGACCCCTGCCTTCAGGCGCAATCGGAGGTTCGTCCCCCGTAACCGTTCACCACGTACTCGAGCAAGAAGTGCCGTTCTCGTGCACATACTGAAATGGTCGTTGT
>JBHJOQ010000088.1:0-11941 GCA_050329555.1 Acidimicrobiia bacterium | reverse complement strand
AATTGGGGGAAATGGAACCCCACAGCCGCTGGTCCGACCCCGTCAAGACGGGCCGGGACGATAGGGACGCCGGCCACCAATCGGTTGCGTGCCGCCGATGACCGATCCGAGATGTGCCGGTATGCGCTATTCACCGAGAGGGTCGTTATCGAGCAATAACTGGCGATCTGTGCGGCCGGATTAACTGCCACTAGGAAATACGAGTGTGAGCTGCTTTCATTCCGACCGATGTTGTGGACGATGGTGGCGATCGGCTTGCTCATTGCATGGCTGGTTGTGGTCCCCAGCCTGATCGTCCTAGGGGTCCGACAAGTCGTGGGTCAGTCGGGTGCCTCAAGTGACGAACAAGCAGACGCCAGAAAGGCTGGCGTCATCGATCTTGCTTTCGCTGCAGCCATCGGTGTGGCTCCTTTGATTGCGTGGCGACTCGCCGTCTCCAGCACTGGGTGGGTTGATTCCGATGGAGACGGCATGCTTGATGGCTTTGTTGCCGGCCAGTACGACCTTTTTGACTTCCTCGTGCCCTCTGCGGTCATGTGGGGACTCGGCCTAATAGTGGTATTGGTGGCCGTCCGCGAGCTTCTCCGCCGCCGGGTGGTGGTCGGAAGCGGAACGCCGGTCGATTAGTCCCGCCGACCAGCACAGGACGTGCCGATAGGGGTCGTCTTCGAATCGGGCCTTAGCGCGCGAGATCGGTCGATATGCGTGGAACCTGGAATGTGGACGCCACCCCAGCCGCCTGGGCGCGATCATAAAGCTTGCGATAGAGAGTCCAACCATCTCATTCGACTGCCGGCTCGTGGGCACAGGTTGGTCTCGGGCACGTCTACAGATCGGCGACCAGTCAATCGAACCCACTGCCTCGTATCTGTCCGACGCTCTTGGTGACCTACTAGCTGGACTTGTTCTCCTCGTCGAGGGCGCATCCCATGTGGAAGTCTCCTGGGACGAAGAACCTGGAGAGTTTCGGTGGCTTCTCGCTCGGACTTCGGCCGGTATTGCTCATGTTCGAATCCTCTGGTTCGACGAGCTGTGGGGTCGGCGATCGAATGAAGAGGGACGACCAGTCTTTGACGCATCCTGCGCCATCATGGACCTCATCGGAGCAGTTGCCGGTGTGGCAACAGCCACCTTCAATGAATGGGGCGCTGCTGGCTATCGGGAGAAGTGGGTCGACCACGACTTCCCGGAGGCTGAGCTGGTTGCTCTCGAGGACGCCACTCGCGCCTCATAGGTGCCGGTCTGCTCGGTTTGTCGGAATGCGTGTTATCGAGCTAGATCAGTTGATATGCACTGGTGGGGGCTGCGCGACTGCGCGGACCTGGTGAAGGGAGCGTCGCATCGCAGCCGCAAAACAGCTGATCTGGAACGTCTCTGACCGAGTATTGGAATAAAGGGCACAGCCTCCCCGGCATGTTTGGCTAAATTGGCCGCCGGAACCTAATTGTGGTGGTCAGAGTTAGGTTGTTTCAATAAAGGTGCCCGCTGGAGCCGAATCCGCAATCGTAAGGGGGTCAAGCTCCGGAAGTGACAGTTCCGAGGACGCTGTCGCCGAGCCTTACCGTTAGCGTTATTTCACCGGATGACGCTTCTACCCCGTAGACAACCGTTTCGTCGACGGCCACCGATACTTCCCCGTTGATGGCGGAGCCGGATAGAACATAATCCAGGCCTTGGTCGTGGTTCAAGGCGATCACCGCCACCACGCCATTGTCGACCACAAAGCACCCGGAGGTCTCGTCACCGTCCTGGCCCGGGACCGCAAAGGTAACGCAGGCGAAGTCGACCCGACGCTCGTCTGCGGCCGCTGACACATCTTCAACCGTGGCGAGGGCGTTGAGAGCGATTGCGGCGTGACTGGAATCCACCGCGGATGATATAACTATTGGCTCATCCAGCGCCTCGTCCAGCGGGCCGAAGTGTCCTCCAGTCGCCGTCACACCCACCCCGTCTTTGAGATACACAACGACAATCCCACCGATCGGTGAGTCGAAAGGTACTTCGACGTGCCCTTGCTCCAGGTCTCTCAGTGTTGCTTGGATGACTTCGACACGGTCAGGTTCGACGAGCCGGATATGCAAGATCGCAGAGTCGGCCCCAGCAACCCGCGAAACGCCTATACGTTGGCCGACCCCAACCGGACCTGTGGTGCCTACGGATGAACCGACCTGCACCAAAACTCGCCGGCCACCACCAATCGGCACTGAGAGGACATCGAGATCGGGGCTGCCTGGATGCCGAATGGTGGTCCAGACCGGACCGTCGGGCAAGGCATCAGGATCAGAAACCGTCTCTACATTGGTCCACCCAAGGGCCTCCACGGCGAATCCCGCCGCGATCTCGTCCGGATCACCGACGAACCCGGCGTCTGGCCAAACCCGCTCCACACCCACGTCCAGCGGATCAGGAAGCTCACCCAGAGGCGGGCCAGCATTGAACCTCAGCAATAGAGCAGGCAGCCCTACCGCCAACACCAGCAAACCGACCAAGACAGCCAGAACTGGTCCACGCTGATACCAGCGCACCTCCGACCTCGCCGACAGCGTTTCGACGAGAGCTTCCTCGGCGGATTCCCCGGAGGCGAAGTCGAGATATGTCCGAAGTTGATCGAGCACGTCATTCGACATTTGGTTCCCCCAACGCTTTCCGAAGCTTTCTCAAACCCCTCTCCGCATGCTTGCGCACAGCAGCCCGCGAAATTCCCAGAGCCTCGCCGACCTCCCGCTCAGACATATCCTCGACAAACAGGAGAACGACAGCAGCTCGCTGCATCCGGGAGAGCTGTCGAAGTGCCGACGGAAGACGGGGATCAACATCGGGCAACTCCTGCGGAGGAACCTCCGGGAACCACGCCCGCTCACGCCGATACGACCGAGAACGAGACTGCCCCACCCGGAAGAGGTAGCCCACAGGGTTGTCCATTTCGGAAACCCGAACCCAATGCTCCCAAGCATAAGCCAAGGCATCCCTCGTCGCTTCACGTCCAACTTCAGAACCGTATGCACCCACCAGGGCACGCAAAAGCCTGGGCTCAGCCTCCTCAACGAAACTGACGAACTCCTCGTCGACCTCTGCTGGCGTCAAGACCAAATCATCCTCACACCCTTAGAAACCAACTGCACCCCGGATCGGGCGACACACCCTTCTTGACAAGGCTACGACACGGTGACCGGGGATGCCTCTCCGAACTCTGATCCAGATGTGTTCTCATTCGAACACGCCACAAGAAAAGGGTCAGTGCAGCAAACAAAGCCTTTGGTTCCTTGTATTTACCCCCCATAAGTGCCGTTCTGGTCGGGTTCACGATGCGTGCGTTATCGCTCGGGATCAGTTGATATGCGCCATGTCAGGTGATCGATCTTCCCCGCTTACCGAGCGAGCGCGTGGTTAAGACGCGCCTTTGTCCTCGGTCTCCTGCGCGCCTCCAACATGACAAGGAACCGAGTTAGGTTGCGGTCTGCCTGGATCAGACTTCAGGGATCCACATCACGTACCTGAGAGTGGCTCCCTTATAATCCGCAGTCAGTTGCCGACATCCCGTCGCCGGTAGCGCCACGCCGACCAGCATGAAGTCGCCGAGGTCAGGATGGAAGCCGTTGGTACCTGGCCCACCTGACTTGACGGTTGGAGCTAAGCCGTCGAGATGCTCTGCTGTGACCGTGATGTTGGGTGATCCTTCGACCCCACCACCCGGGAAGTTTTCGCTCCACCAGAACGTCTTCTCGCCTCGAAGCCAGCTGCGATTGCGTACCTGCTCGTTGGGCTGGACTTTGGTCCAGAGTCCGGGGGTTCCGAACCAGACGGCGTCGTCGCCTGAAGACAGTTCATCCGGAGTTTCTGAGGCAGGAGTGAAGGCGTCGTCGTCCGCCACCGTCACCGGACAGGTCTCCGGCACCTCGGCTAGCAACGTCGCCTCCGTTTCCTCTTGAAGTGTCGTCGACGCCGATACAGCTGACGTGCCGAGGGTGGCCGATTGAGCCGTCCCTACCGTGGAATCTGATGCGGCGGTTTGGACTGGTGACCCACGCGTCGGCGATGTCAACACCCCGCCTAGAACCACAACCGCCGCCATGAAGAGGACCCCGCTTCGGCCATCTCCGGAACTCATACTCGTCGTGTACCGGCCACAGCTCGGAGGCCTACCGCGATGGCGATCGCTGAGCCAACAGCCGTCATCGCCCAGAAGGCGTTTCGTTCGTCTGTTATCTCGACGAGGATTGTGTCTGAGTACCAGCCTTCGGCGGTCCCTCGGAGGGGCCCGGTCACACTCGGGAAGGGAACCACCGCCCAATGGCCCGGTTTTAGCGCGATGCTGCCTTGGTAGGTGACGCGGTCTTGATAGGCTCCGGCCTGGACTCGACTCAGGGGCACCGCTGTTCCTTCGTCTAGCACCGACATGGGCCGGCCCTCTTCGTCGACATGGTCGGCGGGAAACACGGCAATGAGCCCGTTCCATACCGGCCTATCGAAGCTATCAACCAATAAGGGGTCGCCACGGCCGACCATCACCTCGACATGAATCGTGTCTCCTCGCGGCTCCACTGTCATTTCGAATGGCGGCATTTTGGCCGAGGCAGGAAGCGCTGCGGCGAGCAGGAGAAGCATGGTGAGCAGAAGCAGTCGTCTCATTTCTCGTAGGTGTAGCTGAGGGTGGCCCCTTTGTAGGTTGCTTCCACCTCCCAGCATCCGGCCTCTGGCGGGTCGATGCCGGCGATGATGAACCAGCCCTGTTCTGGAATGAATGCGTTGGTTGCGTCGCCGCCGTTGTCGATCACGACTGGCTCTTTGGTGTCGAGGCGGGTCCAGGTCACGGACACGTCGGGCTGTTCCTCGACCATACCCCCGGGAAAGTTGACGCTCCACCACACACTCTTCCGTACGCCATGGTCGCCGTCGACTGCGAGAGCGGTCCATAGTTCTTCGGTGCCGTACCAGACCTCACCCTCATGCGGGTACTCGCTTGGCCAGGGGTCGGGGGCGGGGAAGTGCTCGGAGTAGGTGACGTTATCTGGTTCGGTGGCCACGAACCCGGGTTGGGGTGGGATGGTCACCGGGCACTCAACTTCGGTCTTTGCCTCAGCCTTGCTGGGTTCGGTTTTGGTGGGGTCGGTCTTCTTGGTTTCCACAAGGTCGGTGGTGGTTGCCTTGGTTGTTTTGACCGGTTCGACTGTCAGTGTTTTGTCGGGTTCTGCGTCGCCGGACAGAGTGGTGGTAGGCATCCCGCACCCGGCCGCCAACAGCGTCAGAACGATCAATGTTGCTGGAATCTGTTTTCGTGACCTCATCGGGCTGCTACACCTTCCTGCTTGTCGCTACTCATCTGTCCTACACCGCAGCAGCAGCCTGGGTTCCCAACTTTTCTTGGAACCCAGAGCTGCCCGGTGGTGTATTAAGCGGTGAGAGAGTCCGTGGAGGGCCGTCCACTGGATGAGCGAAACCTGATTGAAAGCGCGAAGAATGGCGACACACGAGCCTTCGAGCAGTTGGTGCGGACACACCAGGGAATTGCCCTGCGCGTCGCGTATCTCGTCGTCCGGAACCAATCAGAGGCCGAAGACGTGACCCAGGACGCATTCGTCAAGGCATACCGGTCGCTCGCCAGGTTTCAGCTCGAATCTCCATTCCGGCCGTGGCTGCTCAGGATTGTCCGCAACGAGGCGCTCAACCGGGTACGGAGCACCAAGCGGCGTGAGAGGCTCGCTCTTCAGGTCACCAGGGATCCGGTCTCAGGGGATGCGGCCTCATCTCCTGAGGCCGAGGTTGTGTGGCAAGAAGAGCGCGGACATCTGCTCGGCCTGATCGAGGACCTGCCGGAACGGTATCGCAGCGTCCTCCACTGCAGGTACTTGCTCGACCTGTCGGAGGAAGAAACATCGGAGACGCTCGGGTTGCCTATCGGCACGGTCAAATCACGGAACTCCCGCGCCCTGCAACGTCTCCGCAAGAGCCTCGCCGTCGACGACAGGGATTTCAAATGAACCCGGAATCTCGGCTCGAGACCATCCTGGCCTCCCTCGGCGATTCCATCGACTGGCCCAAACCATCGCCTCATCTGTCCACGCAGGTGTTGGCCCGCATGGAATCCGATCAGCCAACATCCGCCAGTCGTGGGTTCTGGCGCCGACGCGCCATTGCAGCGGTCGCTGTCCTATTGGTCAGCTTGGTGTTCGTCTTCTCGCCGACAGCGCGTCAAGCAGCAGCCGATTGGCTCGGCGCGGCCGGTATACGCATCGGAATCACATCCGAGCAGCCTCCAACCACAGGCGCCGACCTGGACCTCGGGGAACTCATACCCCTAGACGAGGCTGGAGAGAGTGTCGACTTCCAACTCCGAATTCCCGGCGGTGACGACCTCGGTGTGCCCGACGCCGTCTACCTGGCCGATAACGGTCAACTCACAATGGTGTGGGCCGGCACACCCAGCCTGCCCGCCGCAGGCAACACCGGCATCGGCCTACTCCTCACCCAATCCCCATCCGGTGGCCAGATCGCAGAGAAGTCCATCGGACCGGACACCAGCGTGCAACGCCTTTCAGTGGAAGGCCAACCCGCGTTATGGGTCGAAGGAGCAACCCACACCTTCACCCTCCTGGACCGAGACGGAAACCCAATCGAAGAAACAACCCGACTCGCCGCCAATGTGCTCCTCTGGGAGGCGTACGGTGTAAATCACCGACTGGAAACAACCGGCGACCTTCAAAACTCCTTGGCCATCGTGGAAACGCTGGGGCCACTCCCATGAAACGCACGGTGATCATCTTGACGCTCGTAAGCATCGTGGTGATAGTCAACGCTGGGGTCGCCCTCGGGAAAGGACCCGAGTCAGTCACACTCACCGGTCCCGGAATCGACTCGCCTGTCGAACTGATGGACGCTGTTGATTGGCCGATCTCCTGTGACAACTCTTGTCCGCCCGACCCGATGGTGCGGCTGATGGAGCAGTCAGGACTTTGGTACCCAACCGGCGACCTCCCCATCGCAATGGATGGACCTGAGGAGGACCTTGGGCCCCGCTATGTCTTGACGTGGGTCAGGGGTGGCTTTGCCGATGAGTCCGTTGTAGAACGGACTTTCCACCAGTTCATCTACCCGCAAGCCGACGATGGACCAGTGATCCACACTCCCAAGCAGGAGGGCCTCGAGGAGTGGGGGTCCGGCGTCACCGGATGGTTCCGTGCATCTGACGATCTAGCGGACACACTCGCCTCACTTGGCGCCCCACCCTCCGAGGTAGAAGAAGCTGTGCCCGTTGCCGTTCGAAGCCCTGAACACTTAGGGGCCTTCGCAGCCATTGGCTCAGCGACACTGTTTCTCATATGGGCCATCAGACGACGCTCATATTGGTGACAGACATGCACTCGAACATCGGCACTTCGGCGTACGTTGTGATCTCGGCGGAGTCTCGTCGGGGTCGGCGTTTTGGATGATGTTGTGATCTGAGCAGGGCACAAATGGCCATGCTGTCGCAGCGGGGGAAATGAAGAGAAGGGAAACTTGAAGGGTATGAATACAGGAGAACGTGAGGATTGAGATGAGGAGATTGCTGGTTATAACGACGGCAGCAGTGTTCTTTGGGTTTGCCGCGCTTCCAGCTCACGCGATCGGCATTCAACGGGCGACGATCGAAGGGCCCGGAATCAACCAGCCCATCGTTCTCCCAGGGCCAATCTACTCAACGAGCGATTCTCCATTGGCGTTGCTAGAAGGACATATTGGGTTCGACCACCTTGTATTCGGATATTCGGGCGCGGTCACCAGCCCGGTTAGTGACCGACCTCTTCTTGCCCTTGATGAGATTGAGTCCGCCACAAAATATGTGATCACCTTCTATTGGGCTAATGGCAGCAAATTACCATTTGAGGTCTTTCCACAGGTCGATGGTGGCCCGATCGTTCATGCGGAGCAAGGCTTCTACCTGTCACCTGGTGAAGACCGGCTAGGCATGTATGTCGTGGGAGGATGGCTCAAAGCCGATCCGATGTTGTTGGATTTCCTAGGTTCTGTTGGAGTGCCACTCGAGCAGGCCCATGGTCGTGCCAGCCCCTGGCTCCCTCTTACGGCGGCAGTGGGCGCAGTGACAGCCACCGCGGTCTTGGTCCGGCGCCTTATGGTCCGTGGATGGATCCCGCCTCTGACTCCCGATGAAGCGTCTGTGAGCACCGCCCTGAAAAGGTAAGGGCGGGCATCATCCAGGACGACCAATGACCCACTCCTTCGCAGGACCCGCTCCACCACCGTCGACAAAACGTCCTCCGCATGGTCCACGCCCACGAGAACCGTGGCGTAGCGAATCAGCTCCTCTTTGTGCTTGCGCCAAATGACAGCATCATCCATACACCTATCACGCGCCAGAGACGGATTCGGTTGCACGACGAAGAGTCTTGCCGCTCTACGCGTGTCTCGTTAACGCACGCCGACGTGCCGTTATCGAGCAACCTCTGATCGGAGCGTTACCGCTCGATATTCGGTGATCTGGCTCCGGTCAAAGGGTAGAAATCGACTCCGGCGATACCATGGCCGAGTAATGACGGAGCATGGCCAGCCTTTGACCAAAGCAGACGAAGATCTGATTGAGTTCGCTCGTCAGATTGTCCACGCCAACTCCGACGGGGCGGTGCATACCGTAGGTGCATCAGTTCGCGACAGCGAAGGACGCATATACGGCGGCATCAACCTCTACCACTTCACCGGCGGACCTTGTGCGGAGCTTGTGGCCTTGGCAACAGCACGCGCGGCTGGTGGTCGAGAGCTCGAGACGATCGTCGCCGTCGGTGACGGAGGTCGTGGTGTGATCAGTCCATGTGGTCGTGACCGCCAGATCCTGTTCGACTACCACCCGAACATCAGAGTCCTGCTGCCGACACCAAAGGGCGTCCGAAGCCTCGATGTCGCATCGCTCCTGCCGCTTCAGACCGCCTGGAAACCGAATCCGCCGGTTTCAGATGGCCCGCCCGAGGAGCGGTAGGACCTGAGCTAGTGGTGCCGATACCGGGCACTCTGAATTATGGGCGGTTCCGTCCGGGATCTGTTGATCTTGTGCCCCTCTAGGTTGGCGTCCAATCGACGAATCCGACGGATCGATAGAAGTTCTGGGCTCGCGTGTTGTCGGCAAGAACACGCAGCCCGACGGACTGCGCTCCTTCTCTCACCATGGCGTCTAGGGCGCGTTCCATCAGTTGTCGGGCGATACCCGTGCCCCGCAGGTCGGAGTCAACGAACAGTTCGATGATGAATGGGCCGTCGGGGGTTTGGTCCCAAGGAGCTTGTTTCACCGTGAGCAGGGCTCCGACGATCCTGGCGTCCTGTTCGGCGACCACAGATCCTTCTTCCCAGAATTCGCCGTAGTCGCCGTTCCATGAGGCTTCGATGTCCGCAACGGCTTCCTCGACAGTTTGGCCGACGAGCCCAGGCTCATATGCCGCGAAATAGAGCCGCCCAATTCCTTGAACGTCAGACCTGGCGGGCGTGCGGAGTTCGATATCGTTGTCCGACTTCGTTATGGAGTCGAGCGAACGATCCCGTAAGTCCACGACCATGGTCTGATTCCTCACGAGTGTCGAGTATGTATGCCTGCGCAGCAGGATGCCAGCCGATGTTCGACGCCCGCCGAAGTGCCGATCTGATCGGTTCCTGAGGTGTGCGTTATCGTTCGATAGCTTGCGATCCGGCGTGCCAGCCGAGTACGGTCTCCAGGTCATGCCAGCTAATCCGTTCACATCGGACGTTGCGGCCCGCCTGTATGCCGATGGCAGGCCTGACTACTCGCAGCTGGTGGCCGACATCATTCGCAGAATCACCGGAATCGAAGTCGCTGTGGAGTTCGCCGTCGATGTCGGGAGCGGCACCGGCATCTCGACACTGGCAATCGCTCCACTGGCTGAACGAGTCGTCGGGGTTGAACCGTCGGAGGCAATGCTTGAAAGGGCGATCCCTGCTGACAACGTTTCGTACCGCATTGGCTCAGCTGAGCACCTTCCAGTCGAAGACCAGTCGTGTGACCTGATCTCCGTGGGTTCGGCGCTGCACTGGTTCGATCAAAAGCAATTTCTGGCTGAGGCTTCGCGTGTCGCTAAGCCCGACGCATGGCTTGTGGTCTACGACCACTGGTTTACAGGGCGATTGCTGGACCACGACGACTTCGGCCGGTGGGCCCGAGACGTCTACCTCTCCGTGTACCCGTCGCCACCAAGGGACAGATCTTGGCGGCCGCCGCAGGACCTAGGAAACTGGCGGCACACGGGGTGGGAAAGCTACGACCATCCGGTGTCGTTCTCGTCCGACCAGCTAGCAACGTATTTGCTTACCCAAAGCAACCTGCAGGCCGTCATCGAAAGTGGTGCCAAGACCGAAAAGCAACTGAGGTCCTGGCTAATGGACGAGCTCGCTCCGTTCTTCACTGACGACCCAGTGGCCGTCTTCATGTTCGGCGGCTTCGTAGCCGGTCATCGCCGGACAGCCTGATATACAGCCAACGAATACAGCTGGGATCGCCCGCTGAACTGGAGGCGACCCCAGGTACCCAATCAGGAGTCCGAGCACGAAGTGCCGATCTCGCTCGGTCTCTGAAATGGGCGTTATTGCCCGAGATCTGGTGATCGGGACGGCCTGTGTGATTCAGGCGGATGCTTGTTCCCGGAACTCGACTACTAGTTCGAGTCCGAGCGCGTTGGCGGCCCGGCGGAGCGTGTCGAGACTTGGAGTGACTCCACCTGCTTCGAGACGTGCGATGGTCGGCTGGGTGGTTTCCATCCGTTCAGCCAGTTCGGTTTGGGTGAGTCCGAGCCGTTCTCTTTCGGCGCGGACCCTTGCTCCGAGCTCAAAAGCGTGTTTGGACTGCTGATAGCCGCGGCGTCGAGCTTCAGTGTCGCCGCGCCGGCTTTTCAAGTCGGACCAGGTGGTTCTCTTACTCATCTTCGTCCTCCGCGGTATGCCCTGCGGCTATGCACTTTTCCATCGCACGGACTGCTCGGTGTATCTCGGATCGCTCTCTTCGTCGCTGCTTGCGGAACACGGTCAACAGGATGATCCTCCGGCCTGACGCGATGTAATAGGTGATACGCACCGCATCGCCGGTTGGTCCCAGATAGAACCGCAGCTCGCGGAGCTTGCCGTGAAGCTGGCGGGTATACGGCTCCCCGAGCTGCGATCCTCGATCGGCAAGCAGGTCGATGTAGAACTCGACACGACCAAACTGTTCATCTGGGAGCTCGTCGAGCCACTCGGCGACCTCCGGTTCCGCTTCCACGGTGCCCCATACCACACCTACACACTGTCATACCACAGATGGTATATCAATAGGTGCGTAGGTTCCAATCGGCGGGGGGTAGGCGACCCTTTAAGTGCTTCGATCTCATGCGGTCTCGACGTGGAGCGTTACGCGCCCAGATCGGGTGATCTCGCACTTCTATCCGACGATGACTCCACCATCGAAGTTGCTTCCAGTCTGTTGACTGAGTTCCTGCAGCTGGCGCACGCGCTCGTCTCTTGCTACGCCCCTAGAGTCGCTGTCGAACGCAGCCATATGCCAGCGGCCGTCTCCGCTCAGCTCCTCGTCGAGGACGATTCTGTCAAAGCCCATCAAGCCGAGAGCGGCCTCGATCGCGACGGGCCTCGGACTACCGGGCTTTCCCACCCGTGTGAGGTAGAAGGCGCGATACGGACGACCCGCGTAGTCAGACTCACGGACCTCGGTGACGGTGCCTTCGTGGTCGAACACGATCTCCTGCATGCGACAAGTCTCACAGGTTTCACGCTGGTTCGGTCATCCGGCCGCACATAACGCTCCGCACCCAGAGCATATCGCGCAGCCATAAGCCATCCGATAACCGGCATTATGCCGGTGATCTTGTCAAGGAAGGGAGGGTGGCGACGGGCGAGACTCATGTGTGGTTGTCCTGGTGGAGTTGTTCGAGGAGCCCGCTGAAGAGGGCTGCTCGTTGGG